>DASVOF010000115.1:0-6062 GCA_036383495.1 Sphingobium sp. | reverse complement strand
TTCCGCGACGGAGCCGTGGACGAGACGGCGTTTCGCGCCCTTGTAGACTGGCAAATCGCCGAGGGCAGCAGCGCGCTGGTCCCCTGCGGCACCACCGGAGAAAGCGCCACCATGACGGTGGAGGAGCATAACCGGGTCATCGCCATCTGCGTCGACCAGGCGGCAGGGCGCGTGCCAGTCATCGCGGGCTGCGGTTCCAACGATACGCGAGCCGCGCTGGAGCATATGTTCGCGGCGCAGGCCGCCGGGGCTGACGCTGCGCTGGTGGTCGCGCCCTATTACAACAAGCCCAATCAGGAAGGCGTCTACCAGCATTTCGCCTATCTGGCCGAACGCTGCGACTTGCCCATCGTCCTCTATAATGTGCCCAGCCGGACCATCACCGACATCGGCGTTCCCGTGATCCACCGGCTGGTCGAGGAATATCAGACGATCGTCGGCATCAAGGACGCCACCGGAAATCTGGGGCGTGTCACCGCGCAGCGCCTCGCCTGCCGGGCCGATTTCTGCCAGCTGTCGGGCAATGACGAAACCGCGCTGGGATTCAACGCCATGGGGGGCAAGGGCTGCATCTCGGTCACGGCCAATGTCGCGCCGCGCCTCACCGCCGATTTCCAGGCGGCCTGCGCGAATGGCGACTGGAGCGGCGCGCTGGCGCTGCAGGATCGTCTCTACCCGCTGCATGATGCGCTGTTCAGCGATTCTTCACCTGGCCCGGTCAAATATGCGCTCACCCGCGTGCGCCCCGACATGCCCGGCGACGTTCGCTTGCCGATTACCTGGCCATCCGAATCCAGCCGCGCCGCAGTCGATCGCGCGCTGGAAATTGCGGGATTGGTCTAAAGCGTCGGCGGCACTATCTGGTGAAGTGAGTTAATAGAAGTCCATGGCCCGCCCCCGTCCCGAAACCTTCGACAAGAAGAAGATCGTCGCCGAAAACCGGCGCGCGAAGTTTGAATATTTCCTGGAGGACGTGTTCGAGGCGGGCATCGCCCTGCAGGGGACGGAGGTTAAATCGCTCCGTTTCGGCGAAGGCAATATCGCCGAAAGCTATGCCGAGGTGAAGGGTGATCAGGTGTGGCTGGTCAACAGCAACATCCCCGAATTCAGCCACGGCAACCGCTTCAATCACGAGTCCAAGCGGCCGCGCAAGCTGCTGCTGCACGAGCGCGAAATCGCCCGGATGCATGGCGCTGTGGAGCGCAAGGGCATGACGCTGGTGCCGCTCTCCCTCTATTTCAACAGCCGGGGCAAGGTGAAGGTCGAACTGGCGCTGGCCAAGGGCAAGAAAACCCATGACAAGCGCGAGACCATCAAGGAACGCGATTGGAAGCGCGATCAGCAGCGCATCATGAAGGCGCATGGCTGATGGATAACAGGTTTACCCGATGGTGGCATGCCCATGCCCCGACCCGCGAATCGCTTGAGCATAATCGTTTTCTCGCCCCCGTGGCCCATCGGGTGCTGGAACCATCGCTCTGGCGCTTCACGCGCCGGTCGGTGCCGCGCGGGGTGGCGTTGGGGCTGTTCGTGGGCATCCTGTTGTTGATTCCGGGCATTCAGATCGCGGGCGCGGCGCTGCTGGCGCTGCCCTTCCGCGCCAATATCCCGGTCGCGGCGGCGATGACCTTCCTGTCCAATCCCGCGACCACGCCGCTGATCCTGTGGGCGTCGGTCTATATCGGCAACTGGATGCTGGGCCGCACGGCGGATGCGTCGGGCTTCATGGCGCTGGTCGCTGAACATGCGTCGATCCGCCAATGGTGCGCCTGGCTGTTTTCGGAAGCCGCGCCGGCGATGCTGTTCGGCCTGGCGCTGATCTCCTGCCTGATGGCGGTGGTGGGCTATTTCCTCGCCGATTGGGTCTGGCGCCATCGCATGGGCCGGAAATGGCATGCGCGCAAATTGAGGATTGGCAAGGCCCCCGAAAGCAGCGCATTGGAGGAAGTCGCCTCCGTCTGACGGCAGGCGTTTCAGTCCAAGCGGTTGAGGGGAAAGGCCGATCATGGCCGCGCGCGCCAAAAGGGATGACGAAGCGTGGATGGGCGAGCAGCCTTCCCGCATGACCCTGCCGTTGTTGATTCTCGCGGCGGTGGTTTCGGCTGCCCTGGTCGCTTATGCGATCGGCGATCCCGCGCTGGCGGTCGGTTTCGCCGCGACCGTGCTGGCGGCGGCGGCGCTGCTCAGCTGGTATCGCCGCCTCTATCCCGCCGAGACCGCCGATCGCGAAGCCACGCCCGACTGGACCGTGGCGCGGGCGGCGGCGGACGCCTCCAACATGGCGATCGCGGTGACCGATCGGGCCGGCCGGCTGGTGTGCGCGAGCGACCTGTTCGGCGAATGGTTTCCCGGCTTTCCGACGCCGCCCGGCATCACTGCCGATCCCGCCTTGTCCGAAAGCCTTGGCGCCGCCGCCCGCACCGCCTGGCGCGATGGCGAGGCGAGGGTGGACGGCATGACGCAGGGCGCTTTGCGGCTCGACGTCGATATCTGCCGCACGGGCCGTTCGGAGGATTATCTGCTCTGGCGCTTTTCGCCGGTGCGACAGCCCAGCGCGCTGGACGACGTTCACCGCCTGCTGACCGGAGAGGCCGGCCGGCAGATGGGCGAAGCAGGCATCATGGCGGCGCTGATCGGGGGCGAGGGGCGCATCCGGGCGGCCAATGGCGCATTCCTGCTGCGCGCGGCGGGGCGGATCGACGCCAATATCACCGGTCGCGATTTCGCCGCTCACATGCGCGTCGACGACAAGGGCCGCCTCTTCCTGGCGCGCGAGGAGCAGGGCGGGTTGCCGCTGCGGTTGTTGCAGGTGCCGTTGCGGCGCATGAGCCAGACGGGCGGCGGACAGGACGGACCCATGTTGCTGCTGCTGGTCGACGAACCGGCGGGCGGCGCGGGCGGCACGTCGGCGCTTTCCTATATTGAAACCCTGCTGTCGCTGCTGCCTTTCGGCCTCGCCATGGCGGATCGCGACGGCCGGGTGCTGTTCGTCAACAACGCCTTCGCCCGTGCGGTGGGGCTCAAGCGCGGCGAAAAGCCCAGCTATCCCGGCGACCTTGTCGTGCGCGAGGACCAGGCGGCCGTGGCTGATGCGGTGCGTCGCTTCGCCATGGGACCGCAAATGTCGGGCGACATCGCCGTTCGCCTGCGCACCGAGCCGGACGAGCCGACCGCGCTCAGCCTGGCGGGCGTGCGGGGCCTGGGCGAAGCGGCGGTGCTGCTCAGCCTCAAGGACAATAGTGAGGAAAGCAAGCTCAAGCGGCAGGTGGCGCAGGCGACGAAGATGCAGGCGATCGGCCAGCTGGCGGGTGGCGTCGCGCATGACTTCAACAATATCCTGACCGCCATCATCGGCCATAGCGACCTGATGCTGATGCGCCATACGCCGGGCGACAGCGACTATGACGATATCCAGCAGATCAAGTCGAACAGCAACCGGGCGGCGGGCCTGACGCGCCAGCTGCTCGCCTTCTCGCGGCAACAGACCCTGAGGCCGCAGATATTGCAGCTGCCCGATATCGTCGCCGACGTCTCCAACCTGCTCAAGCGCCTGCTGGGCGAGAGCGTGAAGCTGGAGGTCAGCCATGGCCGTAATCTGGGCGCGGTGCGCGCCGATCCGGGCCAGCTGGAGCAGGTGATCGTCAACCTGGCCGTCAACGCCCGCGACGCGATGCCCGAAGGCGGCACGCTCAACATCCAGACCTATGGCGTCCCCGCCGCGAAGGTGCGGGAGATGCGCCAGGAAATCCTGCCGCCCGCCGACTATACCGCGTTGCGCGTGTCCGACATGGGTCTGGGCATCCCGCCCGACATATTGTCCAAGATCTTCGAACCCTTTTTCACCACCAAGGAACTGGGCAAGGGCACTGGCCTTGGCCTTTCCACCGTCTACGGCATCGTCAAGCAGTCGGGCGGCTATATCTTCGCCGAATCCGAACTGGGGCGGGGGGCGAGCTTCGTCATCTACCTGCCCGTCTATCAGGGCGCGGACATGGAGCAGGCGGCGCAGGCCCCCGCTCCGGTCCGGCGCACGGAAACCTGGGGTACGGGCACGGTGCTGCTGGTCGAGGATGAGGACATGGTGCGCGCCGTCGCCGAACGCGCGCTCACCCGGCAGGGTTATAAGGTGCTGACCGCCAATGACGGCGAACAGGGGCTGGAGGTGCTTGCCGGCGACGAGCAGATCGATCTTCTCATCTCCGACGTGGTCATGCCCAATATGGACGGCCCGTCGATGGTGGCGCGGGCGCGGCAGAGCCATCCCGACCTGCCTGTCCTCTTCATGTCGGGCTATGCCGAGGAACAACTGCGCAAGTCGATCGACATCGCCAATGTGGTTTTCCTGCCCAAGCCCTTCTCCGTCAGCCAGCTGGCGGAGGCGGCGCGCGACGCCCTGGCGATGCGACCTGCGGCGGAATGAACTTCTTGGGCGATCAAGCGATTATGCTGGTTAGAGGGCGATCGGTGCGATAGCCGTGCGTAACGATTAAGTGGGGCAGAGCATGTCTGAAGGCAAGACCATCCTGGTTGTAGAGGATGAGGCGATGATCGGCATGATGCTGGAGGATTATCTCGATACGCTCGGTTATCGCCTGCACGCCATCGCCGTGTCGGTGGACGAGGCGTGCGACCATGCGCGCAGGGGCGGGTTCGATGCGGCGCTGGTCGATTGCAACCTGCAGGGCGAAAAATCCTGGCCCGTCGCCGACATACTCGCGCAAAGCGGCATCCCCTTCGTCTTCGCGACGGGGGGCATCGCCGACGATCTGCCGCAAGGCCATGCGGCGCGGCCGACGCTCGCCAAACCCTATACGATCGGGGCGGTCGAGCGCGCCTTGAACAAGGTTCTGACGGCCTGATAGGAAATTTCTGTTCCTCTCTTGTTCTATGTGAACAAACCAGATACATGGTGGCCATGCGCCACTGAATCGGCGCGTTCCGCTTGACAGGGGATGGCCCGATGACCGCAATGCTCTCACTTATCGATTCCAAGAAGACAGGGACAATGGACAGACAGAAAGCATTGGAAGCGGCCCTTTCCCAGATCGACCGCGCCTTCGGCAAGGGTTCGGCCATGAAGCTGGGCAGCCGCGAGAAGCTCGAGATCGAGGCGATCTCAAGCGGATCGCTGGGGCTCGACATCGCATTGGGCATCGGCGGCCTTCCCAAGGGGCGCATCATCGAGATTTACGGGCCCGAAAGCTCGGGCAAGACCACGCTGGCGCTGCACGTCATCGCCGAGGCGCAGAAGAAGGGCGGCATCGCGGCCTTTGTCGACGCCGAACATGCGCTGGACCCTGGCTATGCCAAGAAGCTGGGCGTCGACATTGACGAACTGATCGTGTCGCAGCCCGACACCGGCGAGCAGGCGCTGGAGATCGTGGACACGCTGGTGCGCTCGAACGCCATCGACGTGCTGGTGGTGGATTCGGTCGCGGCGCTGGTGCCGCGCGCGGAAATCGAGGGCGAGATGGGAGACAGCCATGTCGGCCTGCAGGCGCGATTGATGTCGCAGTCGCTGCGCAAGCTGACCGGTTCGATCAGCCGCTCGCGCTGCATCGTCATCTTCATCAATCAGATTCGGCTGAAAATCGGGGTGATGTTCGGCAACCCCGAAACCACGACCGGCGGCAACGCGCTCAAATTCTACGCGTCGGTCCGCCTCGACATCCGCCGCACCGGCCAGATCAAGAATGGCGACGAGATCGTCGGCAACACGACGCGCGTGAAGGTCGTGAAGAACAAGGTCGCACCGCCGTTCAAGCAGGTCGAATTCGACATCATGTACGGGCAGGGCATCTCCAAGATCGGCGAGATCCTCGATCTCGGCGTCAAGGCCGGCATCGTCGAGAAATCGGGCGCCTGGTTCAGCTATGACTCGATCCGCATCGGCCAGGGTCGCGAGAATTCCAAGAATTATCTCAAGGACAATCCCGACGTCGCCGAGCGGCTCGAACGTGCCATCCGCAGCCGTACTGCCGAGGTTGCCGAAGAGATGATGGTGGGCGGTCTGGACGACGGCGGCGGCGACGACGACGAGCTCTGATACATTCTTTCGAGGC
>DASVOF010000114.1:0-8791 GCA_036383495.1 Sphingobium sp. | reverse complement strand
CGTCTGCGGTGCTACGCACATCGAGCTGAACGAAAGCGCCGGTTTCCTGCACATTTTCCCACGGTGCGCTGGTCTCACATGCTTGCAGGCGGACGATCGCGTCGCCCACGCGCAGCGCGTCGCCGGGCTTCATCGTCAGATCGGTGGTGATGCCGTTGCGCTTGTTGAGCAGGCCGATCACGGCCACGCGCTCCGCCATGGGCGTGCCGGGCAGGGTAGCCGAAGCGCCGTTGCTGATCTTTTGCCCTTCGATGCGGATCGGGCCGGTCTGATTGGCGGTGGGCAGATCATCGCCGCCGCATGCCGCCAGCATCAGCAAGCAGCCGAGGACGGGCGCGCAGGACAGGATCGGCAGGACGGCCCCCGCCGGGCGCCGGATCATGACGCGTCGGGGCTCCATGCCTCATAGTCCCCGGTCGCCTTCTGGCGTTGACCACCCTTTTCCAGCGCGCCCGAGGGACGATAGGCGTTGGGGGTGCCGGTGGCGTTGGGCGTGAAGTCCTTCTCCCAAATGCGCGGCGGCGGCAGGAAGCTTTCGGGCGTTCCTTCGATCGTGTGATGCAGCCAGCCGTGCCATTCGGCGGGCACGCGGCTCGCGTCATTATTGCCGTTGTAGATCACCCAGCGGCGGGGAACGCCGTGCACGTCGGCCCCGCCTTCATAATAGATATTGCCTTGATGATCCTCGCCCACCTTCTTGCCCTTGCGGGAGGTATAAAGCGAGGTGCCGATGGTCGCGCCATCCCACCAGGTGAAGATCTTGCCAAGGATTCCCATGGGCGAAGCGCTTAAGCCGGGGGCGGGGGATTGGCAAGGCGGATATGGGGTCAGCGGGCGGCGGCGGGACAGAAATCCAGATCGGCCGGGATGTCTTCGCCCGGCGCGGCGCACCGGCCCCAGGCGACCCGGTCTCCTTCCTTGAGACCAAGCTCGGCCGCGCGTCCGCCGCGCAATTCCAGCACGGCGGCGACCGGGACGCCGGCCGACACCGGCTCGCGGGAATAGGGCACGGTGTTGGCGGCGATGAAGGCGATGGAGCCGTCGGTGCGGATGAACAGCATGTCGAGCGGGATCACCGTGTTCTTCATCCAGAAGCTGGCGGTGCGCGGCGGGGCCATGGGGAACAGCATGCCGCCATCGGGGTCGAGCGACTTGCGGAACATGAGGCCCTGCGCCTGCTCGGCGTCCGTGCGGGCGATTTCGACGCGGAAGCGATGCTCAGCCTTTGCAGTGCGGATGATGAGGGGGAGGAGGAGCGCGCCCTGAGGGGCCGCCGCCGTGGTCGCCTTTTCCGCCTTGGGAGCGGTTTGCGAGCAGGCGGCGAGGGCGGCAAAGAGCAGGAAAGGGAGGCGCTTCATGGGGTGGAGTTACCCTAGAGAGTGGGGTTGGCGCCATACCCCTTTGTCTACCTTGCGCGACGCTTGTTCGGAATGGTTCCGTGCTCCTGCGAAGGCAGGAGCCCAGCCGCGAGGTCTGAACTGGGCTCCTGCCTTCGCAGGAGCACGGGGCTTCACCTCTATTCCTCCCTTTCCGGCACTTCCCCCGGTGCGGCGTCGATCCATTGTCGGGCGATGGCGTAGCTGTGGCCCGCGCGCAGGAAAGCGGCGATCCATTTGTCGCGCTGTTTGGGGTCGGGCCGCTCGGCCGCATAGGGGCCAAGGCGCTTGCGGCGGGCGAAGCGGTCGGCGGCGGCCCAGCTTTCGGTCCGGGTCTTGGTGTCGGCTTCTTCCCGGTCGGCTTCGGCGATGCCGTCGGCGCGCAGCGTTTCGTCGACGCGGCGGGCGCCATAGCCGCGCCGGACTAGCGAGGCGCTTTTCATCACCGCATAGCTGCTGTCGTCGATATAGCCGAGGTCGCAGAAGCGCTCGACAAGCTGCTCCGGATCGGGCCCGTCCTCGCCCTCCCAACCGCGCTCCCGCAGCTTGCGCTGGAGGTAGGCGAGCAGCTTCGCGCGGCTGGTGGCGAAACGGCCGACATAGCGCAGCGCAAGCTCGCGCAGGCGTTCATCATCAAGGGGAGGGGCAGGTCGGCGGTCGTTCATGCGCGATATCATGCGTTATGCGCCATGTTTATGCCACAGTCGGGCCGGAATTTTACCGCGCCTTGTGCTGTAGAAGCCATGCTGGAACGAAACTATCCGGTGCACGGACGCTTCAAAGATGATAGCGGCCCGCCCGGATGATAAAAATATGGCATTGGGTGACACCAATATGACGGGTTCGCAAAGCATGATGGCGCCAACACCGACCAATGATGACCTGCCGCGCCGCTTCTCGGACTTCGAGACGCTGGGCGAAGCGCTGGACTATGCGGCGCGGGGGCGGCGTGGCCTGAACTTCCATGACGCGCGGGGCAATCTGGCGCGGCCTTATCCGTTCAGCGAATTGCGGGATGACGCGATCGCATGCGCGCACCGCCTGATCGCCCATGGGGTGAAGCCGGAAGATCGCGTCGCGCTGGTGGCGGAAACGGGCGCGGATTTCGCGATGCTTTTCTTCGGCATCATCTATGCCGGCGGCTGGCCGGTGCCGTTGCCGCTGCCGACCAGTTTCGGCGGCAAGGAAAGCTATATCGACCAGCTGAACGTCCAGCTGACCAGCTGCGACCCGATGCTGTTCCTCTTCCCCAAGGAACTGGAGGAGATGGCGGGCGAGTCCGGGCGGCAGCAGTCGGTCGAAAGCATCGCGTTCGAAGATTTCATCGCGCGGGAGGCCGCGCCGTGCGATCTGCCGCAGGCGCAGGCGCAAGAAATCGCCTATCTGCAATATTCCAGCGGATCGACGCGCTTTCCGCATGGCGTGGCCGTGACGCACCATGCGCTGCTCAGCAATCTGGCGGCGCACAGTCATGGCATGGAATTGCAGGACAGCGATCGCTGCATCAGCTGGCTGCCCTGGTATCATGACATGGGGCTGGTCGGCTGCTTCCTGTCGGTCGTCGCCAATCAGGTGTCGACCGATTATATGAAGACCGAGGATTTCGCCCGCCGTCCGCTGGCGTGGCTGGACCTCATCAGCCGGAACGAAGGCACGTCGATCAGCTACTCGCCGACCTTCGGCTATGACATTTGCGCGCGGCGCATGTCGAGCCAGACCAAGGCGCAGGACCGTTTCGACCTTTCCCGCTGGAGGCTCGCGGGCAATGGCGCGGACATGATCCGCCCTGATGTGATGCAGAGCTTCGTCGATGCGTTCGGCGATGCGGGTTTCAGCCCCAGGGCGTTCCTGCCGAGCTATGGCCTGGCCGAAGCGACGCTGGCCGTCACCATCATGCCGCCGGGCGAGGGCATCATCGTCGAACTGGTCGAGGAAACCGACCTATCGGGCGGCGCCGCGACCGAGGGTCGCCCGCAGCGTTTCCGCTCCATCGTCAATTGCGGCAAGCCCGCGCGCGACATGATCGTGGAGATTCGCGACGAGGATGGCGGGCTGCTGCGCGAGCGCCAGATCGGCAAGGTGTGGACGACCGGGCCTTCGCTGATGGTCGGCTATTTCCGCGATCAAGAAGCGACCGACGCCTGCATGGCCGACGGTTGGCTCGACACCGGCGACATGGGATATCTGAGCGACGGCTATCTCTATATCGTCGGCCGCGCCAAGGACATGATCATCATCAACGGCAAGAATCACTGGCCGCAGGACATCGAATGGGCGGTGGAGCAACTGCCCGGCTTCAAGCAGGGCGATATCGCCGCCTTCGCCATCACCACGCCGGGCGGGGAAGAAGCGCCGGCCGTGCTGGTGCATTGCCGCACCTCCGACAATGACGAGCGGACGCGCCTGCGCGACCAGATTCGCGAGCGGGTGCGCGCGATCACGGGTATGAACTGCGTCGTCGAATTGGTGCCGCCGAGGACGCTGCCGCGCACCAGCTCGGGCAAGCTCAGCCGGTCTAAGGCGCGCAACCTGTATCTGACGGGCGAAATCCGGCCTTACGATATCGCGGCCTGATTGGGCGGGCAATGGGGTCTTAGGCCATGTTGCGCGTCATCTCCTGAGATGCCAGCGTTCGCTGGCATGACGGATGTGGTTCCTTTGCCCCGTTACCCCAGAACTTGACGCTCTATCGATGTCCAAAGGCTTGAGAAGGCCTGGGCCGGGGGCGATGTGGCTGCGAAGGCGCCCAGCGGCTTGCGGCGGACGGCCATCTGCTCCACCGCGCTCGCCATCGGGATAGCTTCCCATCCCGGCTGCTCGTCGAGGGCGTTGCGATGCAGGGCGCGGCGGCGGTCGACCATTGAATAGACCGGCATGATGGGCGGATGTTGGCCGCCGCGTTGCACCAGGTAGCGGGCAACCTCCCCCATGGCGCGCTGTGCAAGGGGGGAGGGGATGACCGGAATCACGATCATGTCGGCGGCGCGCAGCACCTGATCGCTGGTTTCGGTGAGGCCGGGCGGGCAATCCAGGATGATGCGGTCATAATCGCGGCCGAGCGTTTCGATCAGCTTCGCGAGCCGCTTCTTCTTGTCCATCTCGCGGAACAGATGGTCGAGCCCGCGCAGCGATGTATCGGCGGCGATCAGGTCCAGCCCCGGCACGGTCGAGGGCTGGATGAGCTTGTGGACGTCGACATCCTTGCTGAAAATCGCCTGAGCCGCGTCCCGGCTCTGCATGTCCGTCGAGATCAGCCAGCTTGATGCGGCCTGCGGATCGAGATCCCACAGGAGCGTCCGCCGTTTCGAGATGTTTGCGGAGGCCCAGGCGAGATTAATCGCGAAGGTCGTTTTACCAACGCCCCCCTTGAGACTGTAGACGGCGATGGTCGCCAATACCGGTTCCTTTGCCATGGGCTGAAGCTACGGCTTCGACCCGTTAAAGCAAGTTGTGAATCACGACATTGTTACCGGCGTGTGACGGGTAGCTTTTCAGCTGTCATCCCTGCGGAACGGGGGCGCATCTTTGAACCTTACTGCTTGGGGCTGGCTCAGGAGATGGGTCCCCGCCTGCGCGGGGATGACGGTATGTGGTCAGGCGGCCGCTCGGCGTTCCTTCAGTTCCTCGTTCAGCATTTCCGCGAGCAGGAAAGCGAGTTCGAGGCTCTGCGCCGCGTTGAGGCGCGGGTCGCAATGGGTGTGGTAGCGATCCGCCAGGCCCTCGTCGGTGATGGCGATGGCGCCGCCGGTGCATTCGGTCACATTCTGGCCCGTCATTTCGGCATGGATGCCGCCGCCGAAGCTGCCCTCGGCCCGGTGCACGGCGAAGAAGCCGCGCACTTCGGCCAGGATGCGCTCGAACGGGCGGGTCTTGTAGCCATTGGCCGCCTTGATGACATTGCCGTGCATCGGGTCGCAGGACCAGACCACCGGATGGCCTTCGCGCAGCACCGCGCGGACCAGCTTGGGCAGGCCCGCTTCGATCTTGTCATGGCCATAGCGCGTGATGAGCGTGATTCGCCCGGCTTCGCGGGTCGGATTCAGAACATCAAGCAGGCGGATGAGCGCGTCGGGCTCCAGGCTGGGGCCGCACTTCATGCCGATCGGGTTACCGATGCCGCGCAGATATTCGACATGGGCGGACCCTTCGAACCGCGTGCGGTCGCCGATCCACAGCATGTGCGCGGACGTGTCATACCAGTCGCCGGTCAGCGAATCCTGCCGGGTCAGCGCTTGCTCATAGGGGAGCAGCAGCGCCTCATGGCTGGTGTAGAAGCTGGTTCCGCCCAGCTGGGGCACCGTTTCGGGGGACAGGCCGCAGGCGCGCATGAAGTCGAGCGCCGCGCCGATCTGATCGGCGACCGCGTCGAACTTGGCCGCCAGCGGGCTGCGGCCCATGAAATCGAGCATCCAGCCATGCACCCGATCCAGGCTGGCGTAGCCACCGGTCGAGAAGGCGCGCAGAAGATTGAGCGTAGCCGCCGACTGGTTATAGGCGCGGATCATGCGCTGGGCGTCGGGTTCGCGCGATTCGGGCGTGAAAGCGATGTCGTTGACATTGTCGCCGCGATAGCTGGGCAGCTCCACGCCGCCGATCGTCTCGGTGTCGGCCGAGCGCGGCTTGGCGAACTGGCCCGCCATGCGACCGACCTTCACGATCGGCAGCTTGGACGCGAAGGTCAGCACCACCGCCATCTGGAGCAGCACGCGGAAGGTGTCGCGGATGTTGTTCGGGTGGAACTCCGCGAAGCTTTCGGCGCAGTCGCCGCCTTGCAGCAGGAACGCCTCGCCATTCGTTACCTTGGCGAGTTCAGCTTTAAGGTTACGCGCTTCGCCGGCAAAGACGAGCGGGGGAAACTGGCTGAGCTGAGCCTCCACGGCGGCAAGCGCCTGTGCGTCACGATAGACGGGCATCTGAATGCCCTTATGCTCCCGCCAGCTTTCCGGCGTCCACTTCGCCGCCACGTCACATCTCCTAAGATATAAAAAATAGGGGCCGCCCCTACGATGATGTAGGGGCTAACGCAAGTTTATAGCAGCCGCGGGGCGGATTGGGCCAGCGCAGAGCATCGATCAGAGTGATCGGCCTTATTGCTCGCAAGGGTAGCGCGTGTTGAGCGCGACGCTGACCAGCAATGAAGCCGGAGCTTTTCGCTGGTCGGGATATTTTTCCAGATAGGCCACGACGATGCGGCGAACCTCCTCCGCGTCCATCTGCGCGGGCCAGCAATTCGGCTGCGTGCGACCGATGAAGACGTCCTTCTTGATGCCGTCCACTGCGCCCACGATATAGGCGGTGCAGGCCAGTGCATATTCGGGCGCCTTGTTCCGGCATTTGGCGAGCAGCGTTGTCCCGGTTTCGAACATGAAAGTTTGAGCGGGCGCGGGTGTAACCGCCGCACCGCAGAGGACCGCAAGGATCGCAGGAACGCGCCATTTCATGCAGGCAAGGTGCGCTGTCCGGCGGCGACTGTCCAGAGCCGGCGGCGCGCGAATGGCGGCGTTTCCCTCAATGTGACTGAATTGTAAGGACTTGGCAAATAAGAATTAATCCAGATTGAGGCGCCAGTCCCAACGCAGCGGGTCGCCGTCCATCACCTCAACCCCGCGTGCGATCAAGCCGTCGCGAATCTCGTCGGACAAAGCGAAGTCCTTTTCGGCCCTGGCGCTCTGGCGACGGTCCAGTTCCGCCTCGATTTCCTCCGGCGAGATAAGTGTATCCCTGGGCTGGAGGCGCAGGTCGGCGCGGCTCAGCGTCAGGAGATTGAGACCCAGCGCCTGATCGAACGCGGCCAGCAGGCAGAGCTTCTCATCGACCGGCACTTTTTTGAGGCCGATCACTTCCTCCAGCAAGGGCAGCGCGCGCGGCGTCATCAGGTCGTCGCTGATCGCGGCGTCGAATTGCTCCAGCAGCGGCGCGAGCTTGGGATGCAGATTGGCGCGCAGATAGTCGAGCCGGGGCGATTGCCATGTCACCCCTTCGGCGCGGGCCTTGAGGTTCTCGACGCCCATGACCAGCCGCTTGAGGCGGGTGAGGGCGGCGTTCACGCTTTCGGCGCTGAATTCCAGTTCGCTGCGATAATGCGCGCCAAGGCACAGCAGGCGGTAGGCGAGCGGATGGACGCCCGCGTCGATCAGCGAGAAAAGGGTGGTGAAGCCGCCCTTCGACTTGCTCATCTTGCCTTGACGGTCGACGAGGAAGTTGTTGTGCATCCACCAGCGCGCGCCGGTGAAGCTCGCCGTCGCGGCGTCGGCCTCGCCGCAGCAGGCGGAACGGAACGCCTGATTTTGCGCGATCTCGTTGGGATGGTGGATTTCGCGATGGTCGATGCCGCCGGTGTGGATGTCGAACGGGTGGCCAAGCCGCGCCTCGCTCATCACCGAGCATTCCAGGTGCCAGCCCGGCGCACCCTTGCCCCAGGGGCTGTCCCACTCCATCTGGCGCTGTTCGCCGGGCGGGGACTTGCGCCAGATGGCGAAGTCGCTGGGGTTGCGCTTGCCCGCGACGGGGTCGATGCGGGCGTGCGCCGCGTCGTCGCGGCCACCCGCCAGCGCGCCATAATCCGGTACCGTGCCGCTGTCGAAATAGAGGCCGCTTTCCAGTTCATAGCAGTGCGCGGGCGCGATCTTGTTCGCAAAGGCGATCATCTGCGGGACATAGTCGGTCGCCACCGTCCATTCGCTGGGCGCCATGATGTTGAGGTCGGCGATATTCTGCTTGAACGCGTGGGTATAATGCGCGGCGATATCCCAGATGCTCTTCGCCTGCGCGCGGGCCGCCGCCTCCATCTTGTCGTCGCCCGCGTCCGCATCGCTGGTCAGATGGCCGACATCGGTGATGTTGATGACGTGGGTGACGTCCAGCCCCTTCCACAGCAGCGTCCGGCGCAGCGTGTCGGTGAACACATAGGCGCGCAGATTGCCGAGATGGGCGTAGTTGTAGACGGTTGGTCCGCAGCTGTAGACGCGGGCGTGACCAGCCTTGATCGGCGCGAAGGGCTCGACGGTGCGGGTCAGGCTGTTGAAGAGGCGCAGGGGCGCGTCGGCATGCTGTTCGGCGGGGGTGAACTGGTCGCTCATGGGCGCAGCCATGCGGCGGTTGGAACCGGGCGTCAACAGGGTGTGGTCGGGGTGGCGGCGGATTTCCGCGACGTGTGGTAGGATGTTTGATCTGGGCGTGTTGTTCACGGAGGGACGTTGCGCATTTTCCCCTCCACCAGCCTGCGGCTGGTCCCCCTCCCCATCGCCCGATGGGGAGGACTAAGCGTTCGCCTTGTAACAAATTGTTGCTGATGCGCCCGTCCCTTGCGCTTTGGCGTTCGCCTGCCGATATTGCTCCTGCGGGCCGGGCCCCTCTGGCGGTTGTTTATCAGCCGTGATGTCGGACCGCATCGAGTGCGCTCGGTGCAGGTTCGT
>DASVOF010000113.1:0-24847 GCA_036383495.1 Sphingobium sp. | reverse complement strand
AATTCCTCGTCGCCGCCCAGTTCGGACCGCATATGTTCGATCAGCTGTTCACGGATGGCCTTGTTGGCGGCGTTGAGCGAGGTCTGCGGTTCCGGCCAGTTCGGGTCCTTGCGCAGCGACGGCAGCACGCCGTCAGAGGTCGCGTAGAGCAGCTGGAAGCGATACCATTTGGTATAGAAGGGGATGTTTTCCAGCCCCCATTTCACACCATCGCTGACTTCAGCGAAAAGCAGCGGGTTCTTGCGCGCCCAGTGGGGCGAACGCTGGAAGATGGTGAGATGCCCCACCTTGGGCGCAATGGCCGGGCCGATCTGCATGCCCGATGCGCCGGTGCCGATCTGCACGACGCGCTTGCCGGTCAGGTCGACGCCGTGGTCCCAGCGCGCCGAATGGAATTTCGGGCCCTTGAAGTCCTCCATCCCCGGAATATTGGGGATGGATGGGCGGTTGAGCAGGCCCGAACCGCTGACCACGACATTGGCGGCCATCTCATATTCGCTGCCGTCCTTGCGCCGGATCGTGATCGCCCAGAGCGCCTTTTCCTGGTCCCAGACGGTGCGGATCACTTCCTCTTCGAAGCGGATGCGGTCCTTGATGTCCGCTTCGCTATAGACCGTGCGGATATATTTGATGATCTCGGGACCCTGAGCGAAATAATGGTCCCAGTTGGATGAGGTGCGGAAGGAATAGGAATAGAAATGATTGGGCGTGTCGACGGCGACGCCCGGATAGCTGTTTTCATACCAGGTGCCGCCAACATCGTCATTCTTTTCAATGACGGTGAAGGGAATGCCGGCTTCCTTGAGCTTGATCGCCATGGCGAGCCCGGAATAGCCCGATCCGATCACAACGACATGATAGCGATCGAGCGTCTCGCGCGACACCGGCTTGCGCCAGCGCACCGACTTGGCGTCGGTCTGGTCGAAGTTCAGCTCTTCGAGCACCATCGGCATATATTCGGACGGGACATGCTGGCCCACGGCCGCGTCGCACATGCGTTGCAGCGGGTCCATGTCGGGGGCGGGCGGCAGCGGGCGATCATTCGCCGTATAGTCCTTCAGCGTCGCGATCACCTTTTCGCGCAGCTCGGCCTGGAGCGGCTCGGGAATGTCGACTTCGAAGCTCCATGCGCCCTTGATGTGGGGGCGGAACTTTTCGAGCAGGGACTCGTCACCCGAAAGATGCGTGTAGACCAGCAGCAGCGGCACCGGATCAAGCTCGGCGAGATGCGCGTCGAGGATATGCGGTTCGGTGGCTACCAGAGCCTTCAGCGCCTGCGTGTCATCGGCCTTCGACATGGGTAATGCGTCCATTTCTTCTCATCAGGTCCGCGACGGGCAGGCCATTTCGCGAAGGAGTCTGGCCCGTTCCCTGGACATCCGCCGGCTGAAATAAAGCTTGCGGCGATAAATGCAATGATGACATTGCATTATGGCTCGCCGCCGCCGCGCCCCGCCGGCCGGAGCGCTTATTCGATCGTGCCGATAACCGCGCCGACTTCGTAGGTTTCACCGGGCTGGCCGATGATCCGCAACGTGCCGGATGTCGGGGCTTCGACCTCGTTGGTCGACTTGTCGCTTTCGATCGAGAAGAGCGGTTCGCCTTCCTTGACCGCGCCGCCATCGGCGATCAGCCATTCGGCGAGCACGCCTTCGGTCATCGAGAAGCCGATCTTGGGAAGGATAACGTCCATTGCCATGAAGTAATGTCCTTGCATGAAGCGGCCAGGCTTGCGCCTGGCCGTGATTTCAGTTGGTCTTGAGCGTGGCCCGCGCGGCGTCGGCGATCTGTCCGGGCTGGACAATGAACGCCTCCTCAAGCGGGCGCGAGAATGGCACGGAAGTGAAAGGAGCGCCAACCCGCTTGATGGCCGCCTTGAGCGCGGAGAAGAGTTCTTCCTGCACCGTTGCGGCGATTTCCGCGCCGACGCCGAATTCCTTCACCGCCTCATGGGCGACGACCAGACGACCGGTCTTGCGGACCGACGCGAAAACGGTTTCGCGGTCCCACGGGTTGATCGTGCGCAGGTCGATGACCTCTGCCGATACGCCTTCCTTCTCCAGCTCCGCCGCCGCCGCCAGCGCGCGCACGACGATTTCGGAATAGCTGACGATGGTCACGTCGCTGCCTTCGCGCACGACCTTCGCCTTGCCCAGCGGAATGGGCTTGAGGTCCACTGGGACAGGGGCCGTTGTACCGTAGGCGCGCGAACATTCGATGAAGATCACCGGATCGGGATCGGCGATGGCCGAGAGCATCAGCCCCTTGGCGTCTTCCGGGGTCGACGGAGCGACGACCTTCAGGCCCGGGGTATGGGCGAACCAGGCCTCCAGGAAGTCCGAATGCTGCCCGGCCGATGCGATGCCCGCGCCGGTCATCATGCGGATCACGATCGGCACGCCCGTCTGGCCGCCGGACATGAAGCGCAGTTTCGCCGCATGGTTGACGATCATGTCCATCGCCACGGTGGTGAAGTTCATCAGCATGATCTCCGCCACCGGCCTGTAGCCGTTGATCGCCGCGCCGATCGCCGCACCGACGATCGCCTGTTCGGAGATGGGGGTTGAGCGCACGCGATCATCGCCGAAGCGGGTCGACAGGCCGCGTGTCACGCCGACGACGCCGCCGCCTTCCTTGTCGGCCACGTCCTCGCCCAGCACCACAACCTTGGGATTGGCCTCCATGGCCTCGGCGATCGCCTCGTTGATCGCCTGGATAATGTTCAACTTCTTCGTTTCGGCGGTCATCTCAGGCGGCTCCTGCTTCTGCATAGACGTCGCGGGTCAGTTCTTCCACCGGCGGGAAGTCGCTGCCAAGCGCATATTCGATCGCGCCCTCAATCTGCGCTGCGATGTCGGCTTCAAGCGCAGACAACTGCTCTTCGCTCGCGACGCCCGTTTCGATCAGCTTGGCGCGGAAGGCGGGAACCGGGTCCTTTTCCACCCAGGCCGCTTTCTCGCCCGCGTCCATATAGGCGTCGTCATCACCGAAGACGTGGCCGAAGAAACGGAAGGTCATCGCTTCGATCAGCGTCGGGCCTTCGCCGTCGCGGGCGCGGTTGATCGCTTCATGCGCGGCGGCATACATGGCGAACGGGTCGTTGCCGTCCACCGTGACGCCGGGCATGCCATAGCCGATGGCGCGCTTGGACACCTGATCGACGGAGGTTCCGACCTCATATTTGGTATGTTCGGCGTAGCGGTTGTTCTGACAGACGAATACGACCGGCAGCTTCCAGACCGACGCCAGGTTGAGGCTTTCGTGGAAAGCGCCGATGTTCGACGCGCCGTCGCCGAAATTGGCGATGGCGACCCGGCGGCTGCCGTCGAGCTTGAACGACCAGGCCAGACCGTTGGCGATCGGCATGGAGGAGCCCACGATCCCGGTCGTCAGGATGGCGCCGGAGGCCGGATGGGTGATGTGCATCGGCCCGCCCTTGCCCTTGCAGGTGCCGGTGACGCGGCCGGCGATTTCCGCCCACAGGTCCTTGAGCGGCACGCCCTTCGCCAGCATGTCGTGAATGCCGCGATAGATGGTGCAGATCTGGTCATCGGCGTTCAGGTTGACCGAAATCGCCGAGGGGATCACTTCCTGACCGCGCTGCGAATAATAAGGCATCATGAGGCGGCCCGAGCGGATCACCTTCCGCGACGCTTCGTCATTCTGCTTGATCAGCGCCATGCGCCGGTAGATTTCAAGCTGAGTTTCCTTGTCGGGAACCGCAGCGTTGATGCCGCTCGTCTGTTCTGTCGTGCTCATGCTGCTCTTCCCTGATTCTCGGGGTCGTTGGACAATCCCGACGGGTGTTGGCACCGCCTACCTCGTAAGAGCAAGCATGCGCCAATGATTTCGTCGGGGCGATGACCGGATTTTTACCGGCCGGTCATCGCCGCCATCTTTTTAAATGCTTTGGCCTGGAAGGCCTCGCCCTTCGCCAGACAAGCCTGGCGTCAGCCGCCCACCGACAGCTTGACGCCGACGCCGGTCACGCTTGCGGCTTCATCGGACAGCAGGAAGGCGATCACCTTCGCCGCTGACGCCGGCGAAACCCAGGCGCTGAAATCCGCGTCGGGCATGTCCTTGCGGTTGGTGGGCGTGTCGATGATGGTGGGCAGGACGGCGTTGACGCGGATGCCCTTGCCTCGCAGCTCGTCGGCCAACCCTTCGGTCAGGGCCATCACGCCCGCCTTCGAAGCGGCATAGGACGCCATGCCGGTCGCCACGTTCGCCGCAGCGGCGGCGCCCACATTGACGATCGCGCCGCCCGTGGACAGATGCGCCAGCGCCGCGCGCGAAGAGATCGCCGCCGTGCGGACGTTCATGCGATACATGCGGTCCCAGCTGTCGATCGAGCCATCGGCGACGGTTTCCCACAGGAACCCCCCCGCGACATTGACCACGCCGTCGAGTCCGCCAAGTGCGTCGGCGGCGCTGGCATAGGCGGCCGAGACCGCATCGGCATCGGCTAGGTCGACGCCGCCAAAGCCCGCGCCGTCAAATCCTTCGGGCACGGGCGCCAGATCGACCGCCGCGAGTTGATGCCCCCGCGCAATCAGATCCGCGCAAACGGCCCGGCCAAGGGCTCCAAATCCACCGGCCACAATGATTTTAAGCGGCATTGATATCCCCATAATGTGGTTCCGCAGCGGCAGCCGCCGTGCGCAATTCGTTGCCGATCCAGGCAGATGCCTGCGCCAGCGCCTCGGTTGAAACATCTACCACGCCGGCGCCGCCCCAATAGCCGTGCAGCACGCCCGGATCGCGGCGGAGGGTGACGGAGATTCCCCCGGCGGCCAGTCGCTCGCCATAGGCCGCCCCTTCCTCGCGCAGCGGGTCCAGTTCGGCCACGCAGATCATCGTCGGGGGCAGGCCCGTAACATCGGCGACCTGTAAAGGGGAAACCAGCGGGTGGGAACGGTCGACATGGGGCGGACAATAATGGTTCCAGAACCAGATCATGTCCGCCGTCGACAGCAGCCAGTTCTTGTCGCCGATCTCGCGGTAGGAGGCGGTGTTGCACCGATGATCGGTGACGGGATAGGCGAGCAGCTGGGCGACGATCTTCGGCCCGCCCTCGTCGCGTGCGCGGATGGCGCACGCCGCCGCCAGATTGCCTCCCGCGCTTTCACCGATCAGCGCCAGCGGCCCCGGTCGGTTAGCCGCCGTCCAGAGCAATGCGGCATAGGCGTCGTCCAACGGCTGCGGATAGGGATGCTCCGGCGCGAGGCGATAGTCGACGCTCACAATCTCGCATTGCGTCGCCCCGGCGAGCCGCCGGCAGGTCGGGTCCGCCTGATCGAGATCCCCGATCACCCAGCCGCCCGAGTGGAAATAGACGCAGACGCCCAGCCGTTCGCCTTGAGGCGCATAGCGACGGATGGGGATGGGGCCGTGCGGCCCTTCGATCTGCTCGTCCACGACCTCCGCCAGTTCCGGCAATCCGACGGGCGGTGGAGCCGCCGCGAGCGCCGTTTTCAGCATGGCGCGCGCTTCGACAGGGGTAACCTGATGAAAATAGGGCCGACCCGCCGTCGCATAAGCGTCAATGATGGCTTGGTAATAGGGATGCATCTCGTCCGCTCCTTGCGAGCCGCCAACTATACTACGCAACTCGCCGCGCCCATTGCAACGTCGCAGGATCGTTCGCTTCGCCGTCAGGCGCTGGCGCTGGCCCGCTCCTTGAAACCATAGCGCACTGGCATCTGCTTGACGCCGCCGACGAACGTCGCCTCGACCCAGCGCGGTTCGCCCGCCAGTTCGATATGGTCGATCCGGTCGAGAAATTCCGACAGGAAAGCGGTCAGCTCCATACGGGCGAGATGCTGCCCCAGGCACAGATGCGGCCCCGTCCCGAATGCCAGATGCCGGTTCGGCTTGCGGTCCACCTGGAAGGCGAAGGGATCTTCGAACACCGCCTCGTCCCGGTTGGCCGACGGATAGGATAGCAGCATCACATCGCCTGCCTTGATCAGCTTGCCGGCCACGGTCACATCCTCTGTCGCGGTGCGGCAGAAATGACGCACCGGGCTCGACCAGCGGATGATCTCGTCAATGGCGGTGGGCAGCAGAGACCGATCGGCCTTCAGCTTGGCGAACTGGTCCGGATTCTGGATCAGCGCCAGCAAACCGCCCGCCAGCGAATAGCTGGTCGTGTCATGGCCAGCCGTCGCCAGGATCAGGAAATAGCCGAAGACGTCCCGGTCCGGCAGATATTCGTCGTCCAGCTTCGCGTTGGCGACGACGCTGGCGATGTCGTCGCGCGGGTTGGCGCGCCGGTCGGCGATGATCGGCTGGAAATATTGGAACATCTGGAGCATCGCGGACATGCCGCTCTCGCCCGGCTTGATGAACTCGGGGTCCTCCGACGAGAGGGTCTGCTGGGTCAGGCGGAGCATATAGGCTTCGTCCTTCGCCGGCACGCCCAGGATGGTCATGATCACGCGCAGGGGATACCACATCGCGATGTCGGTGGAGAAGTCGCACTCGCCGCCCCGCGCCTCCATGCGATCGACGAACTCGATGGCGAGCTTCTCGATATCGTCCTTGATCTGGTTCAGCGCCTTGGCGAGGAAGTTCGAATGGGTAAGGGCGCGATAGACGCGATGTTCGCGTCCATCCATGGCGATCAGGTTGCGCATGACGTCCTTATAGCCCTGGCCCCCCGTCAACTGCTTGGTCCGCTCCTCATTGATGAGCGGAAACAGGGCCTGGCGCGGGGCGTTGATGAACCGTGTCGCGTCAAGTTCAACGGCCGTGATGTCGGCATGGCGCGATACGAGCCAGAAGGGGTGAAACCCCTCTACTTCGACGTAAGGCAGAGGGTCGGTCCGCCTGATCCGGGCGAGCAGGCCATGCAGCGCCTCTTCACTGGTGAAGGTGCGGGGATCGACTATCGCTTCGACCGGCAAATCATTTTCGCGCATATCCACTCCACTATCTCACACGGTTGCGGCCTAATATTCCCAGCATAAAGAGGATCAACCGGTCGCGACAGGGCGTTTGTCCGCTTAACGCCGGAGCGATACGGTCGCGTCTGTCGCACGTTGACAGGGCGCGGTGGCGACCCATAGCTGTCGTGCAGGAAGGGTGCGCGGGAGCGCCGACACAGGAGGCGGGATGGACAAGGTACGGGCTGCGGTGGAGGCGGGACGCGCAAGTTTCGGCGCCTGGGTATCGACCGGTGATCCGATGCTGGCGGAAGTCATCGGCAAGGCCGGCTATGACTGGGTCATATTGGATACCCAGCATGGCGGTATCGACTGGGGCCAGTTGTTGAGCAGCATACAGGCGCTGGATCTGGGCGGCACGCGCGCGTTGGTGCGGGTTGGATGGAACGATCCGATGCAGATCATGCGAGCGCTGGATTTGGGCGCGCTGGGCGCCATCGTGCCGATGGTGTCCAACGCCGAGCAGGCCCGGCTCGCGGCGCAGTCGACACGCTATCCGCCCGACGGCAGCCGCTCCTTTGGTCCCGTCCGCAATTATTATGGCGCGCAAGCGGGCGACCCCACCGAGCCGCTCTGCTTCGTCATGATCGAGACGGCCGAAGCCATGGAAAATCTGGAGGAAATCGCTGCGACGCCCGGCGTCGACGGCATGTTCGTCGGGCCGGTCGACCTCGCGCTCGCACTGGGTCTGGGTCCCGCGCTGGTCATGCCGGACGCCGTCCTCGAAGCGGTCGACCGGATCGTCGCCGTCTGCCGCAAGCACGGCATCATCCCGGGCTGTGCGGCGCTGGGCATGCCGAACGCCAAATTGCTGATGGAACGGGGGGTTCAGTTCCTGCCGCTTGGCAGTGAAGTGGGGCTGATCCGGCGCGGGGCCGCCGCCGATCTCGCCCAGGTCCGGCAATGGACCGGGACGAGCGGCTGATCTTTTCCGTCAGTCGACCTTCGCCCTGGCCGGCACATGACGCGCCAGGAAATCGAAGACCGCCGCGTTGAAGCTGTCATTGGCGTCGCCCGCAACCATATGGTCCGCTCCCGCCACATTCACATATTCGGCATGGGGCGCCAGGTCGAGGAAATGGGCGACGCCTTCCTCGCTGACAACGCGGCTCAGGCCGCCGCGGACCAGCAGCGTGGGAATCTTCAGCGACGCGGCGGCAAGTTCGAATAGCTGGGGATCCGGGGACGCGCGGTGAGCCAAGGGCCGGACGAAGGCCGGGTCCCAGTGCCAGCGGTAGCGTCCGTCCTCGCGCAAGCGCAGATTGCGCAGCAGCCCGGACGTGTCCTTGGGCCGGGGCCGATGGGGCAGATAGGACGCCACTGCGTCCGCCGCTTCCTCCAGCGAGGCGAAGCCGTCGGGCGCGCTGGTCATGAAGGCGCCGATCTCCTGCGTGCCCGTGCTTTCAAGCCGCGCGGCGACATCGACAAGAACCAGCGCGGCCACGGACGGCGGTGGCGACGCCGCGACGATCAGTCCGGTCAGGCCTCCCATGGAAGCGCCTACGATAACCGGTGGCATTTCCAACGTGCGGATGACGGCGCGCAGATCGCCAGCGAAGCACTGTAGACTGTAGCTGCCTTCCGGCGACCAGTCGCTGTCGCCATGACCGCGAAGGTCCAGGCTGATCGCGTGATAGCCTCGCCGCGCGGCCTGCTCCAGCGCGCGTTTCCAGCTGTGGCGGGTTTGCCCGCCGCCATGCAGGAAAAGGACAGGCTGTGCATCGCGCGGGCCCGCGACATCGGCGGTCAGGGTGACCCCGGCGCCTTCTAAGCGCATCGTCTCGCGCATGGTCTGCTGTCTCCTTCGGATATTTTTCCGGTCAGTTGCCTTTTGATACTGCTTTGGACGATCCTGTCACTTCACCCCCGCGATTTTTCCGCTCGGGCGATACCATGTGGGCGATATCTGTATTCGACGACGCGATGGCAATTGCGAAGACGGTGACGCCCAATCATGGTCCCGGCGCCTTGAAAACGGGATTGAGAGGAAGACCAGGGTGGCGCTTTATACGACTATCCATCTGCACAACGTGCCGCAGGGACGGGAAGCGGACTACGCTGCCTGGTTCGACGGTCCGCATCGCACGGCGGTGGAGCGGTTGCGGGGATTTATCGCGACGGATCGCTATGAAGTGACGCCCGAGCAGGTTCAAACCATACCGCAGCCGTGGCGCTTCATGAGCGTCTATGAGTTCGACTTGCCCGATCCCAGGATCGACCTGCCCGCGCTGGGTCCGTTGGTGGCCGAGGCCCGCGACGCCGGCCTGATCGCCGATGATGAGACCGAACGGCTCTATAGCTACGAACTCTATTTCGACTGGAAGGCGAGCCCCAACTGGCAAAAGGACAAGCCGTTGTCCGGCGTCAGCATCATTCTGGCCAACTATGTCCCCGGTCGGTTCGATGAGTGGCTGAAATGGTATAGCGACGTGCACAGCGTCGAGGTGTCGAACGTGCCGGGTCATGTCGGCATGCAGATCGGCGCGCTCTCGTCGCTCCAGATCGAGCCGCGCTGTTATTGCCCGGGCGATCAGCTGGTCATGGCGGCGCAGCAGACCGATGACCTGACCTTCACCATCACCGATTTCGTGGCGCGCGCACTGGGCGAAAGCCCGAGTGGTATCGCCATGGAGCCGCGCTCCAGCGCAGGGTCCATGGCGCGCACCGTTCATTATTTCCGCAAGATCAGCGGACAGGAATTCTGGCCGGGCGGCATCGCTTATGCCGGGGACTGGTCGCCCTATCCGGGCAAAAGCTGAGACGGTATCGCCTAAGCGATGGCGCGCTTGTTGCCCAATCGCGTCACGCGCGCCATTTTAGAGTGAAGCGCCATCCATAAAATTTGGGCCATCCATAAAATTCGGGGAAGAGAATGTCTGCCAAGGTCATAGTCATCACGGGTGCGAACGGCGGCCTGGGCAGCGCCCTCGCCAAGCAGTTCGCGGCGGATGGCGACAAGGTCGTGTTGCTCGGCCGCACTTTGTCCAAGGTGCGGGATGTCGCGGGCGTGATCGGAGAGAATGCCGTCGCCTTTCAGTGCGACGTCACGTCGCCCGATTCGGTGCGCGCCGCCTTTGCGGAGATCGCCAGCCTGCACGGCAGGATCGACGTCCTCATCAACAATGCGGCGATTTTCCAGCCCTTCCTGATCGAAGAGGCGAGCGACAGCCAGATCATGAACGGGGTTCTGGCGAACCTCGCCGGCCCGATCCTGTGCGCCCGTTCGGCCATCCCGCTGCTGAACGCCGGGGGTCACATCATCAACATCTCGTCGGAATCGGTCGAGGTGAACATCCCGCATCTTTGCGTATATCAGGCCACAAAGGCGGGGGTTGAGCAGTTCAGCAAGGACCTGAACCGAGAACTCCACGAAAGGGGCATTCGGGTCACGACGGTGCGCGCCGGTCAGATGACGGGCGAGAACCAGGCCACCGAAATGGATATGGAAGCGTTCGGCCGCATGTTCCAGGAAGCGGCTAAGCGCGGCATTCACCTGATGGAAAGAGGCGTATCCACCTACGCTTCCACAACCTACATATTCCGCGCGATCATCGATTCTCCGGCAGATGTTCAGATCGGCGCCGTCACCTTCCAGGCGCGCCCTGTCGTCGCCTGACCCACTAAGCGCACCCAAGAGGACAGTTTTCATGACGAAATTCCCGGACGGCAAACTCTATATCGACGGCAAGCTGCGCGACGCGGCCGGCGGCGCGAAATATGAGGATATCAGCCCCTGGACCGGCGAAGTCATCGGCTACGCCGCCGACGCCAACGCCGCCGACATGGAAGAAGCGATCGCGGCCGCGCGCCGCGCCTTCGACGAAACCGACTGGTCGACCAACATCGCCAAGCGCAAGGAAATGGTGGTGAAGCTCGGCGCCGCTCTCAAGGCGAAGCGCAACCAGCTTGCCGAACTGGCGCAGCATGAGGTTGGCTCCGCCCTCGCGGCGGTCGCCATGGCGCAGGTCGACGGTCCGCTCAGCTTCATCGACCCGCTGATCGAGCTGTTCGACCAGATCGAGTGGGAAAAACCCATGGGCGACCGTGTCGTATGGGGCATGACCAGCAGCCGCACATTGGTGAAGGAACCGATCGGCGTCGTCGGCGTCATCACGCCGTGGAACGTCCCCTTCTACATCACCGTAGGCAAGGTCATTCCCGCGCTGTTGGCGGGCTGCACCGTGGTCGTGAAGCCTGCTCCCGACACGCCGCTCATCACCGCCATTCTGGGTGAGATTGCTGACGAAATCGGCTTCCCGGTCGGCGTGCTGAACGTCGTCACCGGCCAGGAGCCGGCGCTGCTGGGCGAAATGCTGGTGACCGACAAGCGCGTCGATCTCATTTCCTTCACCGGTTCCACGGGCGTGGGCAAGCGCATCATGGAAAAGGGCGCGGATACGCTGAAGCGCGTATTCCTGGAACTGGGCGGCAAGTCGGCGTTGATCGTGCTGGAGGACGCGCCGAACTTCGCGGCGTCGGTGGCGCAGTCGATCGTCTGCTTCCATGCGGGACAGGGCTGCGCGACGTTGACGCGCCTGCTCGTGCCGCGCAGCCGCTATGAGGAGGCTGTGGCCGTGCTTCAGGCGACCTATGAAGGCTATCTGGCGGCTTGGGGCGGCTTCGACGATCCGACGAACGTGATGGGCCCGGTGATATCCGGACGGCAGCGCGACCGGATCATGGAATATATCGAAAGCGGCAAGGCGCAAGGCGCGCGCCTGATCGCGGGCGGCAAGATCGCCACCGACAAGGGCAGCGGTTACTTCATCGAGCCGACCTGCTTCGTCGACGTGACCAACGACATGAAGATCGCGCGCGAGGAGATATTCGGGCCCGTGCTGGTCGTGATCCCATTCGAGGATGATGAAGATGCGATCCGCATCGCCAATGACAGCGACTACGGGCTTTCGGGCGGGGTCCATTCCGGTGATCCGCAACGCGCGATGCGCATCGCCAAGCGGATCCGCACCGGCACGATCGGCATCAACAACGGCATGTCGATCGCGGTGGACCTTCCCTTCGGCGGATACAAGCAGAGCGGCGTCGGCAAGGAATGGGGCCTGGAAGGGTTCGAGGAATATATGGAGGTCAAGGTGATCGCCGTCGGCTCCTGATCATACTGAACCGACTATCGGTTTCTTCAAAAATGGGGCGGTCCGGCCTGTTGTAAGCCGGACCCCTCGAAGGATTTCCCACTTCTCATGATAACGGAAAATCAGTCCAAACTGATGAGCCGGCGGGCCAAGCCGCCCGCCAGGGATGCGGGCGCGACGCATAATCTTTCCGGTCAGCGGCTGGGACGCAAGGGGCAGGGCACCCGCGAGCGGATCATGAAGGCGATGCTGGTCCTGCTGGAGGGGGACAATCCCGCGCCGGTCACCTTGAGCGCGATCGCGCGCGAGGCGAATATCGGCATGTCCACGCTGTATCTCTACTTCCCGGACCTGGGCGACCTGCTGCTCGCCGTGCTGCGACGGGTGATGGACGAGCAGGAGGCGGCCTTCCTTCATTGCCTGCGAACCCGCTGGCCGGATGATATGCTGTTTGAACAGAGCCGCGCTTTCGTGCGCGCCCATTTCGAATTCTGGCAGCGCCATGCCCATCTGCTCCAGATGCGCAATGCGTTCGCCGACGCCCGCGATCCGAGGCTGGTCGAATATCGCGCCGCCACCTCCGCGCCGTTGATCTCCCTGCTGGTCGAGCAGATGGACGTGCGCCCGGACAATAAGGATAATGAATATTTCGACTGCGCCGTCGTCCTGTTGACGGGACTGGAGCGTGTCGCGACGGTGCTTACCAATCCCGATGTTGCGGAATATTCGCAGCTCACCGACGATGAACGGCGCCGGGCCTATATTGACCGGCTTGCGCGGGCCGAGGCGAGGCTGATCGAAATCGCCATTCGGGACATGCGGTCACAGGCGCACTCAGTGTGAGCCGCTGACTTTTCGAGCGACATATCGGGTTGGACGCGGTGAGCCGTCCGAGAAGTGAATTATTTTGCCGCCGTCAGAAGATATGGCATCTCTGGCGCCAGCTAATCAGGAGGCGGGTTTGAAGGATCGTTACGATTTCATCATCATCGGCGCGGGATCGTCCGGTTGCGCATTGGCGGAACGTCTGACCGCAGATGGCCGCCATTCGGTGTTGCTGGTGGAAGCCGGGCCGGAAGACAAGAACCCGTTCATCCATATGCCGCGCGGCATTGGCGTCATCATCAATCCGGGCAGCAAGGTCATCTGGGAATATGACGTTCACACCGGGGGCAACCAGCCGACCGAACGTTGGTTCCGTGGCAAGACGCTGGGCGGCTCGTCCTCGATCAACGGCATGATCTATATGCGCGGCGCGCCGCTCGATTATGACGGCTGGGCGGCGCAGGGCTGCGAGGGCTGGAGCTGGAAGGAAGTCGAGAAGAAATTCATCGAACTGGAAAGCCATGATCTGGGCGCAGGGGCTTCCCGTGGAGGCGCGGGGCCGTTGAAGCTTACGACCCATCCGAAGGGCGATCCGCTTTTCGACGCCATCATTTCGGCCGGCGAGGAAATGGGCATCGCGCGCGTTGACGATGTCAACGACCCCAGTGCAGTCCGCGCGGGAGGATTGGGCTATCAGCCCACGACCCGCTATCGCGGCGCGCGCGTCAGCTCCGCACGTGCGTTCCTGACGGAAGCGAAGAAGCGTCCCAATTTCGACATCGCCACCGAAACCGATGCGCTGAAGATCGAGTTCGAGGGGCAGCGGGCGACGGGCGTCCTGCTGCGCGGCAAGGATGGACAGCGTTCGGTGCGCGCCGATCGCGAAGTGATCCTGTCCGCCGGCGCTTTTCAGACGCCCAAGCTTCTTCAGCTTTCGGGCGTCGGCGACGCGACGCTGCTGCAATCGCTGGGCATCAATGTGGTCGTCGATTCACCGGACGTTGGCAAGAATCTGCGCGAACACCGGCATGCGGACTTGACGCTGAAGGTGCGCGGCAACAGCCAGAATGCATCCTTGAGCGGATTCAACGCGGTCATCTCCGCCCTGCGCTACTTCCTGTTCAAGAGCGGGCCGATGAGCCACGCCGCGCACGAGGTCGGCGGCTTCGCCAAGTCGACGGATGACCTGGACCATGCCGATCTTCAGTTCGGCCTTATGTCGCTTTCGTCGGGCGCCACAGGCAAGGAGGGTAAGGTCGGTGTCGATCCTTTCCCCGGCATCACCTTCGTCACCTATTTCACCCGGCCTGAAAGCCAGGGCGAGGTGCGGATCCAATCGGCCGATCCCGATGCGCCGCTCTATGTCAACGTCAACCACCTGTCGGCAGAGATCGACCGCAAGAAATTCGTGGCGGCGGTACGCTGGAATCGCCGCCTGGCGGCGCAGCCGGCGCTCGCCCCATGGGTGGTGGAGGAGACGCGGCCTGGAACCGCGATCGAGAGCGACGAGGATATATTGGCGAATGCGATGACGATGGGCGGCACATGCTTCCATACGGCGGGCACCGCGCGGATGGGCGCGGACGATCGCGCCGTGGTGGATTGCCGCCTTCGGGTGCGGGGTGTCGAGGGGCTGCGGGTGGTCGACACCTCCATCTTCCCGACGCTGGTGTCCGGCAATACCAATGGACCGGCGATGATGGCTGGCCTGCGCGCCGCCGATTTCATCCTGGAAGATAACGCGCACTGATCGCTTCCCAGGCGATGGAGACAGAATAAGGCGGATGGCGTTGGCCGTCCGCCTTATCTGTGTCGTCTACCCTCGCGCCTGAAGCATTACCGCAGGAGCGGGATCTTTGTAGCCGCGCCCGAACCACCGGGCGCGGCCGGATCGTCATCCGATTCCTTCGACGGCGTGCTTGGCCGCCACATAGCCCCAGATGAAGGAGGGCCCCACGCTCGCCCCCGCGCCGGGATAGGAACGGCCCATCACCGATGCGGTGGAAACCCCCGTCGCATAAAGGCCGGAGATCGGCGTGCCGTCCTCGCGCAACACGCGCGCCTTCTCGTCGGTCACGACGCCGCCATAGGTTCCGACGTCGCCGGGCACCACGGGAATGGCGTAAAAAGGCCCTTCCTCGATCTTGCCCAGGGCCGGGTTGGGTTGCTGATACGGATTGCCCAGCCAACGGTCGTAAGCGCGCGCGCCGCGACCGAAATCTTCGTCATGATTATGGTCGACGAAGCCATTGAAGCGGTCGACGGTCGCGCGAAGCGCTTCGGGCTTTATCTCCAGCTTTTCGGCAAGCGCCTCAATCGTCGCGCCTTCACGCAGGAAGCCTTCGCTATACCAGCGTTCGGGCTTCTTGCTGCCGGGCAGCGACCCGGCGATCATGCCGTCGCGCATGACGCGGCTGTCGAAAATTCCCCAGCTGGGAACCGCAGGGACCGTCTTGTTCCGTTCCAGCATGCCCTTGCAATAGGCCATGTAGGAACCGCCCTCATTCATGTAGCGGACGCCGGACTGGTCGACGAGGATCGAGTGTGGGCCGGCCGTCATGCCCTGAACCACCGGCTTGATGGGTTCGTTTTCCCCGCCGGGCGGAATCGACATCTGGTTGCCGACCATCTCTTCCATCTGGGCGATGGCGGCGCCGTGGCGCATCATCTCCAGGATCATCTCGCCGGTGTCGCCTTCCGCAGTGTTGGTCCACTTGGCCGACGTGCCGGGTTGATAGCGGCTGCGCATCTCCTGATTATGGGCGAAGCCGCCTGCGTTCACCAGGACGGCGGTAGCGCCGATGCGCCGTCGTGTCCCATTCTGCGTGACGACGACGCCGATGACGCGATCATTCTCGACGATCAGCTCTTCCACGGGCGATGAAGCGCGGATGTCCACGCCCGCCTTCAATGCCGCCTGGAGCATTCGTCCCTGAAGCGCCGCGCCGGCGGTGACATAATGCTTGCCCGTCAGTTTCGCCGCCACCGTCCGGAGCCCGACCTTCAGCAGCGTCCGCTTGGCTGCCCAGGAGCGCTTGAGATGGGGCAGTTTCAGCGCTTCGTCCAGCGACGCATAGAGGGTCAGGAAGTTCGGCCGCAGCTTCTTTTTCCAGGGGCCCAGTTCATTGACGTCGAACAGTTCGGCGACGACGGTGCGTCCCTGTTCCGAACCGCCCGGTCGATCGTCATAATAGTCCGGCCAATAGGGGACGCGCGTCAACTTCACGCCCTGTTTGAGCAGGAAGTCGACCATCGCCGGGCCCTCATTCAGATAGGTCGAACGGCGCGCGCGGGTCGCGCCCGGCGTATCATTATGATCGCCCACGACATTGTCGAGATAGGTCGTCGCTTTTTCGAAGCTGTCCTCGACACCGTCACGCTTCATGAAGGGATTGTTGGGGATCCACATGACCCCGCCCGACCGGGCCGTCGTGCCGCCGACCAGATCGGTCTTTTCCAGAATGAGGACGGATTTCCCCGCCTGCCGCATCACGAGGGCGGAACACATGGACCCGCCGCCGCTGCCCACGACAATGAAGTCGAAATTTTCGTCGAATGCACCAGATGTTTGATTCTGAATATCTACCATGGCTCAGCGCCCCGGAATGGGCGCGGATTGCGCGCCGGTTGATGTATGGGCATGCGTTCTTGTCACCATTCGGCTGGTGAAAGGCCGGCTGCCCTTCTGCTTCTCATAAGTTTCACGACAGAAGCTCTCCGCCGCAGTGGTGGTTGGGGGATAGTCCTCATTCCACGAATGATGGTCCGGCGCATGAAGCGATTCGTAAAGAGCCCAGTCCTTTGTATCGGCGGCACGATCTCTGCGAGCTTTGAGCAGCTTGATCTCATGAAGCGCGGCGAGACGCTCCACCCCCGTAAACTCCTCAGTTTTCAAGGCTCAGGCCCCTCTATGGTTCGGCTCTTGCGTTATGATGCAGCGCTGTGACGGCGCGCGCGGACGTTGCAGGGCAATGTGTGTAAGCCTAATAAGCAGGCGTCAAGCCGTAAGGCGGCCGGTTATAGAGGATGCTCATGACGACGATGGAACTCAACAGGGTTGCCGAAGCAGCCAGCGACGATCAGGCAAAGCTTGCCGCCGTGCCGTTTCGGATCACCAATCCGGAACAGATTCCAGCGAAGCGCTACTATGATCAGGGCTTCTTTGAACTGGAGAAAGAGAAGCTGTGGCCGCATGTGTGGCAGATGGCCTGCCGGCTCGAAGAGATTCCCGAGGTCGGCGACTATGTGGAATATCGCAATCTCGACAAGTCGGTGATCGTCATCCGCACGAAGGCCGGGGTGAAAGCGTTCCATAACGCCTGCCGTCATCGCGGCGTACAGTTGGTGAGCGAGGGCGGCAATTGCCGTAATTCGGGCTTCATCTGCCCCTTCCACGGCTGGCGCTGGAACATGGAGGGGGAAAATACCTTCGTGTTCGGCAAGCAGATATTCAGCGAGGAAAACCTGGAAAAGGCGGAACTCAACCTCGCTTCCTGCCGCTCCGAACTATGGGGCGGTCACGTCTTCATCAACCATGATGACGACGCCCCTTCGCTGCTCGATTCTCTCGGCCCGATCGCCGATCGCCTGGGCATCCGCAATGTCGACCAGTTGAAGATGGAATGGTGGTACGCCACGGAACTGCCGACCAACTGGAAGCTCGCCATGGAGGCCTTCCAGGAGGGCTATCACACCATGCGCACCCATCCCCAGCTGCACGCACTGTCCGCCTTCAACCCCTATGGTTCCGATGCGGAGCAACCGGCGGCGATGCGTGATCTGGACGCGCGCGGCCATGTGAACCTGTTCGCGCGATTCCTGGCCCGGTTGAGCAGCGGCATGGCCGGCATGGTTCACGGCAGCGAAGTCGAGGTCGCAGAGCGGTTGAGCACGATGGATCTGCCGGAGAATCCGATGGAGGCGCTGGGCCTCTACGTGCGGACGTTGAAGGACGAGATCTATCGCGAGGCCACCGAGCGCGGCGTGCCGATGCCCAATCTCAACGAAGTCGACGAGGCCGATCCGCACCGTATTGTCGAGTTCCTCTTCCCGCATTATTTCCTGCTGCCTTTTTACGGCGCGATGTCGGCCTATCGCATCCGTCCGCTCACCCCCGAAACATGCCTGTTCGAGATCTGGTCGCTGGCGTTCGAGCCCGTGAAGGAGGGGAGCGAGCCCATCAAGACGCCGACTGTCCTTCCCTATGACAGCAAGGAATTTCCGGAGATCCCTCAGCAGGATTATGGCAACCTCCCGATCCAGCAGTTGGGGCTTCATGCCGGCAAGTTCGACTATATGCGGTTGTCGCATGTGGCCGAAGGGCTGCTCAGCAACTACCAGCGGCTGATCGATGGCTATCTGGCGGGGATCGATCCCGCCAAGCTGGCCAAGGCGCAGCACGCCGTGAACGACGGTTTTGAACATCCGATCGTCGATATCGGGTTCTAGGCCGGGCGTTTCGCCATCAGGGCCAGCGCGCGTTGTCGCTGGCCCTGCGAGGTTCCCAGGGAGCCTCTGCTACATGGTTCATATATCGCACCGAGGGACGCTTTGAATCAGGTCACAGTGGCGAAGCGGCAGCGCAATCAGCGGGGTGAGGGGATAAAGCTTCGGGATGAAGCGATCGAAGCAGCCATGCGCATCCTCGATCGCTCACCAGCCGCCCAGCTCAGCTTGCGCACAGTCGCCAAGGAAGCAGGGGTGGCGGCGCCGTCCCTGTATCGCCAGTTTGCGGACGCGGACGCGATGCTGGCGGAAGTGACGCGGGAATGCTGGCGACAGGTCGGCGACGCCATGGTGGAGAGCGTCCGCGATCTCACGGCCGCTTCTCCTCTGGAACGATTGAAGGCGCAGATGGGCGCCTATGTCCGATATGCGATGGAGCGTCCCTCGCGCTACCAGATGCTGTTTGCGCTGCCGGTCGGAGCCGAGGCTGAGTTGGACGGTCCGCTTCGCCCCGCTTACCGCGCGGTGTTGGACACGATCCTCGCTCATGGGGAGGAGGGGCGCGCGCTCCCGACCGAAGATGCGGTTTCCGCCACGATATTGACGATCTCCTTCGCTCATGGCCGCATCGCGCTCGCTCATCTCGCGCCTGCGCGACCCGGGAATAGTGTGGGCGACCTTGAAACTTTCGTCAGGAGCATGATCGACCGACTATTCAGCGCTCCGGCCTGAAATCCATCACCGCTTGCCTCATAGGCTTACAGATGTTAGCTGATCGGGGGACAGAAGTGATTCACGTCCAGTAGGAGAGAATTATGGAGAGCGGGAAAGGGCGGCTTGAAGGAAAGGTCGCGATCATCACCGGAGCAAGCGGCGGAACCGGCGCCGTCATGGCGAAGCAGTTCGTGGCTGCGGGCGCGAAAGTTCTCATCACCGCGCGGCGCGAAGACGCCGTGCTCGAAGCGGCGAAGGAAGCGGGCGAGGGCTGCATCGGCATGCGGGCCGACGTCACTGACGAAGGCGATGTGCGGGCCATGGTCGACCGGGCGATGGACGCGTTCGGGCAGGTCGACATCCTTATCAACAACGCCGTCATTCCGGGCCAGGACAAGTTCGTCTGGGAACAGACACTGGAAAACTGGAACGCGGTCATCGCGATCTGCCTGACCGCGCCGATGATTGCGGCGCGCGAAGTGCTCAACCGTTCCATGCTCGAACGGAAGACCGGGTCGATCATCAACGTTTCGTCGACCGCCGGCTGGATGGGCATGCCGCGCAAGTCGCATTATGTGTCGGCGAAGGCGGGACTTCGCGCGCTTACCAAGGTGATTGCGACCGAAGCAGGTCCTTATGGCGTGCGCTGCAACTGCCTTGTTCCCGGCGGCATCGAAACCGACCTGTGGAGAAACTGGGGCAAGCGCATGGCGGGCGAACAGGGCATCTCGTTCGAGGAGTGGAAAGCGAAGTCGTTCGAAAGCGTCCCGCTGCGCACCATTTCCCAGCCCGAGGATATCGGCAACCTCGCTTTGTTCCTTGCGAGCGACGAAAGCAGGACCATCACCGGACAGTCGATCAATTGCGACGCCGGCTCGATCATGATCGGCTAAGGGAAAGTTCAATGACGGATACCAGCATCGAAAGCCGCCTGCGTCGGCTGGAAGACCAACTCGCGATTTATCAGGTGATCAACGGTTATGGCTATGCTGTGGACGGCCTGAATGCGGCGGCCGTCGGCAGCTGCTATGTCGACGATGGCGTTTACGCCGTCGGCGACATCGGCGCATTCGAAGGCCGTGAAAGGATCGAGTCCATCACGCGCGACCCGGGACATCGCGCCTATGTCGCCGCGGGCTGCGCCCATTTGTCCAGCGTGCCGCACGTCGTGATCGACGGCGACGAAGCGATCGCGACCTGTCACACCATGGTCGCGATGCACGGCGAGCAGGGCTTCTTCATCGGGCGGCTGAGCGCTTCCCGACTGCAACTGGCCCGACAGGCGGACGGCGGCTGGAAGATCGTGCATCGCCAGAACTATATGCTGGACGGCAACCCGGCGGCTTCGCAACTGCTGGGCCGCCTCAAGGAAGGGCCATCGGCGAAGCCGGCTGCCTGAACCAACGAGAGATCAGGTATCGCGGCCATGATGGCTGTTGCGGGGAGGCGGGCGACCATCCGCCTGCCTTGCGGCGTTATTGATCTGGAGATAGGGTCGCCGGCTAATGGCGCGGCGGCCCGATCTTTTTTTGACGAATAGGAGCTGGCGGACCGTCGCTCCGGATTTTCAAGACGTCGCGCTGCGGAGCCGTCGATCATATGTCCCTGGCGGGCGGATATGCATGGAGAGCATAGAATGAAGTTTTCGATGGCGATACCGGTGGGCGACACCACACCGGGCGAGTTCCAGACGCTGGACGCCGTGCGGGAGATGGCGGGGGCCCTGGAGAAAGCCGGGCTGGACGCCTGCTATGTGACCGATCATCCCGCGCCGTCGGCGGAATGGCTGCACACGGGTGGGCTTGGCCATGACGCTCTCGATCCCTTCGCCGCGCTGGCGTTCGTGGCCTCTGTCAGCAGCACGCTCCTGCTTCAGACCAACATCGTGGTGCTGCCCTATCGCAACCCCTTCATCACGGCGAAAGCCGCAGCGACCGTGCAGGTCCTGTCCGGCGGTCGTCTGATCATGGGCACCGCGCCCGGTTATCAGAAGGGCGAGTTCGAAGCTCTCGGCGTCGATTTCCACAAGCGCGGCGCGATCATGGACGAAGCGCTCGACACCATCCGCCTCGCATGGGCGGGCGGAGCCGTGGTGAAGGAAGGACGTTCCTTCCACGCCAAGGGCAATGAGCCGCGCCCCGCGCCCAATCCCGCACCGCCGATCTGGATCGGCGGGGGGAGCGACAAGGCGGTGGAGCGCGCGGCGCGCGCCGGCGACGGCTGGTGCCCCTTCTTCGCCGACCCGCGCATGAGCAAGGTGAACCAGGACGCGGCGGTCCAGTCGATCGAACATCTGGGCGAGCGGCTGAAGCAGATCGCGGAGATGCGTGACCAGTTCGGCAGAAGCGGCTCATTTGAAGTGCAGCTAAGCCCATTGCAAAAACTGGCTTTCGGCCGTTCCGATCAGGTCCAGCAATATGTGGATGCGATTGGGGCTCTTGCGGATGCCGGGGTCCACTGGGCCGCGGTCGAGCCGCCGCATCCCAGCCGTGCGGCCTATATCGAACATGTGCACTGGTTTGGTGAAGAGGTGATCGCTAAACTGCGCGGCTAGGAGTTAGCCGGAAGGCGCTGGGCCCGGTCGATCCGATGGTCTGGCGCCTTCTGGCATGAGGAGTGCGGCATCGGTGTTTTTCGCCCCGGACGAACCTGCAGAAAGGATCGCGGACGTTTTGCGGTCCATGGCGTTGTCCGCCATGCTCTCAAGCGCGGAGGACATGACGGTCGCGCATCATGGCTCGATCGTCACCTATTCGCGCAAGGTCTTCATTCCCCTTACGCAACTTTGTCGGGACGTGTGCCACTATTGCACTTTCGCGACGACCCCCGCGAAACTCGACGATGCTTATCTGAGCCGGCAGGATGTGTTGAACATCGCCCGCGCGGGCGCGGCGGCTGGCTGTCGCGAGGCGTTGTTCACGCTGGGGGACCGCCCCGAAGCGCGCTATGACGCCGCCCGCAAGGGGCTGGATGCGCTGGGGTGCTCGACCACGCTGGACTATGTGCGCGAGACCGCCAAGCTCGTATATGAGGAAACCGGCCTTCTGCCGCACCTCAATGCCGGCATCATGGATGACGCCGATTATCAGGCGCTTCGGCCGGTGTCGGCGTCGATGGGGTTGATGCTGGAAACCGCTTCGCCCCGGCTTTCCGAGCGCGGCGGGCCGCATTTCGGGTCGCCCGACAAGGACCCGGCGGTGCGGCTGGAAGCCATCGAGGCGGCGGGGCGGGCGAAGGTTCCGTTCACGACAGGCATCCTCATCGGCATCGGCGAAACGCGGGAGGAGCGGATAGAGGCCCTGGTCGCGATCCGCGACCTGCACCGCCGCTACGGTCACATCCAGGAAGTGATCGTCCAGAATTTCCGCGCGAAGCCCGACACCCGCATGGCTGATCACCCCGAGCCGTCGCTGGACGAGCACCTGTGGTCCATCGCGGCGGCGCGGCTGATCCTTGGGCCCGAAATGGTGATCCAGGCCCCGCCCAATCTTCAGGATATGGCGGTTCTGCCGCAACTGCTGGCGGCGGGCGTCAATGACTGGGGCGGCGTGTCGCCGGTGACGCCCGATCATGTCAATCCAGAGGCGCCCTGGCCTCATCTGGAACTGTTGGAAGCGGCCACCGCCGCAGCCGGTCGTGTGCTGGTCGAGCGGCTCGCCATCGGCCCGGCTTATGCGCGCGGACCGGACCGTTGGCTGGACAAGGCCATGGTTCCCGCCGTCCGCCGCATGGTGGATGCGCGCGGCCTTCCGATTGTCGAAGAATGGCGTGCGGGCGCGCAGCTTCCCCCGCCGCAGATCGTCCACACAGGATCGACCGTCCGTTCGCGCGCGATCGACGCGCTGATCGAAAAGGCGTGCGATGGCGATCGATTGTCCGAAAAGGAAATAGTCGCGCTGTTTCAGGCGGACGGGCCCGATGTCGGACGGATCGCGGGAGCGGCTGACGCGCTTCGCCATCAGGTGGTGGGCGACAATGTCACCTACGTCATCAACCGCAACATCAACTACACCAATATCTGTCTTTACCGCTGTACCTTCTGCGCCTTTTCGAAGGGGGGAACGAAGGATCTGCGCGGGCCAGCCTATCTGTTGCCCGAGGAAGAAGTGGGCCGCCGCGCCGCTGAAGCGGTGGAGCGGGGCGCGACCGAAGTCTGCATGCAGGGCGGCATCCACCCGCAATTTGATGGCCATACCTATGTCGGGCTGCTGGAAGCCGTGCGCAGCGTTGCGCCGAACCTGCACATCCACGCCTTCTCTCCGTTGGAGATCACGCATGGCGCGCGCAGTCTCAACCAGCCGCTCGACAGCTATCTGGGCCGTCTGAAAGCCGCCGGGCTATCGACATTGCCGGGCACGGCGGCGGAAATCCTGGACGACGAAGTGCGCGCGATCATCTGCCCCGACAAGGTGACTGCGTCGGAATGGCTGGACGTGATGCGGGCCGCCCATGAAGTCGGCTTGCGGTCCACCGCCACCATAATGTTCGGCCATGTCGATCGCTATGAACATTGGGCGCGTCACCTGCTTGCTGTTCGCGACCTGCAACAGGAAACGGGCGGCTTTACCGAATTCGTGCCGCTGCCGTTCGTCCACATGGAAGCGCCGATGTGGCGCAAGGGTCTGGCGCGATCCGGGCCCAGCTTTCGCGAAGCCTTGCTGATGCATTCCATCGCCCGTCTCGTGCTCCATACGCTGATCCCGAACATCCAGGTGAGTTGGGTGAAGATGGGCCCCGAAGGAGCGGCCGCCGTGCTACAGGCGGGCGCGAACGACCTTGGCGGCGTGTTGATGGATGAGTCCATCACGCGCGCCGCCGGGGGCCAAAATGGCCAGCTTTTCGGCGTCGAACAGATGGCCGAAACCGCCGACCGCGCGGGCCGTCCGCTGCGCCAACGCACAACCATTTATGGCGAGGTTGTGCGCCCGCCACTACCCATAACCACAGGAGCATGATTTTGACCGAAGCCGCTAACGCAACCATCGCAGTCCTTGGAGGCACGGGAGATCTGGGCTCCGCGATCGCCCGGCGGCTGGCGCAGGCAGGTCGGAAAGTCATTATCGGCTCGCGCGCCAAGGAAAGCGCGATCGCCGCAGCCGAACGCCTGGGCTTTGGCCTCACGGGGCTTGCGAACGAGGACGCAGCGGCCGCCGCTGACATCGTCATCGTCGCCGTTCCCTTCGCCGCTCAAGAGGGTACGTTGCGCAGCGTCGCGGCTCATGTCGCCGGCAAGATCGTCGTCGATACGACCGTCCCGCTGGTCCCGCCCCGCGTGATGCGCGTCCAGCTGCCGGCCGAAGGCAGCGCTGCCGCGCGGGCGCAGGCGATACTGGGCGAAGACGTGCGCATGGTTTCGGCATTTCACAATGTCGCCGCGCACAAGCTGATCAAGGACGAGGACGTCGCCTGCGACGTGCTGGTCTTCGGGGATGACAAGGCCGCGCGCGAGTCCGTTATCGATCTGGTCCAGGCCTGCCGTCTGCGCGGCCTGCATGGAGGAGCGCTCGTAAACTCCGCCGCGGCCGAAGCGCTCACGTCCGTGCTGATCTTCCTGAACAAGACCTATGCGGTGGACGGCGCGGGCATTCAGATCACCGGCGAACTGCAGGGCGCCTGACGGACGTCGCCCAACTGCGATCATGAAAAACGAGGGGATTTGATAATCATGCGCCTTGAAGGAACGCCGTCGGCCGAGTTGCCGGACGTATTGGCGACAGGAAGCACGGCTGTGAGTTGTGCGTTCATTTCGCTGTCCGCGCGTCATCCGGACGGACAGGACGCCGACTATATCGCCTGGCATTCGCTGGATCACCGGCCCGAACA
>DASVOF010000112.1:0-11239 GCA_036383495.1 Sphingobium sp. | reverse complement strand
AACGCATTATAGCCGGTCATCCCGTGCGCCCCGCCGGTATAGCTGTAGGTCGAAGACTGGAGCGCAAGGAAGCGCGGCGTATTCGCGGTGACAGTCCAACGCTTTTCCAGGCTGTGGGCGTGAAAGGGAAAGTCCGATTGCTGGGCCGCTTTCCGGTCCTCCCTCGCCATCTTCAACGCATCCGCCTTATCGACGCCCATTTCCTTCCGGAATTTTTCGGCCAGTTCAGGAACAGCGGAAGCCTCCGCAGGCCACGCATAGGCGAATTCGAGCCATTCGCTTTTTTCCGAAAGCTCGAACGGCCTGGATGCGGCCACCGGTTCTGGCGCGCCCGCCATCCGGTTGGCGAATTTGGCGGCGGCCGCCTCATTCGCATTACTGGCAGAAACGTCATTATTCGCTGCGGGAGAGCAGGCGCACAAAAGCAGGACCGCTCCTGCGAGCGGTCCTCTCCGCCTCCCCTGTGGCGACCGCATCAATGGGGCTTGGCGGCCAGACAGCGTTCGCTGATCGCCTTGCGCGTATAGCTGGCCTGAAGCGCATCGGCGGCGTTGGCCCATCCTTCCGCTATCAATGCCTGCTCGACCGCATGGGCCCCGTTGAACCTCCCCGATTCCGCCAGCACATAGGCGCGGGCTCGGAGCGCCTGAAGGCGACTGTCATCGCGGTGCATCATCTCGTCTCTCCTTCTTTTCGCTGCATGCAATCTATGCCTTGCGGCCCCGGGAAGCAAATCCAGTCCGGGCGGGCGGAGCGGGCCGAACGACGAAAATTGCGCTTTCCATCCCCGCGGGCTTTGTTCAGACTCCATGGCATGACTGATTTTTCCGACCTGCTCAAAGCCGACAACAATCAACCCGCGCGGACGATCCATCTCGTCGATGCGGAAAGTTTCCAATCATGGCTCAGCACCCAGCCGGAACGGGTGCGCGCGATCGTCGCCGCCCAGAAATTCTCAGGCAAGGCGCAGGAACAGGCGGTCATCCCGGGTGACGACGCTTCGGACTGGTCGGTTGTCGCCGCCGTGGCGAACAAGACAAAGCTTGGCGTCTGGTGCCTGGCCAAGCTGGCGGAGGTTCTGCCGGAGGGGCAATATCGGTTGGCGCAGGGTAGCGCAGGCGCGGCGATGCTGGGCTGGCTGACGGCGCAATATCGGTTCGACCTTTATCGCAAGGATGATGGCGCCCCCGGTCCCCGCACACTGCTCAGCAGCGACGTCGCGCATATCGACGCAACCGTCAGCCTGGCCGAGGCGGTGGCGCTGGTCCGCGACCTCGTCAACACGCCCGCCGCCGATATGGGGCCGCCTCATCTGGAAGATGCGGCGGCCAGGATAGCAAGCGAGTTCGGCGCAAGCATCATGGTGACGCGGGGTGATGCGCTCGAACAGGGTTTCCCGATGATTCATGCCGTCGGCCGAGCGGCGGACAAGGCGTTTGCCCCTCGCCTCATCGAAATGCGCTGGGGCGATCCGGCCCACCCCCGCCTCGCCATTGTCGGGAAAGGCGTCTGCTTCGATAGCGGCGGGCTCGACATCAAGCCTTCATCGGCCATGCGGCTGATGAAGAAGGACATGGGCGGCGCAGCCCATGCGCTGGCGCTGGCGCAATTGATCATGGAAGCGCGGCTTCCAGTAAGGCTGCACCTGTTGATCCCCGCCGCCGAAAACGCCGTGGGTGGCAACGCCTTCCGCCCCGGCGACATCCTGCGCAGCCGCAAGGGGCTGACGGTGGAGATCGGCAATACGGATGCGGAAGGGCGACTGATTCTGGGCGACGCGCTGGCTCTGGCGGGCGAAGATAAACCCGAACTGATCATCGATTATGCGACGCTGACCGGAGCGGCGCGCGTTGCGCTCGGCCCCGATATGCCTGCCCTCTTCATCAATGACGATCAACTGGCGTCCGACATGGAGGCCGCCGGCCGCGAAGTGGACGATCCCACCTGGCGCCTGCCGCTGTGGGACGGCTATTCGGAGATGCTGAAATCCGACGTCGCCGACATCAACAATGCCGGAGAAGGTGGATTCGCCGGGGCGATCACGGCCGCGCTGTTCCTGAAGCGCTTTGTGCCGGAGGGCAGCAAATGGATCCATATCGACACATTCGCATGGCGTCCCTCCCCGCGTCCGGGTCGTCCCAAAGGCGGCGAAGCGCTGGGCCTGCGGGCCGTTTTTCATCTCCTGCGGCAACTTTATGGTCGGCAACAGCAGAAATGATCATGCGGCGTGAGGCCGTTACGCAACCGGATTGGCTATGGTGCGTTACGGGGGAATGGATGCCTCGCCCGCACAGGATAAGCCCACGGAGCTCAACAGCCCCGGCCTGAAGCAACTCGACCACTGGATGCGCACGCTGGTCGATTATGTGCGTTCGGGCAAGCCGGACCTGACCAACCGGCAGATGGCGCTGATGATGACGGTCTACATCAATGCAGGCCCTCACACCGTGCGGGGACTCGCCGAAACTTTGAACGTATCCAAGCCGGTTATTACCCGCGCTCTCAACAAGTTGTCGGCGCTTGGCTATCTGCGCCGGGAGCGCGATGCGGCGGACCGACGCAATATTTTCATCACTCGCACCCCAAAAGGGGCGGAATTCCTTGACGCCTTTCACCATTTCATCGCAGGAACCGCCGGCGATGAACGCCATGACCTCTCCCCAGCGGGACACACCGCCTGAAAGAATCCGTTTCAAACTGGATGGCCGGTCCGTCAAGCTTGACGGCCGCATTCATGCAGCGCGTGGAGATTTGGCCGACATATCCCTGGCGGGGGTCCTTTTTTCGGCGCATTACGCCCGCGCCGTTGAGTTGACCTGCGTCGCCGCGGGGACGCCGGTCCTCTCCGCCTCGTCCGCCAGCGCCACCGCGACCAGCGAATTGTTGCGGGGGGAGAGCTTCCACGCGTTGGACGTCACGACGGACTGGGCCTGGGGCTTTTGCGGCCATGACGGTTATGTGGGCTATGTCCGGCGGGAGGCGCTGGACACGCGGGAGGATGCGACCCATCGCATCTTCGCGGGCACGGCCCCCCTGTTCAGCAAGGCCGATATCAAGGCCCCCGTCGCAGATTACTGGCCGGGCGGGGCGCGCTTCGCTGGCCAGGAGCAAGACGGCTTCGTCGCGTGCAGCGATGGCTTCGTCCATCACCGCCACGCGGTCATCGCCGATGCGCTGGAGAGCGACTGGGTCGCCGTGGCGATGCGCTATCTGGGCCAGCCCTATGTCTGGGGCGGGCGGGGCCATCGGGGCGTCGATTGTTCGGGGCTAGTGCAGGTCGCACTGGGCCAGTGCGGCGTCAATATACCGCGGGACACCGATCTCCAGCAGGAAGGAATCGGCAACGCCATCTCGGATGGTGAACCGCTGCAACGCGGCGACTTCGTCTTCTTCCCCGGCCATGTCGGCATCATGGTGGACGACGACAATCTGCTGCACGCCAATGCCCACTGGATGGCGGTGGTTGTCGAACCGCTCGCCGACGTCGTTGGACGGTTGGCCGGGGACCATGCCGAACCCATCATCGCGCGGCGGAGGATCGGCGCATGACGCATCGGATTTTCATCGACGGCGGCGTCGGCACGACCGGTCTGGAAATCGGCGAGCGGCTGGCGGGACGGCCGGAATTGTCGCTCATCATCCTGGATGAGGACCGGCGGAAGGACGCCGCCGCGCGAAAGGATGCGCTGAACGCCGCCGATATCGTCATCCTCTGCCTGCCCGACGATGCGGCGCGCGAAGCCGTGGCGCTGATCGACAATGACAGGACGCGCGTCATCGACGCATCGACCGCGCATCGCGTCGCCGAAGGTTGGACCTACGGCTTTGCGGAACTGGAACCGGGCCATCGTGAAAAGCTGACGCAGGCGCGCTTTGTCGCCAATCCGGGCTGCTGGCCGACGGGTTTCCTGGCGCTCGTGCGTCCGCTGGTGCTCGCCGGGCTGCTGCCCGCCGACTGGCCGGTGACGGTGGCGGGCGCGTCGGGCTATTCGGGCGGCGGCAAGTCCATGATCGCGGAATTTGAGGGTCAGGACGGCGCGCCAAGCGCGTTCCGTCCCTATGGCCTTGGTCTTGGCCACAAGCATGTCCCGGAAATGCTGCGCTACTCGGGATTGCAGCACCCGCCCCTGTTCGCGCCGGCGGTGGCGAATGCCTATCGCGGCATGATCGTCGAGGTTCCGTTGCAGTTGCGCGCCATGCCGGGGCAGCCAAAGGTAGCCGACATTCACGCGGCGCTGGTCAACGCCTATGCCGGATCACCGATCGTCAGCGTCGCGCCCTTGGACGAGAGCGGCGCGATGACGCAGGTGCGGCTGGAACATGTCGGCGCGACCGACAGGCTCGCCCTGTTCGTCTTCGGCAATGAGCAGACGGGTCAGGCGCGGCTGGTCGCGACTCTGGACAATCTGGGCAAGGGCGCCGCCGGCGCTGCTGTGCAGAACCTCAACATCCTTGCCGGACTTCCTGAAACGGCCAGCCTGCGCCTTTAAGGATTCGCCGCCCCTAGAGCGAGGGGCCTTTAATGGGAAGCACCCACCTCCGTTCGGGCTGAGCTTGTCGAAGCCTATCTCTTTCTTTGAAGAGATGAGGAACCCCCTTCGACTGCCTGCTTGCAGCAGGCGCTCAGGACAGGCTTCGACAAGCTCAGGGCGAACGGAAGGAAAACTGATCCTGATTAACGTATGAGTCCCTAGTGGATCGTGCCCAAGGGGCCATCATGCGTCAGGAGCACGATCAACCGCTCGATCTGCCGCCAGTGACAGAAATGGATGTGATTGCCCTGATCGCGGCTGCGGTCGGCGCGCGCCGCCGCCTCATAACCCGCATTGTCGCCGAACGCCGCCATGAGATCCGTCGCATCCTCATAGCTCTTTCGATCAGAAAGATATGGCAACTGCATGTGCCCGCCCCCCCCCCAGAAATAACAGACCCCACCGGAGGCTACCGTTTCAATGTGCGTGCCAGTTCTTCGCTATGACGGTGGAGCGCTGGGTCCAAGGGTGAACGGTCCATTAGCCAAGTCCTCTTGTGGGACAACTGTCCCGGACCAGGACGCGACTGGTCCCGAAATGACGCAAGCGGGAAAGCCGCTGGCTTTGCCGGTCGGCGCATGGCAAGGGGCGGGCAAGATGACGACAGGCAAGAAAAATCCCACCGGCGCGGGCGCCATCATCGCATTGCTGATCCTGGGCGGGACCATAGTGGGCGGAATGATGGGGCAACCCAGCGCGGGACTGTTGGCGGGCGCTGCGCTCGGCGCGCTCATCGCCTTGCTGCTCTGGCTGCGTGAACGGGGAAAATAGGGAAATTTTCCCACATAACCCTGCCTTGCCGGGGGCTTCGTCGCAGCATAGACAGTGCGACATGAAGAAACATCTGATCGCCCTCACTCTTATCGCGCTCGTCATCATCGCCGGCGTCATTTTCTATCTAGCGCAGGGCGATACGGCGCAGCTGCCCGTGGGTGCGGACACCGGCAAGGAACCGGTCTTCACCTCTCCACGCAGCGAGATGTTCCCCACGATCAACGTCGCCGACGCCATATCGTGGAAGGCAGATGAGAAGCCGTCGGTCGCAAAAGGGCTCAGCGTGGCGCGCTTCGCGCAAGGACTGGCGCATCCGCGATCGATGCTGGCCCTGCCCAATGGCGACATATTGGTGGCCGAAACCAACAGCCCCCCTCGCCCCCAGGGTGGAATCGCCAGCCGGATCATGGCCTATCTCATGAACAAGGCGGGCGCGGGCGTTCCTTCCGCCAACCGCATCACCCTGCTGCGTGATGCGGATGGCGACGGAAAGGCGGAGGTCAGGACCGCCTTCCTGACCGGCCTGCATTCGCCCTATGGCATGGCGCTGGTCGGCGAGACGCTCTATGTCGCCAATACCGACGCGTTGATAGCCTTCCCTTACAAGACAGGCGAAACCCGCATCGTCGCCAAAGGGCGCAAGATCCTGAACCTGCCGGCCCAGGCGCCCAATATCCATTGGACCAGGAGCCTCGTGGCAGGTCCTTCCGGACTGCTCTATGTCGGCGTGGGATCGAACAGCAATATCGGCGAAAACGGCCTCGAAAACGAAGAGAATCGCGCCGCCGTGCTGGAGGTGAATCCCATAACGGGCGCCTATCGCATCTTCGCTTCGGGCCTGCGCAATCCGACGGGCCTCGCCTTCGAGCCCAGGAGCAACGCGCTTTGGGGCGTGGTGAATGAGCGGGACATGCTGGGCAGCGATCTCGTGCCCGACTATCTCAGCCGGATTGAATTCGGCGCCTTCTATGGCTGGCCCTGGAATTATTGGGGCGGCTATGAAGACCGCCGCGTTCAGCCGCAACGACCCGAGATCCGCGAATATACCAAGCGCCCCGACTATGCGCTGGGCAACCATGTCGCGCCGCTGGGCCTTGCCTTCGCGGACAAGGTGAAGCTTGGCGGGCCCTTTTTGAACGGAGCGTTCGTCGGCCTGCATGGCAGCTGGAACCGCAAGCCTGCGGCCGGCTACAAGGTGGTCTTCGTCCCCTTCAACAGCGATGGCGAGGTGAGCAAGGCCAAGCCGATCGACGTGCTGACGGGCTTCCTGGACGACCAGGGCGACGCGCGCGGCCGGCCGGTCGACGTCACCGCCGACGCCAAGGGCGCGCTGCTCGTCACTGACGATGTCGGCGGAATTGTGTGGCGGGTAACGAGCGCGAAATAAGCTCAGATGGTCAGGCCGTTGCGGCCCGCCAGTTCCACCACATATTGCCATGCGACCCGACCCGACCGGCTACCGCGCTGAGTCGCCCATTGGATCGCTTCAAGCGGATCGAAGCTGAGGCCAAGGCTGCCGGCATAGCCCGTGACGATGTCGACATAAGCCTGCTGATCGATGGCGTGGAAACCCAGGCTGAGGCCGAAGCGATCCGACAGCGCCATCTTGTCGTCTATCACGTCACGCGGATTGACCGGGTCATCCTGCTCGGAAAGATGCCGCGGGACGATGTGCCTGCGGTTCGAGGTGACATAGAGGCGCACATTGGCGGGCCGCGCCGCCGTTCCGCCTTGCAACAGCGATCGAAGCGACCGCGCGTCGCCCACGCCGCTCTCGTCAAAGCCCAGATCGTCGAGGAACAGGATGAAGGGCCGCTGCGTGTCGCGCAGGATCGAAAAGAGGCGCGGCAAGCTCGCCAGTTCGTCAATCGCGCATTGCAGCAGCGCGATGTCCTGCCCTTCCCGCTGAAGCCGATCGACCACCGAAGCGACGACAGCGGACTTGCCCGTGCCGCGCGCGCCCCATAGCAGCACATCATGCGCGGCATGGCCGCCTGCATGACGACGGCTATTTTCCAGCAACGCCGCTTTCTGCGCGTCGATACCGGTCAATAGGTCAAAATCCACAGGCGCAAAGGCTTCCACCGCGTCGATCGTCGCGCCATTCCAGACATAGGCAGGCGCGGCGGCGAGATCGGCGGATGAAGCGGGCAGCGGCGCGATCCGTTCCAGCGCTTCGGCGATGCGGGTAAGCAGGGCGTCGTTCATGCCCAGCCCTTAATCCTCCGCTTGTTCGGGGGCAAGGCGGCGCTCCCGTCATTCTGCTGTAGCAATGGACTTTTACTCTGCGCGCACCGGGCTTATATCGCTGGGGTCGTGATCATCCCAAATTCCGTTTTTTCCACCAGGATCCGCCGCTACGGCGCGGAGGCGCTGCGCGAGGCGGCCTTGCTGATCCGGGCTGGGGAGCCCGTCGCGGTGCCGACGGAGACGGTCTATGGCCTGGCCGCCGACGCGACCGATTCGAACGCGGTCGCCGCCATTTACAACGCCAAGGGGCGGCCCAGCTTCAATCCGTTGATCGTCCATGTCGCGGACCGGGAGATGGCCGAAACGCTCGCCATATTTTCTCCCGTGGCCGACAAGCTGGCCGAACGCTTCTGGCCGGGCGCATTGACGCTGGTGCTGCCTGTGCGCGGCACGAGCGGCCTGTCACCCCTCGTCATGGCGGGACTGCCCACCGTTGCGCTGCGCCTGCCCGCTCACCCCGCCATGCGGGCGCTGATCCGGGAAAGCGGGCGACCGCTGGCCGCGCCATCGGCCAACCGCAGTGGCGCGATCAGCCCGACCCGCGCCGAGCATGTGCTGGCCAGTCTGGACGGCAAAATCCGCATGATCCTGGACGAAGGCCCCACCAGCGAGGGTCTGGAATCGACGATCGCAGCCCCCGAAGCGGACCGCATCCGCCTGTTGCGGCCCGGCCCGGTCACGGCGGCCATGCTGGAGCAAGCCACCCGCCTTCCGGTCGTCGGGGGTTCTGACCATGGGAAGATAGAGGCGCCCGGTCAGCTGGACAGTCACTATGCGCCGTCCAAACCCGTCCGGCTGAATGCGTTGGCGGCGGAAACGGACGAATATCTGATCGGCTTCGGCCTCATGCCCTGCAATATGAACCTCAGTTCGGATGCAAATGTCCAGGAAGCCGCCGCCAATCTCTTCGCGGCGCTGCATCTTGCCGACGCCAGCGCAGCCGCTCGCATCGCGGTCGCGCCTATCCCCGATGAGGGGATCGGCGTAGCCATCAACGATAGGCTGCGCAGAGCGGCTGCTTGAACGCTATCGCGGCGGATAAAGGCTCAGTCGCAATTCTCATGGCCAGCGCGCCTGCATTCGCGACGCCGCTGTTCGTCCGCCTTCTTGCGTTCCTTGCCTTCGCGCGCTTCCTGCTCCCGCATGCGTCGGCCATAGTTGCGGTCCGCTTCATCCTGGCTGGTCGTGGCCCAGTCGGCCGCCTGCGCGCCAGCGCGCACGGGCATGGTCACAACGTCAACCGCCGTCTTGGCGATGCAGCCGGGCAGCATCACCGCCATTACCGGAACCGCCATCATCACTAATTTGCGCATTTCACCGCTCCCCTGTGCCATCGCGCCGCAGATGACACAGGCAAGATTAACCGCAGCCTAAGCCCCTTCGGCATGCGGCGGCCCGTGGACCGAACGGGCATCAGTTGTCGATCCGCTCGGCGAATCCCTTGCGCAGCTTCGCCAGCTTGGGCGGGATGACCGCCATGCAATAGGGGTTTCGATCCCCTACCCGCTCCCAATATTTCTGATGATAATCCTCCGCCGGATACCAGGGCGCGTCCGGTTCGATGGTCGTGACGATGGGATTGGCATAGTCCCGCTGGCCGCGCTCTATCGCCGCTTTCGCGCCGGCTTCCTGTTCGGGCGAATGCGGGAAGATCGCGGATCGATACTGGGTGCCGACGTCATTCCCCTGTCGGTTCAGGGTGGTCGGGTCATGTGTCGCGAAAAAGATATCGAGCAGGTCGCCATAGGAGATCACGTCCGGATCATAGGCGATGCGGATCGCTTCGGCATGGCCCGTGGCGCCCGAGCACACCTGCTCATAGGTCGGGTTGGGCTGAGCGCCGCCGATATAGCCGCTTTCGACCGACCGCACGCCTTTGAGGTTCTGATAGACCGCCTCCGTGCACCAGAAGCAGCCCCCTGCGAGCGTAGCGATTTCTTCGGCCATGGCCTGTTCCTTATCCTGCTTGGCCCCGCAAGATAGGAGCGATCACGCCGCCGTTCCAGACTGGACGGGCGCGCTTTGCGCCTTCGCCCGTTCCTCCGCGACCAGTTCCTTGCGCGACAGCTTGCCAACCAGCGTCTTGGGGAGGTTGAGGCGCACTTCCACCTCGCTGACCTTTTCATGCTTGCCCAGTTGCGGGTTCAGCCACTGTTTGAGCGCATCCCCGTCGATGTCCGCCCCTTCCCGCAGCGTGACGAACGCCTTGGGACACTCCCCGCGATAGACGTCGGGAATACCGATGACCAGCGCCTCCTTGATGGCGGGATGATGATAAAGAACCGCCTCCACCTGGCTCGGGAAAACCTTGAAGCCGCCGACCGAGATCATGTCCTTGAGGCGATCGACGATCTTCACATAACCGTCTTCGTCGATCAGCCCCACATCGCCGGTGCGCAGCCAGCCGTCGACGAACACTTCCTCGTCGGCATCCGGGCGCTGCCAATAGCCCTTCATGATCTGCGGCCCGGCGAAAACCAGTTCTCCAGGCTCGCCTGGCGGCGGTGGTCGTGTCGGGTCCTCCCGATCGACCAGTTTCACTAGGGTGCCGGGGACGGGCTGGCCCACCGTGCCAGCCTTGTTCAACCCCTCATAGGGATTGGAGCAGACGACGGGACTCGTTTCGGTAAGGCCATATCCTTCGCACAGCTTCGCGCCGGTCATAGCCTCGAAGCGCTGTTTCAACTCCAGCGGCAGGGGCGCACCGCCCGAAATACACAGGCGCAGCGAGGAAAAGTCGACATTGGGCGTCGCCGGATGGTCAAGCAGCGCCTGATACATGGTCGGCACGCCCGGCATGGAACTGGGTTTCGTCCGCTGCACCGCGGCCAGCACCTGCACGGCGTCAAAGCGTGGCAGCGTCACCATCTCGCCCCCGGCCAACACGGTGCGATTGAGGACGCAGGTGTTGGCGAATACGTGGAAGAAGGGCAGCACCGCGATGATGCGGTCGGTTTTCCCAACATATGGGTCGATCAGGCGAACCTGCCGGGCGTTGGCGGTCAGATTCTGATGGGTCAGCATCGCGCCCTTGGGCCGGCCCGTCGTGCCGCCGGTATATTGCAGCAGCGCCACGTCATCTTGGGGGTCGATCGCCACCGGCTCGAAATCTTCGCCATGGCGCAGCAGGTCGGCATAGCTGCTGATCCGCGGATCATGCGGGACAGGCGCGGTTTCGCCGCGCTTGAACAGGCGGAAGAGGACCGACTTGGCGGGCGGCAACGCTTCGGCGACGCTCCCGACGATCAGGCGTTCCAGGCTGCTATTGTTCAGCACCTCTTCCGCCGTGGGCAGCAGCGCCCTGGCGGAGAGGGTGAAGAGGATTTTGGTCCCGCTGTCCTCGACCTGATGCTCAAGTTCGGCGGCGGTGTAGAGGGGGGAGAAATTGACGACCGTCGCGCCCGCCATCATCGCGCCGTAATAGGCCGCCACATAATGGGGAACATTCGGCAGATACAGGCCGACCCGGTCCCCCTTGCGAACCCCCATATGTTGAAGACCCTTGGCGACGCGCCGGATGATGTGGAGCATTTCGCCGTAGTTGGTCTTGCGCCCCATGAAGTCGATCATCGCCGCATCGGGGGTGGCGGTGGCGCTGCTGACGACCATGTCCACCATCGACAAAGGCGGGAAGGACTGATCCCACGCTACCGGATGATTATAATGGTCTTTCCAGACGTTTT
>DASVOF010000111.1:0-10256 GCA_036383495.1 Sphingobium sp. | reverse complement strand
TGCCGACCTGCCAGGTCCGGCCGATCGCGTCGGTCAGGTGCCATTCGAGCTTGGGCGCGTAGAAGGCGCCTTCGCCCGGCAGCTCTTCCCAGCCATATTCGGGGGTGTTCAGTCCCGCCGCCGCCACCGCATTGCGCAGTTCCTCCTCGGCCTTGTCCCACATTTCTTCCGTGCCGAACCGCTTTTCGGGGCGCAACGCCAGCTTGATCGAGTAGGTAAAGCCGAAATCCTTGTAGATGCGGTCGGCCAGCGCGCAGAAGGCGCGGACTTCCTCGACGATCTGATCCTCGCGGCAGAAGATATGCGCGTCGTCCTGCGTGAACTGGCGCACCCGCATCAGCCCGTGCAGCGCGCCATGCGGCTCGTTGCGATGGCAGCAGCCATTTTCGTAAAAGCGCAGCGGCAGGTCGCGATAGCTCTTGATCCCCTGACGGAAGATCAGGACATGCGCCGGGCAGTTCATGGGCTTGAGCGCCATCCAGTCGGCATCGTCCGACACCAGCGGGCCCTCATCCGCGACGTTCGGCACTTCGTCGGGGATGACGAACATGTTCTCGCGATATTTGCCCCAATGGCCGGACTGCTCCCACTGGCGCGCGTCCATCACCTGCGGCGTCTTGACCTCGCGATAGCCCGCAGCGTCGATGGCGCGCCGCATATAGGCTTCCAGCTCGCGCCAGATGAGATAGCCCTTGGGGTGCCAGAAGACGCTGCCATGCGCTTCCTGCTGGAGGTGGAACAGGTCCATCTCCGCGCCCAGCTTGCGATGGTCGCGCTTGCCCGCTTCCTCCAGCCGCGTCAGATGTTCGGCCAGCTGCTTCTTGTTGAGCCAGCCGGTCCCGTAGATACGCGACAGCATCGCGTTCTTCTGATCGCCGCGCCAGTAAGCGCCCGACACGCGGGTCAGCTTGAACGCCGCCGGATCGAGCTTGCCGGTAGAGGCCAGATGCGGCCCCCGGCACATGTCGAGCCATTCATTGCCCGACCAGTAGACCGTCAGTTCCTCGCCCTCGGGCAGTTCTGCGGCCCACTCCGCCTTGAACGTCTCGCCCTCGGACCGCCAGCGCGCGATCAGATCCTCGCGCGTCCACACCTCGCGGCGCAGCGGCTTGTCGGCGGCGATGATCTCGCGCATCTTCACCTCGATGACGGGCAGGTCTTCTTCGGTGAAGGGCCGGTCTTTCGGCGCGAAGTCATAATAGAAGCCATCGTCGGTCGACGGGCCGAAGGTGATCTGCGTCCCCGGAAACAGCGCCTGCACCGCTTCGGCCAGCAGATGCGCGAAGTCGTGCCGCGCCAGTTCCAGCGCATCGGCCTCATCCCGCGACGTCACCAGCGCCAGCTGCGCGTCCTGCTCCAGCGGACGGCTGATGTCGCGCAATTCGCCATCGACCCGCGCTGCGATCGCCGCCTTGGCCAGCCCCGGCCCGATCGCCGCCGCAATGTCCGCCGGGGTAGTGCCGGGCGCGACTTCACGCACGGAACCATCGGGCAGGGTGATCTTGAGCATGGCGGACAAGGGTCTGTCTTTCTGTGACTGGGGATGGGGTGCGGGCGCAAAGACCGCGCTTTCCCCTTAAATGGGCCGCCCGGCCTGTCAATAGAAGGGCTCTTGCCAGCCATGACTGCGAGGCGCATGATATATGTGTTGATATAACATGATTTCAACAGGAGGGGTTCATGGCTTTGAGCTTTGCACGATCCGACGCCGCATCGGCCGAACAGCCGATGGGGGAGATGAACACGACGCCCCTGATCGACGTGATGCTGGTGCTGCTGATCATGTTCATCATCACCATCCCGATCCAGACGCATAAGGTGGGTGTGGACCTGCCGCAAACGCCCGATAAGCCCACGACCGCGCCGGTGAATCCGATCAAGAATAGGCTGACCATCGATACCGATGGCGTGCTGCGGTGGAATGGCGCGGCGGTCGACCGCCTGATGCTCCGCCAATATCTCGCCGCCTCGTTGCGATTACCGGTCGAGCCGGAACTTCAGTTTCAGCCCGACGCCGCCGCGCGTTATATCGTGGTGGACGAGGTGCTGGCCGATATTCGTCGCGCAGGCGTCAAGAATATGGGCTTCGTCGGCAACGAGCGCTATGCGGATTTCTGATCGTCCCTGACGAGAGTTCCCGCCAATTCAGGACAATAGCCGTCAACATGGCGGCGATCCCCCTTGACCTGCGGTGCGCGCCATAGTCTTCTCGGGCTTCGGGGACTGGCAGGGGGGACTCCATGGATCAGGAACGCATTGGCCGCGAAGGCTTTGTCTTTGAAGGAAACTGGCGCGCCTACGCGCCCATCGCCTTTACCAACCTGTTGCTGACGATCGTCACGCTGGGCATCTACCGCTTTTGGGCGACGACGCGGACGCGCCGTTATCTCTGGGCCAACACGCGCTTCATCGACGACCAGCTTGAATGGACGGGGACCGGCAAGGAACTGTTCCTCGGCTTCCTGATGGTGCTGGTGCTGATCGGCGGCCCGTTCCTGTTCCTTCAATTTGGCGCGCAGGCGCTGATTCTTCAGGGTCATGCGGGCATAGCGGGCCTTCTCGGACTCGCTTCCGTCGTGACGATTTTCTACATGGTCGGCGTCGCCCGCTTCCGTGCGCTGCGTTATCGGCTGAGCCGGACATGGTGGCATGGCATTCGGGGCGGCAGCGACAATCAGGGCTTCGGCTATGGCGTCTCCTATATATGGAAGAGCTTCGTCGGCACCTTGGCTGCGGGGTTGATGATCCCCTGGTCGTTGATGTCGCTGTGGAACGAGCGCTGGAACAAAATGAGCTTCGGCCCGCACAGCTTCGAAGCGGCGGGCGATCATGGTCCGACCTTTAAACGCTTTTTGCTTTTCTATCTTTTACCGATCCTGCTTCTCATAGGCGGTACGATGGTGGCCATGATGCGCACTCCGGAGGCGGGAAGTGCTGGACCTCAGATGGCCGGCGCGATTCTGGGCGTCATCGCATTCGTACTGGCCTTTTATCTTGGCCTCGGCCTCATCGCGCTCGCCTTTTACGCCAAATTCTTCCGGGAAGCGGTGGACGGCCTGTCTCTCGCGGGCCTCAACTTCCACTTCTACGCCCGCACCAAGGACTGGCTGCTGCTCTTCCTCGGCGACATCGCCTTGGTCATCTGCACGCTGGGCATCGGTGCGATCTTCCTGCAATATCGTCACTGGAAGTTCTTTGCGACCCATATGGGCGCGACCGGTGAGATCTACACCGACGAACTTACCCAGTCGCACACCAAGACCAGCCGTCATGGCGAAGGCCTGCTCGACGCGCTCGACGTGGGCGCTTTCTGACATTGATGTCGGATTTCCGGTTCTGGCATTATGATGGCGTCACCGCAGTCCGGCGGGGCGTCCTGCTCCGCCGGTCAGGCGACGGCTTCCTGTTGGAAGAGCCGGAAAGCGGCTGGACCGGCGCGCCTGTCCATTGGTCCGACCTCACCGTCATCGGTGCGGAGGGCGGGCGATCGGCTTATGGTCACAGCGCGATCCCTGGCTGGCGCATGGGCTTTTCCGGCGAAGCGCCTACCGAAATCGCCGCGCATCTACCCAAGGGCGAACGCTATGGCCGCTGGATCGACCGCTTCGGTCTTTGGCCGGCGGCGGGCGTGTTCACCGTCGTCGCGGCTTTGGTCGTCTGGGGCGCGCTGGAGGCGCCCGCCGCCATCGCCCCGCTGGTTCCGCTGGCATGGGAAAACAGGATGGGCGATTCCATGGTCGGCGATTTCGGCGGCCGTTTCTGCCACACGCCCACGGGCGACGCGGCGCTCCGGGCGCTGGTAGAGCAGATCGACCCCGATCATGAAGCGCGCGAGATTGCGCTCGCCAACATTCCCATGGTGAATGCGGTCACGCTGCCCGGCGGCCGGATTATCCTGTTCGACGGCCTTATCCAGCAGGCAAGCTCGCCTGACGAAGTGGCCGGAGTGCTGGGCCATGAACTCGGCCATGTCCGTCACCGCGACACCATGACCGGCCTCATCCGCCAGCTTGGCCTCAGCGCGGTGCTGGGCGGGGCAGGGGGCGATGCAGGCGGTTATCTGAATGGCGTTCTGGCGCTCAGCTACGGGCGCGAGGCCGAAGCGGCGGCGGACGGCGTCGCCATCGATCAGATGCGCCGGGCCAGCATTTCTCCCGCCGCCACCTCCACCTTCTTCGAACGGCTCGGCGGCAAGCAGGAAGGCGCGGAGGCCAGGGCGATGACATGGCTCTCCTCCCATCCGCTCTCCACCGATCGCCGCCGCCGTTTCGCAGCGGCGGTCAGGCCGGGCGGGGGCTACCGCCCCGCGCTCAGTCAGGCGGACTGGAAGGCGTTGCGCGCCTCCTGCGCGGCCGACCCGAAGGTTGCGAAATTCTGGGGCAGGCCCTTCTGATCAGGCGAAGAGCAGGCGCGCCTCATCGCCTGTCGCCTGCAGAAAGGCGATGGGTCCGCTGACCTCGACCCCTTCCGGCAAGTCATCAGCGGCAAGTCCGTGAAGCGCCATGCCGCTCTGGCATGCGAGGAGGGAGGCACCCAGCCCCAGCGCTTCGGCGAGCAACTGGCCAAGCGTTGGCAGCCCCGCGCGCCCATGCGCCTCATCCCGGGGCGCCTCAACGGGCGCCCGCAGCAGCGCCACGGCGTCCAGTTGCAGAAAAACGCTCGCTTCGCCCCCCAGCGCCGCCTGCGCGCTCGCGAGCACCAGCGCGCCGCGCAGCCGTTCCGCGTCGGCCGTCGCGACGATGATCCTCAGTGCGCGCATAGCTCGGCGGCGCAGGCTTTGCAGCCGGGGTCCTTGGCGACGTTCACGGTGCGAAAGCGCATCGACAACAGGTCGGCGAGCAACAGCTTGCCCGCCATGTCCGTGCCGAATGGGGTCAACGCGCGGATGACCTCCAGCGCGGCGAGGCTGCCCATAACGCCGGTCAGCGCGCCGATGACGCCGGTCTCCGCGCAGTTGCGCTCGGGCGCGTCCTTCGGCGATCCGACCAGGCAGCGGTAGCAGGGCTTGTCCTTTTCCCACCCGCGATAGGTGGCGAGTTGCCCTTCGAATGGTCCGACCGCCGCCGACACCAGCGGGATGCGCAGCCGCTGGGCCGTGTCCGCCACCGCCAGCCGCGTCGCGAAACTGTCGCAGCCGTCCAGCACCACATCCGCTTCGCGCAGCATCAGCGCGGCATTGTTTGCATCGATCCGCGCGTTGATCGGGATCAGCTTCACGTCAGGGTTGAGCCGCGCGACGGCCGCCATCGCGGCTTCCGCCTTGGGCATGCCGACATCGCCGGTCCCGAACAGCACCTGCCGTTGGAGATTGGACAGCGCGACCTCGTCATCGTCGATCACGCGGATCGTGCCGACTCCCGCCGCCGCCAGATAGAGGATCGCCGGGCTGCCGATCCCGCCCGCGCCGATCACCGCCACGTCCGCCGACAGCAGCCGCGCCTGACCCGCGCCGCCGATCTCTTTCAGCACGATATGGCGGGCGTAGCGTTCCAGCTGCTCGTCAGAAAGGATCATGACGAACCAACTCCCGTCGATCCGAAACCTCCTGAACCCCGCACGGTATCGTCCAGTTCCTCAACCTCCATGAAGTGCGTCCGCTGCACCGGAGCCGCCACCAGCTGCGCGATGCGGTCGCCGCGCGCGATGACGAACGGTTCGGCGCCCAGATTGATGAGGATGACCTTCAATTCGCCGCGATAGTCGGCGTCGATCGTGCCGGGCGTGTTGGGCAGGCTGATCCCGTGTTTCAGCGCCAGGCCCGATCGCGGACGCACCTGCACCTCATAGCCCACGGGAATCGCCATGGCGAAGCCGGTCGCGACCGCATGCCGCGCGCCGGGCTCCAGCGTCACATTCTCCGCCGACACTACGTCCATCCCCGCCGCATGCGCCGTCGCATAGGCGGGCGCGGGCAGCCCCTCTCCATGGGGCAGGCGCTTCAGGCGAATTTCAATCGGGGAGAGATGCGAGGGCATGGGCGACCTTTTCGATGAGGCGGGTGGCGACGGCGTCCTTGGGCAGATGATCCCAGCTGTCGACGCCATGCGCGGTGACGATGTGCACGCTGTTGCCGTCGCCGCCCATGACGTCACCGGACACGTCATTGGCGACGATCCAGTCGGCGCCCTTGCGCTTGAACTTGGCCTGCGCGTGCTCTGCGACCTTCTCGGTCTCCGCTGCGAAGCCGATCAGCAGGGCAGGGCGCTGCGCATGTTGGCCCAGCGTTGCGAGAATGTCCGGATTTTCGATCAGGGCGAGCGGCGCGGGCTTGCCCGAACCATCCTTCTTGAGCTTCTGGTCGGCCGCGCCCGCCGTGCGCCAGTCGGCCACCGCCGCGACCATGATCGCCGCATCAGCGGGCAGGGCGCTTTCGACCGCCGCCAGCATCTCCCGCGCCGTCTCCACATCGACGCGATCCACGCCCGCCGGCGTCGGAAGGTTGACCGGCCCCGAGACCAGAGTCACCCGCGCTCCTGCGCGCGCCGCAGCCGCCGCTATGGCGAAACCCTGCTTCCCGGACGAGCGGTTGGCGATGTAGCGCACCGGGTCGATCGGTTCATGCGTAGGCCCGGCGGTGATGAGGATGTGGCGCCCGTTAAGCGGCAGCGCCGCCGTCTCGAAATCAGGTTGCCCCGCCAGCGGGTCTTGCGGGCGCGGGCGAGCGAGCAACCGTTCGACCTCCGCCGCAATCGCTTCCGGCTCGGGCAGGCGGCCCTTGCCATATTCGCCGCACGCCATTTCGCCGCTATCGGGCTCCATGATATGCACGCCGTCGCCGCGCAGCGTCGACAGATTCCGCTGTGTGGCTGGATGATGCCACATGCGCACATTCATGGCGGGCACGGCCAGCACCGGCTTGTCAGTGGCGAGCAGCAGCGTCGTCGCCAGATCGTCCGCGATGCCCGCCGCCATCTTCGCCAATATGTCGGCGGTAGCAGGCGCCACCACGACCAGATCGGCCTGTCGCGACAGCTGGATATGCCCGATTTCGCGCTCTTCCTTCAGGTCGAACATGTCGCCATAGACATGATCCTCGGTCAGCACGCCCATCGACAGCGGCGTCACGAACTTCTCCGCCGCCGCCGTCAGCACCGCGCGCACCGCGATGCCGCGCTTTTTCAGCAACCGCACCAGTTCCAGCGACTTGTAGGCCGCAATGCCGCCGGACACGATGAGGAGGATACGTTGGGTCATGACAGCGCATCATTTGGTCAAGCGATGAGCGCTTGTCCAGTCCGCAGGCTTTGGGATGGTGATTGGTGGTCGGATTGAGGCGGCTAGCGAATGGCTCACAAGCCCACCCCGCTGCGACTACGCCTCACCTACGGTTCGGCAAGTCTCGCTCCCTCCCGCTTGCGGGAGGGGCTGGGGGTGGGCCTGCGCACCGGGTTTGAAATTGCTGTGGATCATTTCTGGCCGGGGCAGGGGATTTTTAGAGCTTTCTGCATCTTCAATATCTCGCTGGGCGAGTATCCGAAAAATGTGAATTGGCCGCTCTTAATTGGCTCATGGACGATTAGATCGTCAATAAGCACCGTATTGCCCAAGCGTATCTTTAACGATTTTCCAACATTCGCGGCGGTTTCTTCGGCAAGTTGATTGGCTGCCCCAAGGGCTAACCTCACAAATAGGACGCCATTCTCTGCGTCCGCGCTAATGACCGCCTCGCGGCAAATTATGACATTGCCTATGGCTAGATATGGCACGGTATTCGCATTGCCGTTATCCTGCGCCGGAGCGGCAGAAGGTAGGGTGATTAATAGGGATGCCATCATAGCGGCTGTGAAAAATGATGGCTGTTTCATAGGTCAAGACTGCCAAGTATTTCGATCACCCGCAAATGGTCGAACCCAACCCCTACAAAAACACCATCCCAGCCGCCATCGCTCCCGCGCCCGCAGCCCCGGCCAGCAACGCCACCAGCACATAGCGCCACCCGCCGCCAACCCGGATCAGCTTCACCTCGCTCAGCGGCAGCGGCGGCGGCGCGCCGCCTTTCTCGGGGAACGCCTCCTCGATCCGCCGCACCAATCCCGGCAGCCTCTGCAACGTCCGCCAATTTTCGATCAGCGCGTCCGCCGCCTTCGCTTCCGGCCCCAGTTCCGCGCGCAGCCATTCCTTCACATAGGGGCCGCTCGTCTCCCACAGGTTGATGTCGGGGTCGAGCGCGGTCGCCACGCCCTCCACCATCACCATGGTCTTCTGGAGCAGCAGCAGATGCGGCTGGGTCTGCATGTCGAAATCGCGGGTGATCGCGAACAGTCCGTCCAGCATGCCACCCACCGACAATTCGCGCACCGGCTTGCCGCGCATCGGCTCGCCCACGGCGCGCAGGGCGGTCGCGAACTCCTCGACATTATGGTGGCCGGGCACATATTGCGCCTCGAAATGGATTTCCGCGACGCGCTTATAGTTGCCGGTGATCAGGCCATAGAGGATTTCGGCGAGCCATGCGCGCGCGCGCCGGTCGATCCGGCCCATAATGCCGAAATCGATCGCGACGATGTCGCCATTGCCGATGACGAACAGGTTGCCCTGATGCATGTCGGCGTGGAAGAACCCTTCCGCGATCGCCTGCCGCAGGAAGGCGTTGACCAGCCGGGCGGCGATGTCCTTCACGTCATGGCCGGCGGCTATCAGGGCGTCGCGATCGGAGATCTTGATGCCGTCGATCCATTCCATCGTCATGACCTTGCCGGTCGTGCGGTCCCAGTTGATCTCCGGCACGCGATAGCCGGGCATCGCTTCCATCGCTTCGCCGAGTTCGGACGCCGACGCCGCCTCGCGCCGCAGGTCCAGCTCGCGCGCGGTCCATCGCCGCAGGTTGGCGATAACCATCCGGGGCCGCAGGCGCGCCGCCTCGCCGCCCAGCATCTCCAGATGGGCGGCGGCCCATTCATAGGTCTGGATGTCGCGGTTGAAGCGATCCTGCACGCCCGGTCGGATCACCTTGACCGCCACGTCGAGTCCCTCGGTCGTGCGGGCGCGATGCACCTGCGCGATCGAAGCCGCGCCCACCGGAACCTCGTCGAACTGGCTGTAGATCGTTTCCAGCGGGCGGCCGAAACTCTGCTCTATCTGCTCGCGGATCGTCGCGAAGGGCACGGGGGGCAGCGCATCCTGCAACCGCAGCAGGTCGTCCGCCGCTTCATCGCCCACCAGGTCGGGGCGGGTGGCGAGCGTCTGGCCCAGCTTGATCGCGGCGGGGCCGATCGCCTGGAACGCATCGGCGTAGCGGGGCTTCTTCGGCACCCGCGCGCCCACTCGCGCTACTCGCACGAGCCGCCGGACCGGCGTGGGCGTCAGCGGATCGCGCTCGATCCCGCGCAGCGCGCCATGACGCGCCAAGGTGCGGCCCCAACGCAGGAGCCGCCAGATATGCGTGACGTGGGAAGGCATCCTACTTGCTCCCCTCCCCTTCAGGGGAGGGGTTGGGGGTGGGGCTCATCGACCGGGCGCAGCGCACGGGGCGGCTTATCCCGGCCCAGATCATCCGTCCCACCATCATATCTTCCACCCCGAATGGATCGCCACCAGCCCGCCCAGGACCGGCTCGACCCTGGTCTGCACGAATCCGGCGGCGCGAATCATCCGTTCGAACTCGGGCATGGGCGGAAAGCGGCGGATCGATTCGATCAGGTAACGATAGCTTTCCTCGTCATTAGCCAGCAGCTTCCCCAGCTTGGGCACCAGCTTGTACGAATAAAGGTCGTAGACGTCCGAAAAGCCCGGCCACGTCGTGGTGGAAAATTCCAGGCAAAAGAAACGCCCGCCGAACTTCAGCACCCGATGCGCCTCACGCAGCGCCTTGTCGATATGGGTGACGTTCCGGATGCCGAACGCGATCGTATAGGCGTCGAAGCTGCGGTCGTCGAAGCTCAGCTCCTCGGCATTCTGCTCCGACCAGAGCAGGCCCTCCAGCCCCTTCTTCTGCGCCCGCTCCATGCCGACGGCCAGCATTTCGGGATTGATGTCCGACACCGTCACCCGCGCGCCATGCTTGTGCAGCCGGAACGCGACGTCGCCCGTGCCCCCGGCCATGTCCAGCATCGCTTCGTCCCTGCGCGGCTTCACGCGGGCGACGAACTGGTCCTTCCACAGGCGGTGCGCGCCGACCGACATGGCGTCGTTCATCAGGTCGTATTTCGACGCGACGTTGGAGAAGACGGCGCGGACCATCCCCTGCTTTTCAGAGGCGTCGACGTCGCGATAGCCGAAGGAAGCGGTTTCGTTCATGGCCGTGCCTCCTAGAGCAT
>DASVOF010000110.1:0-12071 GCA_036383495.1 Sphingobium sp. | reverse complement strand
GTAACAAATTGTTGCTGATGCGCCCGTCCCTTGCGCTTTGGCGTTCGCCTGCCGATATTGCTCCTGCGGGCCGGGCCCCTCTGGCGGTTGTTTATCAGCCGTGATGTCGGACCGCATCGAGTGCGCTCGGTGCAGGTTCGTGGGCGTTTCCCTCCCCCTGAAGCCTCACGAAGACCGTGCCGGGCCACTCGATCTAACATTGATGTTTTGAAGGATGGAGTTTTAACGCCGTGAATAATCCCGTTCGTACACCGAATTATGGGACGACGCAGGCGGCGCAATATGACGCCGGGCTGCGCAGTCATATGCTGGGCGTCTTTCGCAACATGGGGATCGGCCTGGTCATCACTGGCCTTGTCGCCGCCTTTATCGGCAACACGCCCGTGCTGGCCGCCGCGATCTTTGGCACGCCGCTCAAATGGGTGGCGATCTTCGCGCCGCTGGCGTTTGTGTTCTTCTTCAGCTTCCGCATCGAAAAGATGACGACCGCGGGCGCGCGCATGGCCTTCTGGGCTTTTTCGGCGGTCATGGGCGTTTCGCTGGCCAGCATCTTCCTGGTCTTCACCAACGGCAGCATCGCGCAGGCCTTCTTCTCGGCGGCGGTGATGTTCCTGGCGATGGCGCTGTGGGGCTACACCACCGGGCGTGACCTGACGAAGATGGGTTCATTCCTGATCATGGGCCTGATCGGCATATTGGTGGCCAGCCTGATCAACATCTTCATCGGCTCTTCCGCCATGCAGATGGTTATTTCGATCCTCGGCGTCGTGATCTTCACTGGCCTTACCGCCTGGGACACGCAGCGCATCAAGTCGGAATATTTCGCCTATGCGGGCCATGAAATGGCGGCGAAAATGCAGGTTATGGGCGCGCTGTCGCTCTACCTGAACTTCGTCAACCTGTTCCAGATGCTGCTGAGCCTGACGGGCGAGCGCGAATAATCATGCGGGATCAGCAAGCGGTGTCGGCGATGCTCTGCCCGGTCTGTCATGTGGGACTTTCCATGACGGACCGGCAGGGGGTGGAGGTCGACTATTGCCCGCAATGCCGGGGCGTGTGGCTCGATCGGGGCGAACTGGACAAGATCATAGAGCGGTCGGCCCGTGACGCCGCGCCTGCCGTCGCGCCGGTTCAGCCCCATTATCGGCCGGACAGGGACGATCGGGGCGATGGCCGCTATTATCAGAAGAAGCGGAAAAAGAGCTTCCTTGAGGAACTGTTCGACTGACGAGGCGGCCTTCGGGCCGCCTTTTTGTTGATGCGCAAGACGATCCCTAACACTTGCGTAAGTGGTCCGATGCTTTAGTGCTTTGGACGATCATCCATGCAGCGATCAGGGCCTCATGCCGAATTCCAGCACGTCCCAAGTTCATGTAACGCCCGTCATCCTCGCCGGGGGTTCGGGGACTCGCCTCTGGCCGCTGTCGCGCAAATCCTATCCCAAGCAGTTCGTGCCGTTGCTGGGCGAAACCACGCTGTTCCAGGCGGCGGCGCGGCGTTTGTCGGGAGGAGGAGAGGCGTTTTCCTTCAGCAAGCCGCTAGTGCTCACCAATTCGCTGTTCCGCTTCATCATCGCGGAGCAGCTGGCGCAGGAAAATATCGACCCGGAAGCCATATTGATCGAGCCTGAAGGGCGTAACACCGCGCCCGCGATCCTGGCCGCCGCGCTCCATCTGGTTGCGCGAACGCCCGACGCCATCATGCTTGTGGCGCCTTCCGATCAGGTCGTGCCTGACGTTGCCGCATTCCATGAAGCCGTGGCCAAGGGGCTCGGCGCAGCGCAGGCGGGCGATCTCGTCACCTTCGGCATCCGCCCCACCCGCCCGGAGACGGGCTATGGCTATCTTCAGGCGGCGAGCCGGCCGGATGGGTCGGGACAGCCGATCAAGCTGGCGAGTTTCGTCGAAAAGCCTAATGCTGTCCGCGCGGAGGAGATGCTGGCGACGGGTGAATATCTGTGGAACGCCGGCATCTTCCTGTTCGCCGCCAGGGACCTGATCGCCGCGTTCGAGAAGCACGCGCCGGCGATTCTGACGGCGGTGAAGCTGGCGGTCGAGCAGGCGGAGAGCGATCTGGGCTTCCTGCGGCTGGCGGCCGAGCCCTGGGGGCAGGCCGAGAGCGTTGCGATCGACTATGCGATCATGGAACGCGCGGACAATCTGTCGGTCGTGCCTTTCGACGCCGAATGGTCCGACCTTGGCGGGTGGGATGCGGTCTGGAGCCACTCGCAGCCCGATGAGCAGGGGGTCGCGCTTTCCGGTGCGGCGACCGCGCTTGATTGCCGTAACACGCTCCTTCGGTCGGAAAGCGAGGGGCTGGAGATCGTCGGGCTGGGGCTCGACAATATCGTGGCCGTCGCGATGACTGATGCGGTGCTGATCGCCGACAAGTCGCGGACGCAGGACGTCAAGCTTGCGGTGGAGGCGTTGCAGCGCAAGGGCGCGGCGCAGGCGGAAAGCTTCCCCAAGGATCATCGCCCGTGGGGCTGGTTTGAAAGCCTGGCCATGGGCGGCCGCTTCCAGGTGAAGCGTATCACCGTGCTGCCGGGCGCCTCGCTCAGCCTGCAGAGCCATTTCCACAGGTCTGAGCATTGGATCGTCGTGGAGGGCACGGCCAAGGTCACGCTGGATGAAGATGTCACGCTGCTGAGCGAGAACCAGTCCGTCTATATTCCCGTCGGCGCGCGGCATCGGATCGAGAATCCCGGCCGCATCCCGATGGTGTTTATCGAGGTGCAGACGGGTTCCTATGTCGGCGAGGACGATATCGTCCGCTATGAGGATCGCTACGCGCGGAGTTGACACCCGGAACGTCACCCCAGCGTAAGCTGGGGTCTCAGGCGATAGGGCACGACCTTGCCTCACGAGATCCCAGCTTGCGCTGGGATGACGGAGTAAGGAGTCAGTGCGCCGCGCCCCAGCTTGGGCCGTGGCCGATCTCCACGCCCAGCGGCACGGTGAGTTTCACGATCGGTTCGGCGGCGCTTTCCATGACGCGGCGGATGACGGCGCTGGCCTGCTCGACATCGCCCTGCGGCAGCTCGAACACCAGTTCGTCATGGACCTGCAGCAGCATCTTCACGTCGTGCAGCCCTTCGGCGGCGAGCGCCGGGCCCATGCGCACCATGGCGCGCTTGATGATGTCGGCGCTGGTCCCCTGGATCGGGGCGTTGATGGCGGCGCGCTCCGCCCCCTGCCGTTCGTGCTGGACGGGGGCCTTGATGCGCGGGAACCAGGTTTTGCGGCCGAACAGGGTTTCGGTGTAGCCCCGCGCGCGGGCCTTTTCCAACGTCTCGGTGATGTAGAGGCTGATGCCGGGGAAACGCTCATAATAGCGGCTGATCATATCCTGCGCTTCGTCGGCGCTGATTTCCAGCCGCCCGGCCAGGCCCCAGCGGGAAATGCCGTAGAGGATGGCGAAGTTGATCGTCTTGGCCCGACCGCGCGTGTCGCGATTGACCTCCCCGAACAGTTGCTGCGCGGTGGCGGCGTGGATGTCTTCGCCGGCGAGGAAGGCTTCCCTGAGCGCGGGCACGTCGGCGATATGGGCGGCGAGGCGTAGTTCGATCTGACTATAGTCCGCCGCGAGGATGACATTGCCCGGTTCGGCGACGAAGGCGTGGCGGATCTGGCGGCCGACTTCGGTGCGGATCGGGATATTCTGGAGATTGGGATCGGTCGAGGACAGGCGGCCGGTCTGCGCGCCGGACAGGGAGTAGCTGGTGTGGACGCGGCCGCTATCCTTGTTGATCTGGGCCTGGAGGGCGTCGGTATAGGTGGATTTAAGCTTCGAAAGCTGACGCCAGTCGAGGATCTTGCCCGCGATCTCTACACCCTGCGTCTTCAATTGTTCGAGGATGGTGACGTCGGTGGAATAGGCCCCCGACTTGCCCTTCTTGCCGCCCTTGTAACCCATCTTATCGAACAGGATCGCGCCTAGCTGCTGGGTCGATCCGATGGCGAAGGGTTGGCCCGCTAGCCCGTGGATTTCCGTTTCCAGCGCGGCGATGCCGGCGGTGAACTCGCCCGACAGGCGGGACAGGGCTTCGCGGTCGACCTTGACGCCTTCATGCTCCATGCGTGCGATCACGGAGACCAGCGGGCGGTCGACCAGTTCATAGACGCGGGTCGCACCCTCATTGACGATGCGGGTCTTGAACAGCTTCCACAGGCGCAGCGTCACGTCCGCGTCCTCGGCGGCATATTCGGTTGCCTTGTCGAGCGGGACTTCGGCGAAACTGATCTGGCTCTTGCCTGTGCCGCACACGTCCTTGAAGCTGATGCATATGTGGTTGAGGTGCGTTTTCGCCGCCTCATCCATGCCGTGGCCCGCCAGGCTCTGACCCGCGTCGAGGTCGAAGCTCATGACGATGGTGTCGTCATAGGGCGCGATCTCGATCCCGTGGCGGCGCAGGACCGTCATGTCATATTTCAGGTTCTGGCCGATCTTGAGAACGCTGTCGTCCTCCAGCAGCGGCTTCAATTTGGCGAGGACGAGAGCGAGGGGAAGCTGGTCGGGCTTCTCCGCGAACATGTCCTTTCCGCCATGGCCGACCGGGATATAGCAAGCGGCGTTGGGACCGACCGCGAGGCTGACGCCGACCAGCGCGCAGGACACGCAGTCGAGCATGTCGGTTTCGGTGTCGACGGCGACAACGCCCTCCGCATGGGCGGCGGCGACCCAGCGGTCGAGCGCGTCCTCCGTCACCACCGTTTCGTAGAGGCTGCGGTCGATGGGCGGCTCTTCCTCATGGACCGGGGCAGTGGGGGGTGAGGCTTCGTTGATGGCTGCTGCTGCGGTCGCCACGGCTACGGCGGCGGCGGGCGCGCCTGCGCGGGCGAGCAGCGACTTGAAGCCGTGATGTTCGAGGAAGGCTTGCAGCGGCTCCAGCGGGATGCCCTTGAGCGTCAGGTCATCGAGCGGTTCGGGCAGGTCCATCGCATCATGCAGCGCCACCAGCCGCCGCGACAGCCGCGCCATGTCGGCATGGGCGATGAGATTTTCCTGCATCTTCGACTTCTTCATCGAAGGCGCGGCTTCGAGCGTCGTTTCCAGATCGCCATATTCGCTGATGAGCTTGGCGGCGGTCTTGGGGCCGATGCCGGGGATGCCGGGGACATTGTCGACGCTGTCGCCCATGAGGGCCAGCACGTCGCCCAATTGTTCGGGCTGGACGCCGAACTTGGTCATCACATAGTCGGCGCCGCGCCGTTCATTCTTCATGGTGTCGTACATGTCGACGCCGGGCTGGATGAGCTGCATCAGATCCTTGTCGGAACTGACGATGGTGACGTGCCAGCCCGCCGCGACGGCCGCCTTGGTATAGCTGGCGATGATGTCGTCGGCCTCGAACCCCGCTTCCTCAATGCAGGGGAGGGAGAAGGCGCGGGTCGCGTCGCGGATCATCGGGAATTGCGGGACCAGATCCTCCGGCGCGGGCGGGCGGTTCGCCTTATACTGGTCGTACATGTCGTTGCGGAAGGTGTGGCTGCCCTTGTCCAGCACCACCGCGAGATGGGTCGGGCCGGTCGCCTTGCCCAGTTCCTCGGCCAGCTTCCAGAGCATGGTGGTGTAGCCATAAACCGCGCCGACGGGCTGGCCATGCTTGTTGGTGAGCGGCGGAAGCTGATGATAGGCGCGGAAAATATAGCCGCTGCCGTCGACGAGGTAGAGATGATTCTGGGGCATGGGGGAGGGGATAGCGGGTTATGTGGGGGGGCTCCAGTGGGGTTGTTTGGCGTTGGACAATCACGACCATCGATTTGCGATTACTATTGGAGGTTCCTGCCGCGCAGGGATGCGTTGCGCCATCTTTCCATGATGTTATACAACATTCGTGCCGAGACAGAGCGATTTTAACGGATCCGTGGGGCGGCAGCTACAGGGGGTTTCGTGAACAAAGTTACTATCGCCGCAGTAAGCGGCTTCTCGATATGTTTCGTGTGTGTGCCGGGTGCGGCATCAGCCCAGTCCCGTAATATGAGTACTGTCTGGACGATCCAGCCGGCTACAGAAACGCCCGCAGAACGCACTATTGGTTATGATGAATGGGTGGTGCGACAGCCGCTCTTGCCAGCGGGGCTTTTTCGATTGGATGGTGAGGCTAAAGTGCCGGGGCGTCCTTCTTTATTTGCTGCGGGTGCTCAGTTAATCGAAGTGAGGACTGAAGGTGCTGTCGTGGCCTGCGATGCGGTCGCCCGGCGGCAGAAGTTGGTCGGCGCGAGCCAGTTTTGTTTGATCGACTATGAGCGCGACGGAAAGTTTGATGGAATGTTTGCTGTCGGGAATATCTCTAAGGGTGGCGGTATGCCGACCATCCAAGGGCAATATCCTCAGAAGGCAAAGCCAATCGAACCCGTGGCCTATTCACGCCTCGATCCCAGCCAAATCGCTACGCGCTATTTCGTGGGAATCCGTAATGCTGGTAAAGCAGCCATCTATGATCGGCAGAATTTCCAAATTTGCTACGGTGGGGAGTCCGCAACGGACTGTCTGAGCGATTGGAGCTACACCTCTGCGTCAACTTTTCCTGCAACGATTGAACTGCTGGGTGCAAGAATAACAGTTCTGTCGCGTGAAGAGGGGAAGGTACGTGTGAGGGTCGATAACACAATACCCCTGCAGCTATTCGGCGTCATTTCGACTGTTAGGTATCGCTGAGAAGCAGACTTATGGTCGAGCAGATTAAACACAGGGCTTCGACAGGCTTAGCCAACGGGAAGAGGCGGGGTGTCTCCCTCCAAGGTGCTCCTGCTTCGCAGGAGCACGTTTTACCCAGCGGCGAAGTTAGAGGACTTCGCTAACCCGTTCCGGCGGGCGGGCGATGACGGCACCCTTGTCCGTAATCACGATGGCGCGTTCGATCAGGATCGGGTGTGTCGCCATCGCGTCCAGAACCGCCTTGTCGTCCGTGACGTCGAGGCCGATTTCCTTCACCACGCCCTCGCCTTTGCGGACGGCCTCCGAAGGACGCACCCCCGCCTTCGCCAGCACCGTTTCGATTTCGGCGCGAGAAGGCGGAGTCTTGAGATATTCGACCACTTCAACCTCAACCCCCGGCGCGGCTTCGAGGATCGCCAGCGCGGCCCTCGATTTCGAGCAGCGGGGGTTGTGCCAGATAGTCGCCTTCATTTCTTATCGGGTCCGTTCAATAGGGTTGCCGGGCTGATACAGCTCAACTTCCATGTTCGAGAAGAAATATTTGAAGTTCCAGTAAGCGTAATAGGGCAGGGCAAGGCCAAGCGTGATTATGCACAGCAGGATCAGGCCCAGCGACATGATGAAATATTCCAGAAAGTGGCCCGTGAAAACGATTTTGCCCTTCTGCATGTCTTGCTCCCCCTTCGAACAATTTTGAAAAATATGGGCGGTATTATTCTTCCCGCGCCAACCATTCTTCCAGCCACTTGATCGTATAATCCCCGCTCAGGAACTCCGGATCCTTGAGCAGCTTCTGGTGGAGCGGGATCGTGGTTTTCATGCCCTCGATCACATATTCCTCCAGCGCGCGGCGCAGCCGCATGATCGCGCCTTCGCGAGTGCGGCCGTAGACGATCAGCTTGCCGATCATGCTGTCATAATAGGGCGGCACCTTATAGCCCTGATACAGGCCGCTATCGACGCGGACGTGCATGCCGCCCGGGACGTGATAGCTGGTGACGGTGCCGGGCGAGGGCGCGAAGGTGCGGGGGTCTTCGGCGTTGATGCGGCATTCGATGGCGTGGCCGTGGAATTCGATGTCGGCCTGTTCGACCGAGAGCGGTTTGCCCTCCGCCACGCGGATCTGTTCGCGGACCAGGTCGACGCCGGTGATCATTTCCGTCACGGGATGCTCCACCTGAAGGCGGGTGTTCATCTCGATGAAGTAGAATTCACCGTCTTCCCACAGGAATTCGATCGTGCCCGCGCCGCGATAGCCCATGTCGGCCATCGCCTTGCGCACCACTTCGCCCATCTTGTCGCGGTCGGCGGTGGAGAGGACGGGGGAGGGGGCTTCCTCCAGCACCTTCTGGTGGCGGCGCTGGAGCGAGCAGTCGCGCTCGCCCAGGTGAATGGCGTTGCCGTTGCCGTCACCGAACACCTGGAATTCGATATGCCGGGGGTTGCCCAGATATTTTTCCATGTAGACGGTGTCGTCGCCGAAGGCGGCCTTCGCCTCCGACCCGGCCTGCTTCATGGATGTTTCCAGCAGGTCTTCGGACGGCACGACTTTCATGCCGCGCCCGCCGCCGCCCGATGCTGCCTTGATCAGTACGGGATAGCCGATCTTTGCGGCGACTTGCCTTGCTTCCTCGACGCTGGAGAGCGCGCCGTCGGAACCGGGGACCAGCGGCAGGCCCAGCGCGCCAGCGGTGCGCTTAGCTTCGACCTTGTCGCCCATGATGCGGATATGCTCGGGTTTGGGCCCTACGAAGGCGATGTTATGCGCCTCCACGATTTCCGCGAACTGGGCGTTTTCCGACAGGAAGCCATAGCCCGGATGGATCGCGTCCGCGCCGGAGATTTCGGCGGCGGAGATGATCGCGGCGATGTTGAGATAGCTGTCCTTGGCCGCGGGCGGGCCGATGCAGATCGCTTCGTCGGCGAGCCGCACATGCATGGCGTCGGCGTCGGCGGTGGAGTGGACCGCCACCGTCTTGATGCCCATTTCATGGCAGGCGCGATGGATGCGGAGCGCGATTTCGCCCCGGTTGGCGATCAGCAGCTTTTCGATGGCCATGTGTCGCGCGGCCTTATTCGATGACGATCAGCGGCTGGTCATATTCGACCGGCTGGCCGTTATCGACCAGCACGGCCTTGACCGTGCCTGCGGTCGGGGCGGTGATGGCGTTCATGACCTTCATCGCTTCGATGATCAGCACGGTGTCGCCCGCCTTCACGGTGGAACCGATGGCGGCGTAGGGCGCAGCGCCGGGTTCGGCCGATAGATAGGCGGTGCCGACGATGGGCGAGCGGATCGCATTGGCGTTGGCGGCGACGGGCGCTGCGGTCGGGACGGCGACAGGCGCTGCTGCGGCGACGGGGGCGGGAGCAACCGGGGCGGGCGCATAAGCGACGGCGGCGTTGGCGGCTTTCCGCGCGACGCGGATCTTGCGGTCGCCGTCCTCCACCTCGATTTCCGTCAGGTTGGTGTCGTCGAGCAGCGCGGCGAGATCCCGCACCAGCTGCACGTCGACCTGCATTGCGCCCTTTTCTACCTTGTCGTTCATTTGAAGTCCCTGGACGGTGAATGTCGTTTCTGGAGCCGCGCCTATGCCTATTTAAGCCCAAGCGCAACTTTTGTGCGTTCAGCTACAGTTCGAGCGCCGCTTCCAGCGCCAGCATATAGGACATCGCGCCGAACCCGGCGATCGTCCCCTTCGCCGCCATGCCGACATAGCTTTTGTGGCGGAAAGGCTCGCGCGCGTGGGGATTGGACAGGTGCACCTCGATCACGGGCACGGTGACGCCCTTGATCGCGTCGTGCAGCGCAATCGACGTGTGGGTGAGGCCGCCGGGATTGAGGATGACCGCATGCGCGCCTTCGGCATGGGCTTCCTGAAGCCAGTCGATCAGATGGCCTTCATGGTTGGACTGGCGGAAATCGATCTCCACATGGGCGCGTCCGGCGGCGTCCTCCATCCGCTCGGCGATGTCGTCGAGCGTGTCGAAGCCGTAGATTTCCGGCTCCCGCGTGCCCAGCATGTTGAGGTTGGGGCCGTTCAACACGAAGATTTTGCGCGTATCGGCCATTTGCGTCCCCTTGAGTTGTTGCGGCGCGCCGCCCGCTCACCCTATATGCGGCCAGCGGCTTGCCCCTGCGGCACTCTTAGCCGCTGCTGTCCCGGCAAGTCGAGACACGTTTGAAGCGAAGGCAGGAAGACATTGAGCGTCGACGGAACCATCTCCATCCACATCAACGGCGAACATCGCCGCATCCGTGACGGGCTGACGCTGGCGGAACTGGCGAGCGAGTTGGGCTTCGTGCCGGAAAAGGTGGCGGTGGAGCGCAATCTGGAGGTCGTGCCCCGCTCGACGCTGGCGCAAGTGCGGGTCGAGGACGGGGACGAACTGGAGATCGTGCACTTTGTGGGCGGCGGCGACGTGTCGTCTGTCGATGAGGATAGCTGGGCGGTCGCGGGCAAGACCTTCCGCTCGCGGCTGATCGTGGGCACCGGGAAATATAAGAATTTTGAGCAGAATGCGGCGGCGGTTGCGGCTTCGGGCGCGGAGATCGTCACCGTGGCGGTGCGGCGCGTGAACGTCAGCGATCCCAATGCGCCGATGCTGACCGATTTTATCGACCCCAGGAAGATCACCTATCTTCCCAACACGGCGGGCTGCTACACGGGCGAGGAGGCGATCCGCACGCTGCGTTTGGCGCGCGAGGCGGGCGGATGGGAGCTGGTGAAACTGGAAGTGCTGGGCGAGGCGCGGACGCTCTATCCCGACATGGTGGAGACGCTGCGCGCGACGGAAGTGCTGGCCAAGGAAGGCTTCAAGCCGATGGTCTATTGCGTCGACGATCCGATCGCCGCCAAGCGGCTGGAGGATGCGGGCGCGGTGGCGATCATGCCGCTGGGCGCGCCGATCGGGTCGGGCTTGGGCATCCAGAATCGCGTGACGATCCGCCTGATCGTGGAGGGCACGACGCTGCCCGTGCTGGTGGATGCGGGCGTCGGCACGGCGTCGGAGGCTGCGGAGGCGATGGAACTGGGTTGCACCGGCGTGCTCATGAACACCGCCATCGCCGAGGCGAAGGACCCGGTGCTGATGGCCGCCGCGATGAAGGCGGGCGTGGAGGCGGGCCGCATGGCCTATCGCGCCGGACGCATGGGCAAGCGCCTCTATGCCGATCCGTCCAGTCCGCTGGCGGGCTTGATTTGAAGGATGATGTGCTCCTGCGAAGGCAGGAGGCCAGTCCTGCCGTCCGAACTGGGCTCCTGCCTTCGCAGGAGCACGGCGTGCCTAAGCGTCGCAATTTTCGCTATCGCAGCAAATTGACCCCTTAGTCGCTTGCCCTTATCAGCACTGGTAGGTTCAGGAGGAAGATTTCCCATGGTGAAGAAGCTCTACCCCGATGCTGCATCTGCGCTGGAGGACCTCCTCTTTGACGGCATGCATCTGTGCGCGGGTGGCTTCGGCCTTTGCGGCATTCCCGAGCGGCTGATCGACGCGATCAGGGATAGCGGGGTCAAGGACTTGACCATCGCCTCCAACAATGCAGGCATCGACGGCGAGGGGCTCGGCAAGCTGCTGCGCACCCGGCAGGTCAAGAAGATGATCTCCTCCTATGTCGGCGAGAACAAGGAGTTTGAGCGGCAGTTTCTGAGCGGCGAGCTGGAGGTGGAGTTCTGCCCCCAGGGCACGCTGGCCGAACGGTGCCGCGCGGGTGGGGCGGGCATTCCCGGCTTCTACACCAAGACCGGCGTCGGCACGGCGGTGGCCGAGGGCAAGGAGGTCAAGATCTTCGACGGGCAGGAATATATCCTTGAGCGCGGGATTTTCGCCGACGTCGCGATCGTCAAGGGCTGGAAGGCGGACGAGAGCGGCAACCTTATCTTCCGCAAGACCGCGCGCAACTTCAACCAGCCGATGGCCACCGCCGCCAAGATCTGCGTCGCGGAAGTGGAGGAAGTGGTGCCGGTCGGCAGCCTTGATCCTGACGCGATCCACCTGCCCGGCATCTATGTGAAGCGTATGATCGTCGGCAGCCCTTACGAGAAGAAGATCGAATTTCGCACCGTGCGCCAGAGGGAGGCCGTCTGATGTCCCAGGAAACCAAAGGCTGGAATCGTGACGAGATGGCCGCGCGCGCGGCCAGGGAACTGCAGGACGGTTTCTACGTGAACCTGGGTATTGGCATTCCGACGCTGGTGGCGAACCATATTCCGGCGGGTGTCGAGGTGACGCTCCAGTCGGAAAACGGCATGTTGGGCATCGGCCCTTTTCCCTATGAGGGCGAGGAGGACGCCGACCTCATCAACGCCGGCAAGCAGACCGTGACGCTGCTGCCCGGGGCGGCGGTGTTCGACTCGGCGACGTCGTTCGGGATGATCCGCGGCGGGCACGTCGCAACGGCGATCCTCGGG
>DASVOF010000109.1:0-30001 GCA_036383495.1 Sphingobium sp. | reverse complement strand
CGAAGCCGGCATTGGGGCCGTTCATCCCGAAACGCCGCGCGACCAACGTCCAGACGCCAAGGCCGATCAAGCCGACGATCCCGACGCCATGGCCGACGGCGGACGGAGGACAGGGATCGGCGGGCGAGTTAGGCATGATCGTCGTTCCTACGGAAAAATGGTAAGCAAGCGGTGAAGGATTCCGGGCCTTGGCCAATCTTACCCCCCGCCCAGCACATTGATGGTGAAGGCCAATATGCCGAGGTTGAAGACAAAGGCCGCCATGCAGTGGGCGGTGACGGTCCGCCGCATGGCGCTGTCCGTCACCGTGATGTCGGAGGTCTGGAACGTCATGCCGAGGGTGAAGGCGAAGTAGAGAAAATCGCTATAGTCCGGCTCCTTGGTCCCAGGGAAGTCGAGGCCGCTGCGATCCTTTCCGGCCGTGTCCGGCAAGTAGAAGAGATGGGCGTAGTGAAGGGCGTAAACGAGGTTGGAGAAGGTCCAGGCCAGCGCGAGCGTCGCCAGCAGCAGCGCGATGACGCCTGCCTTCGGCCCGCCATGCTGGCCGGTTGCGACGCCCACCGCGACCAGCACGACCAGCGAGACGATGCCGGTCAGCAGCAGCATGAGCCGGCGATTGGCGTCGTTCACCTGCGCATGACGGCGCATCTGGTCGGGGCTGGCGTCCACCAGCGGCACGGCGGCGAGGAGGAAGGCGAGCGCGGCGATATCGAATCCCGCCATCGCCGCCTCATGCCATGGCATCAACCACACCAGCGGCGCGGCGAGCGCCAGAAGGGCGAGGAACATGCCATAGCGCCAGGGGAAGATCGGCGAACGGGTCGGCGCGTGGGTCATGGCGGGAATAAAGGAGCAATCCGCGCGGCTGGCAAGCGAGTTACCGCCAATGACGACGCGCCGACGCTTTTGACTGGCGCGGGCCCCAAGAGGCTGTAAAGAACAGATCATGACCATAGGGCGGGGCGCATGATCGCGAAACTCAAGGGGCGGCTGGACAGCACGGGCGTCGACCACGCCATCATCGATGTTGGCGGGGTGGGATATCTCGTCGGCGCATCGTCGCGCACGCTGGCCGCGCTCGGCCCCGTGGGCGAAGCGGTGACGGTGCACACCGAAATGCTGGTGTCGGACGATTCCGTCCGCCTCGTCGGCTTCGCGCGAAGCGAGGAGCGGGACTGGTTTCGGCTGTTGACCAGCGTGCAGGGCGTGGGATCGCGCGTGGCGCTGGCCATATTATCGGCGCTGGAACCGGCGGAGCTGCACCGCGCCGTCGCGAGCGGGGACAAGGCGATGGTGGCGCGCGCGAACGGCGTCGGGCCGAAGCTGGCGCTGCGGATCGTCAATGAGCTGAAGGACAAGATCGGCGCTGCGCCGGGCGCTGTCGGGCTGGCGAGTGGCGGGGTCGCGCCAACCGTGGCGGGCGGCCATGGTGCGGATGCGATTTCGGCGCTGCAAAATCTGGGCTTCCGGCCCGCTGAGGCTAGCAGCGCGGTGGCGGCGGCGTTGGAGGAACTGGGTGACGACGCGAGCCTGGATGCGCTGGTGCGGCTGGCGCTGCGCAAGGCGTCGAAATGAGCGAGGATCGGCTGATCGCCTCCACCCGCCGCGTCGAGGATGTCGACGCGGCGCTGCGGCCCAAATCGCTGACCGAGTTCATCGGGCAGGAAACGGCGCGCGGCAATTTGCGGGTCTTTATCGAGGCGGCGAAGGCGCGCGGAGAGGCGCTGGACCATGTGCTGTTCTTTGGCCCGCCGGGCCTGGGCAAGACGACGCTGGCGCAAATCGTCGCCAAGGAGATGGGCGTCGGATTCCGCGCGACGTCGGGGCCGGTGATCGCCAAGTCGGGCGATCTCGCCGCGCTGCTCACCAATCTGGACGAAGGCGACGTGCTGTTCGTCGATGAGATCCACCGGCTCAATCCAGCGGTGGAGGAGGTGCTCTATCCGGCGATGGAGGACCGCGCGCTCGACCTGATGATCGGCGAGGGGCCGTCGGCGCGGTCGGTGCGGATCGACCTGCCGCCCTTCACGCTGGTCGGCGCGACGACGCGGCAGGGCCTGCTGACGACGCCTCTGAGAGACCGCTTCGGCATTCCGGTGCGGCTGCAATTCTATACGGTCGACGAACTGGAACTGGTGGTGCGGCGCGCGGCGCGGCTGCTGGACCTTGTCATCACGTCGGACGGAGCCGTCGAGATCGCGCGCCGCTCGCGGGGCACGCCGCGCATCGCCGGGCGGCTGCTGCGGCGGGTGCGCGACTTCGCCAATGTCGCGGGCGTCGAGGCGGTGGACGCCAAGGCTGCGGACTCGGCGCTCAGCCGGCTGGAGGTCGATCAACTGGGGCTCGACCTGATGGACCGGCGCTACCTGATGATGATCGCGGACATCTATCGCGGCGGGCCGGTCGGGGTCGAAACGCTGGCGGCCGGGCTTTCCGAGCCGCGCGACACGGTCGAGGAAGTGATCGAACCCTATCTTATCCAGCTGGGCCTGATCGCCCGCACCGCGCGCGGGCGCTGCCTCAACGGGCCGGGGTGGAAGCATCTGGGGCTCAATCCCCCCGACGGTCTACAGGACGGGCTTTTCGACTGAGAAATCAGAGAAAAGCCGTGGCCGTAGCGGCAGGGCGCAGGTATAGCACGGACCACGGGGGCAAGGGCGCGCAATAGACGCGCCCCTGAAGGCGTGGAGGTGCGTGGATTTGCAGGCGATCGAACTATTTCCCAATCTGGTGACGATGTTCTTCGCCCGCGCGAGGGAAAAGGGCGATGCGCCCTTCCTGTGGCGCAAGACAGCGGGCAGCTGGACGGCGCTCAGCTGGACCGAGGTCGCGCATCAGGTCGCGGCGCTGGCCGCGGCGCTCAAGGCGCAGGGGCTGCAAGCCGGCGACCCAGTAATGCTGGTGAGCGAGAACCGCCCGGAATTCTGCATCGCGGACCTCGCCATCATGGCGGCGGGATGCGTCACGGTGCCGACCTACACCACCAACACGACGCGCGACCATCAACATATCCTGACCGACAGCGGCGCGCGGGCGGTGATCGTGTCGACCGCGAAGCTGGCGCAGGCGCTGATGCCCGCCGTGCTGCGATCGCAGGCGAGCTTCGTCGTCGGCATGGAGCCGTTGCGGGGCGCGCAGGGCAATATCCGCTGCCATTTGTGGGCGGACCTGATCGGGTCCCATATCGCCGATCCGGCCGCCTGCGCCGCCGAGCAGACGGCGCGGCGCGAGGAGCTGGCCTGCGTCATCTACACCAGCGGCACGGGCGGCGCGCCGCGCGGGGTGATGCAGCATCATGGGGCGATATTGTGCAATATCGAGGGCGCGGGCAGGCTGGTGGTGGAGGATTTCGGTTGGGGCGATGAGGTTTTCCTGTCCTTCCTGCCGCTGTCCCACGCCTATGAACATAGTGGCGGCCAGTTCCTGCCGATCATGCTGGCCGGACAGATCTATTATGCCGAGGGGCTGGAGAAGCTGGCGAGCAATATCGAGGAAGCGCGCCCGACCATCATGGTGGTCGTGCCCCGGTTGTTCGAAGTGCTGCGCGCCCGGATCATCAAGTCGATCGAGAAGCAGGGCAAATTCCCCACATGGCTGCTGGGGCAGGCGCTGCGGATAGCGGCGAAGGAGCAGAATGGGCGCAAGTCGGCCGCCGACCTGCCGATGAAGCTGCTGCTGGCGCGGACGCTCAAGCCCAAGATCGCCAAGCGCTTTGGCGGGCGGATGAAGGCGCTGGTTTCGGGCGGGGCTCCGCTCAATCCCGATGTCGGGCTGTTCTTCGACGCGATGGGGCTGACGCTGTTGCAGGGCTATGGCCAGACCGAGGCGGGGCCGGTCGTCAGCTGCAACCGGCCCCGCGCGGGCATCGCCATGGACACGGTCGGCCCCCCGCTCGACGGGGTGGAAGTGAAGATCGCCGAGGATGGCGAGATATTGGTGCGGGGCGAACTGGTCATGCACGGCTATTGGCGCAATCCGTCGGAAACGGAGAAGGCGCTGAAGAACGGCTGGCTGCACACGGGCGATATCGGCGAGATCGACGGCAAGGGGCGCATCCGCATCACCGACCGGAAAAAGGACCTGATCGTCAACGACAAGGGCGACAATGTCTCGCCCCAGAAGATCGAGGGGATTTTGACGCTGCGGCCGGAGATCGGCCAGGCCATGGTCCATGGCGACCGGCGGCCCTATCTGGTCGGCCTGCTGGCGCCGGACGCCGAATGGACGCGCGAATGGGCGGCGGCGCGGGGTCTCGCTGCGGAGGCGGCGGTGGGCGATCCCGCCTATCAGGCGGCGTTGCGCGCGGCGGTCGACCGGGTGAATGAGGAACTGTCGCTGACGGAGCGGGTGCGGCGCTTCATCCTGACGGACGAGCCCTTCACCATCGACAATGGCGAGATGACGCCGTCGATGAAGATCCGCCGCCATGTGATCCGCGCGCGCTATCAGGATCGGCTGGACGCGTTATACAAGACGTAGGGCCCGCGCCCGAGCCTGTGCGACATCAACGCCCCGGAGTGCGATAAGGGGTGAAAGACCCCAGCGCGCAGGCGCCCGTCACCATGCCGGTGACCAGATCGGCGCTTCTGGCCATGTCGCCGCGGCAATATTGCGACCCCCATGTCCTGACGATCAACGTGTCGCCCCGGTTGAGGCCCGTGCAGCCGCCGATCAGGTCGTTGCGATAGACCAGGCGGCCGCTCACCCGATAGAGCAGCACATTGTCGCTGATGACGGTCAGGTTGGATTGCGGATGGCGGCTGATGCAGCTCACCGGCTCGCCCGCCACCTTGCCGGCGAGCGCGGATTCAAGCTGAACCGTCTGGCGCTCGGTCAGCCGGGGCGGCTCGCCGCCGGCGCAGCCGGCCAGCAACAGCGGCGCGAGGAACAGGGACATACGCATGTCAAATCCTCCTTCACCAATAGACGTCTATCCAACGCAGGAACCGTCAGGCGGTATCCTTGGCGATGCGGCGGCGGGCCAGTTCCTCCACGTCGCGGGCGCGCATGAAGATGTTGGTCGCGCGTTCCTGGCCGATCGTGGTCGGCACCGTCGCTTCGCCGCGCGCGCGGGCCGCATCGACCTCGGCCATGCGGGCCGCAAGCGCCGCGTTATCGGGCTCCACCGTCAGCGCGAAGCGGCCATTGCCCTGCGTATATTCGTGCGCGCAATAGACGGCGGTGTCGTCGGGCAGCGCGGCGAACCGCGCCATGTTGGCGAACATCTGCGCCGCCGTCCCTTCGAACAACCGGCCGCAACCCATGGCGAACAGCGTATCGCCGACGAAGATGATGCGGTCATCGGCAAGGTGATAGGCGATATGGCCGGCGGTGTGGGCGGGCGACTCCATCACCGTGGCGACATGATCGCCGATGCGGACGCTGTCGCCCTCCCCCACCGTCCGGTCGAGGGTGCCGATCTTCGCGGCTTCGGCGGCGGGGCCGGTGATGGTGCAGCCGCCCCATGCCTGCGCCGCCGCCTTGATCCCCGCATTGCCGCCGACATGATCGCCATGCCAGTGGGTGTTCCAGATCTGACCGATGGTCCAGCCGCGCGCCGCCGCCGCCTCCAGCACCGGATCGGCTACGGCGGGATCGACCACCACGGTGTCGCCGCTGGCGTCGTCATGCAGCAGCCAGACATAATTGTCGCTGAGGACGGGAATGCGGACGACCTCCAGCATGGCTTACCAGACCCCGGTGTTGGGCATGGACGCCCAGGGTTCGGCGGGCTCCAGATGCCCATCCTGCAACAGTTCGATCGAGATATTGTCGGGGGTGCGGACAAAGGCCATGTGGCCATCGCGCGGCGGGCGATTGATGGTCACGCCCGCATCCATCAGCCGCTGGCAGACTTCGTAGATATTATCCACGCGATAGGCGAGGTGGCCGAAATTGCGGCCGCCTTCGTAACGCTCGCCCTCATCGCCATCCTCGCGCGGCCAGTTATAGGTGAGTTCGACCTGCGCGCCCTCATCACCCGGCGCGGCGAGGAAGACCAGGGTGAAGCGGCCCTGCTGATTGTCGAAGCGCCGCTGCTCCTCAAGGCCGATCAGGTTGAAAAAGGCGATGGTCCGACCGATGTCGGTGACGCGGATCATCGTGTGCAGATATTTGGCCAAGATCGTCTCCATTGGTCGCCATAAAGCAACGGCTCATCTCAGGCATGGCAGGAACGTCTTCAAGATAGGGTGGCTGGGGCGAGGAAGAAAGAGGAGACGCGCATGGACTTGCGGGACAAGGTGCTTCTGGGCTCAGCCGGACTGCTCGCGCTGGGCGTCATGAGTGGCGGCTATTTGCTGGGCGACGGGCTGAAGCGGGCCAAGGCGGCGGACCGATCGGTGACGGTGCGGGGGCTGGCCGAACGCAATGTGACGGCGGACCTCGCCACCTGGTCGATCAGCTATGCCGCCACCGGTTTCGACCTGCCCGGCGTGCGCGCGGAGATCGACAATAATAGGCGTGAGCTGAAGGCCTATTTCGCGAATCTCGGCTTCAAGCCCGAGGCGCTGACGCCCACCGGCGCGGGCGTGAACCAATATATCAACAATGGCGTCAACACGATCACCATCACCCAGCGCATGCTGCTGCGCACGACCGATATCGCCCGCGCCCAGCGCGCCGTCGCCCAGCAGTTCGACCTGGTGCGGCGCGGCGTCACGCTGCAGGAGGGGTCGGGCATGCGCTACAGCTTCACCAGGCTGAACGACGTCAAGCCGCCGATGGTCGCGGCCGCGACCAAGGACGCGCGCGCGGCGGCCGAACAATTCGCCCGCGACAGCGGCGCGAATGTCGGCGGCATCAAGAGCGCGACGCAGGGCTATTTCTCGATCGACCCGCGCGACGGCGAAGCCGACGGGTCGAGCGACACGCCCTACAAGAAGGTGCGCGTCGTCACGACGGTGGATTTCTATCTGAATTGAAGCGAACCTTCCTTCTCCCTCGGAGGGAGAAGAATACGCAGCCTTGGCGACGAAGGAGCCTAGGCGAAGTTGGATGAGGGGGAGCGGGCCTGCGGCCCGCGCGATCCGATGGATCGCATCCCCCTCACCCAGCTACGACTAGGGCGGCAAGCCGCCAAGTCTGCGCAGCCCTCTCCCTCAAGGGAGAGGGATCAGAATGTCAGCATCACCCCGACGGCAGGCGCGTCAGATTGTCGGCTGCCGCCTTGCCCGCCGCCGACTGCGGCGCGAGCTTCACAGCGCGCTGCCAGGCCGAGCGGGCGACATCGGCATGGTCGGTGAGGACGGCGATATTCCCCTCCTCCAGCGCCACCGACGCGTCGTCGGGGGAAAGCTGGACGGCGCGCGCGATGTGCGCCTGCGCCAGCTTCATTTCGCCCGAACGCCGCGCGAGCGTGGCCGACAGCAACCAGCCGAGCGGGTCCTGCGGCGCCTGGACCAGCGCGATATCGAGCGATTCCCGCGCCGCCTTGATATCGGCCAGCACCACCAGCGCGCGGGCGCGGTCGAGATGGGCCTCGCCCTTCTCGATGCCGTCGGGCAGGCCGCGCGCCAGGGCGGCGTCGAAGCTGGTGCGCGCCTTGGCGGCGTCGCCGGCCGCAAGCGCGGCGTTGCCGGCCTGCGCCCACAGCCGCGCGCTTTGCGCCATCTCGCCGCTGCGTTCGGCTTCGTCGGCGGCCTGCTCGAAAGCGACCATGGCGGGCGCCCACCGTTCCTCCCGCGCATAGGCGAAGCCCATACAGTGCCGGGCGTAAAAGCTCCCGCCCTCCATCCGCCACTTCTGCGCGAAGGCGACGCCCTGCTCGGGCGACTCGATCGCCTGATCGAGGCAGGCCTGGAAGGGCTTGGCGAATTTCTCCGGCACGGGAATGCGGCCATCCTTCGCGGCGGGCGCTTGCGACAGCGTGGGCGCAGGAGCAACCGCTTCCTTCTTGCGCCGGTTCATCACCGCCTCGATCTCCGGATCATAGGCTTGGGGCGTCAACAGCAGCAGGGGGAGGAGGAAGGCCATCAGAGCAGGTCCAAAAGGCTGGAGACGGTGCGGATCAGCAAGGCGATGTCCGCATCGCGGGAAAGGCGATGGTCGCCATCCTTAACCAGCAGCGTCTGCACATCGGATGAACGCGCGGCCGACGCGATCCTAAGCGCCACCTGCCAGGGCACGTCGCGATCCTCCTGCCCGTGGAGCAGGCGCACCGGGCAGTCGATCGGGATCTCCGCTTCCAACAACCGCAGCGCCTGACCCGATTCCCAGAAGGCGCGCGTCGTGACATAGGGCTGGTCGCCATAGGGGGTCGGCTCGACGATCCGGCCCTCGGTGGCCAGCAGCGCCTTGTCGGCGTCGGTAAAGCCCCAGTCGGTAAAGTCCGGTGCGGCGGCGACGCCGACCAGCCCCGCCACCCGATCCGGCCGCGCCAGAGCGATCAGCAGCGCCAGCCAGCCGCCCATGGAGGAGCCCACCAGCACCAGCGGCCCCTGCGTCAGCGCATCGATCAACAGCAGCGCATCGTCGCGCCAGCTGGCGAGCGTGCCATCCTCGAACCGCCCCTCGCTCGCGCCATTGCCGCCATAGTCGAGCCGCAACATCGCCCGCCCCGCTTCGCCGGCCCAGGCGTCGAGCGCGATCGCCTTGCCCCCTTCCATGTCGGACATATAGCCTGGCAGGAAGACAATGGTCGGGGTGGGGGTCGGCCCGCTCCCGCTGCGATGACGATAGGCGAGGCGCAGGCCGTCCGGGCGGGCGAAGAAGGCGGGCGGCGCGGTTTGCGGGGCTTCCATGGCGGTCTCCACAAGATGGGCGGCAAAGTCTTATCCGCCCCATAGAAGCGGATGCGCGGAAATCCAAAATATAAGAAAATAATGCAGGCGGCGTGATTGACAGCCACCGGACCAGCGGCTAATCGCCCGCTCCTACCCCGTGCCCAGATGGCGGAATTGGTAGACGCACCAGCTTCAGGTGCTGGCGATCGCAAGGTCGTGGAGGTTCGAGTCCTCTTCTGGGCACCATTTGTTCTCTAAGGTCATGAAAGCCTTGGATTTCTGCGAAAATATGACCCTGATCGCTGAAAAAGCGGCACAAGAAAGGGCACATTTCGCGCTATGGGGCAGCTCTTGGCTCACGTCCTGAAAGACAAGAAAACCGGGCGGCTGTCCTATCGTCGGCCCTATCCGCCTGAGCTGTTGCCGTTCCTGGATACTCCCCCCGACAGGTCCACGCCCCCAAAGGAATTAAAGCGAAGCCTCAAGGCCGCTTCTCTTGCGGAAGGGGACGCCCTGGACATTTGGCGGGAGGCAAATGCCGAGTGGGAAGCAAATGTCGCGGCGGCCCGGAAGCGGAAGGACGCGGCTTACGATCCGCTGACTACCGAGCATATCGGATACCTTGCCAAGCTATTCGTCCACGAATGGCGCGAAGCCGACCGGAAGGCGCTAGAGACGCGGGGCGACGCCTTCGCCATTCCTGCCCGCAACTTCTGGGAAGAGAAGCTCTCCGACTTCGTGCGCTGGCAGGGTGAAGGCGACACCGACGAAATTGTGGAGCATTGGTCGAAGTCCGCTGAGGGCCTCCTGGCTAACCGTCGCTTCGTCCGCGACCCGCAAGACGCTGTAGGCTTTGAACGGCTCTGCAAGGCGCTCAATGCCGGTGCCGTGGATTATGCGCCAGATGCCCTCGCCGCTCTGGGGGGCTCGATTGTTCCCGCGCCTCCCCCTCCTTCTCCGCCTTCGTCGCTGGAAGGCCCCAAAAGCTCCGGGGCGGCCGAGGGCGTCAGCTTCGAGGATATTGCAGAGAAAATCCTGGAGAACCCGCTAAGGAAAGTCGGTCCGGCCACCAAGCAGGCCGCCCGGACAGCTTTACGCTTTTTCCGTGAGGGTTTCCTCAAGCCTGTGCCTGCTCGAATCACGAAGGCGGCCGTAACAGACTGGCTCCAGCTTCTCGGCCAGCGCCCCGCAAAACTCCCCGCCGCTCATCGGGAGTTGCTCCTGAAGGACGTTGTGGAGCTTTATCGGGACCAGGACGTCCCCCGGCTTACCCACAAGACGCTTATGACCCATCTGGGGGCATTGGCCGCCCTGTGGACCAAAGCGCAGGAAGAGGATGGGTTGATCCCTGAGGAGCTGCTCAACCCCTTCAAGGCCCGGAAGTATCTTGTGGCCGAAAAGCCCGAGGAACCGAAACAGCTTTCGCTTGATGAGTTGCACGCAATCTTTGCGCTCCCGGTCTTTACGGCTGGCGACCGCCCGACACAGGGGAAAGGCGAGGCTTGTTATTGGATTCCCCTTTTGCTGCTCTGGACTGGGGCGCGGCCTGAAGAGATTGCCCAGCTCATGGTTTCGGACGTCTTCCAGGACCCGGACGCTGCCGATGGGAGCTGGCGGCTTAGGATCACCGACGAAGGCGTCCACCCCCATAAAGGCGCACGGAGCCTCAAGACGGCCAAAGGCAAAAGAGCGGGACGCCGGGAGTTTCCTGTGCCTAAGGCAATGCTCGATCTAAATTTCCTTGGCTATGTTGAGCATGTGAAGGCGAGCGGCGAGACCGCCCTTTTCCCCAAGCTGAGGACCAAGGGAGAGCGTAAGCTCCTCTTTCAGGGCTTCTCCGAATGGTGGAATGGGATCGTGCAGGAGAAGGGCATCCTCCCGGCCGGACAGGGCCGCAGGGCCGCTCGTGAGTTCCGCCATAACTGGACGTCCGCCGCCCGCGCTTCAGGCATCCCGGAAGATGCCCGCGAATATATCCAGGGGCACTATCGCTCCGGGGCGACAGCGAACGAGGGATACGGAAGCCGCAAGTCCCTGGGTCGCTACATTGATGACCTGGAATACTCCGGCCTCGACCTCTCGGGCGTGAAGCCCTGGAAGCCACGCTAAGGGCGCTACGGGCCTCAGGGATCGTTACCTACACCCTTATCCCCGTCTTACCGGGGAAGGCCAAGATCGGCCCGTAGCTCCTCCAGCCTATCAGCATCATTCGCGCCCTCGCAAGGCAGCTCAGGGCGTCGCACGCCATCGAAAGGGAAAACCATGGACACTCTGTCACCGCAGGAGCGTGAAGCCCTCCAGCGCCTTTACAGGGCTCTTCGTCACTTCCGGGCCATGATGGGGCCGACTGTCCCCACTCAGGTTGTCCAAGCCTTCTTGGCCGTCGCCCTGGAGGAGGACAAGCCGTTGCACGAATATGCGGAGGAGCTGGGGACGAACCTCTCGACGGCTTCAAGGCACTTTATGGACCTGGGAGAGCGCAACCGCTGGAAGGGTGAAGGGCACATGCTCATCCAGCGCCAGCGAAATCCGATGAATGAGCGTGAGGTCCTTATGTCCTTGTCCGGCCAGGGCAGGCTTATGCGGCGGCTCGTGCTGGAGACGTTGGCAGCTTAGGCGGATGCCCGGCTATCGAGCCTCAGAAGCTGGTGAAAGCGGGGCAGGTCATCAGCTATCAGATGAGGCAGGTATCGCCCGATGCAAATTAAGAGGCTTTGAGTAAATCTCTCAAGAACGCCTAACCGAAACCGAGGTATCTTAAATTCATGCAGGTATCGCCACTTAACAAATGCGTCTCCAATGTCTCTTAGACACTCGGCTAGGCACTCTTCGCCCCCGCTTCCTGACTTGAAAATGTCTTCCACCCGCCGACGCAATTCCAACGGAATTTTGTCGAACAAGATGGCCAAGTCGTGGTTTCGTTTGTCAGGCGTCTCGTTGGCCATAAGAAGAGATTTAAGGTATAGCTCGCAAGCCAACGCATAGTTCACGATCATCGGAGAGACTTCGATTTGATCTGCCGGAAAGCGACAGCGAAGTGCGGCCTCGTGAAAGCTAGTGGCGTTAATAAACGCAAGCCTTACATCTTTATCAACAATCAACTTCATAGCGTCCCGATTTGATGCATACCCCAACAATCAACTAATCCACCACCAGCCCCTTACTGACCATCGACGCCTCCAAGTCCCCCGCGCCGACATTCCAGGCCATTGAAATCCTATCGCCCGCGCTGATCGCCGCAAGCGTCGGCGAAGCTGTTACGCCAGCGGGGCATTGGTCCGACCCGCCTTTAGGGCCTGAAAGCCGCAGAAAACCGGCAATTATCCCCCATCTAAGAACAACTGTCCTGCCAGCCGCTCGGAGCCTCACGGTTCCGGGCGGTGCATTGGTGCTGACTTTAGAAGGATAAGGCGCGATCCGCTCTCATTTCGGAGGCTGAGGCTTTGGCGGATTATATCTGTTCAACTCGGCCACTTCCGCCGCGTTGTCCATGCGAGTCATGGGCTCCCAGACCTCCGGCTCTCCTTCCCTAAAGGCGGCGGATTGGAGCTGCCAGGTCTTGCCGGTTGCCGTGTCCAAGAGGACCGTGTCGCGCTGAACGTGCGGACTGTGGACGATGACGAACCGGCCCGAGCCCACCGGACCGGCCTGAGCGAACGCCTGAACGGGCATGAGTAGAGCGGTCGCAATTGCCAACTTCTTCATAGTTTTCCCCTGTTTGGGGGTGGAGGTTAAGGGGCTGTTTAGGCGTGTTGCAAGGGAGAGGCGCCAGATTGTCACCTCTGGCGCAAACTGTCTTCGCTTGGGCCGTTGAACGACCGAAAACACCCGAAAATCACCCCTTAAAAATATCAATATATTTCAATGCCTTGGAATTAATGCCCACCTAAGGACAACTATCCGCTCCGCTTGTCGCCATCTGACGGGTCGCAATTATCCCCCATCTAAGAACAACTCCCCAGCGTGGGGAATTGGTTTCGGCCAATGATCCCCCACCAGCAGCGAGTTACTTCACACGTAGGGAGAAACCATGTGCATTAATGCCGACGTAAGGACAGCGCACACAGCGGGCGGCACCCCGTGGAGGACACCAAGTTAGTAACTCCCCATAAGGAACTATGGGACTTTAAGAACTTAAAGGTTCTTGAAGGTGGACAATGATATTTATTTTAAGAGAATAACATGAAGGAACTTAAAGTAGCGATAAGTCAGCTTAACGCTGCCTCAAGCTCCTCCCCTCAATTGGTCCTTTCATCAATGGACCCCGGAGAAGGCAAGTCATCGGCAATCTGTGATTTTCTCCGGTCATGGAAAGAAGACGGCTTCAGCCATCACCACGGCGCTTTGATCGTCCTGTCCCGTCACGAAGAAATACGGGCCTATGTGGATCGCGCAGGCCTTGAACGTCGAGACTACGCCGTTACGGTGGCGGAAGGTCTGGACGCCATGAACGAAATGGGCCTTTCCGACCCTGACGCCGCTCCCGTCCTCTTTACGACCCATGAGAAGCTCCGCCGCTGGACGGCTGGACGCTCCTTCGCTGAAGCTGACAAATTCCATTATCTGAGCCGCCCCCGTGCGCTCCGCATCTGGGACGAAAGTTTCCTCCCGGCCCAGCCGGTGACTGTCCGGCTCGACGTCCTCAAAGGTATCCCGGCCACTATTCGTCTCGCCCACCCGAAAGCCGCTGAAGGTCTGGACGCCCTCACGGCCTTTGTGGAGTCCTCTGAGACTCTCCGCCCGATTTGGCTACCCAGATACCTTGCGATCCCGCATCGCCCTCCCACGGGCCTCTCAGGGACTCAGAAACAGGCATGGTCGGCGCTGGCTTCCATTCTTGGACGGGAGGCAGTCATTCTCAGCGATAATCGCATGGGGAAGGTCCTGGCCTCCGCCACCACACCCCTCCCGGCCGACTTCCTGCCCGCTCTCGTTCTCGACGCCTCCGGGCGGGTCCGGGAGACCTACCAGGCGATGGAAGACAGCGGCATGGCGTTATCGCGCCTTCCAGCCCCCGGCCGCATATATAGCCGCCTGACGGTCCACCACTGGGACAGGGCGTCCAGCCGTTCGGCGCTGAATGACCCTGAAGCCCGCCGCGAGATATTGGAGGGCGCTGCCTCTGTCATCAATGCTGATCCAGCCGAGGAGTGGCTTATCGTTCACCACCAGGCGCGAGGCGATGATAAGGTCCTGGACGAGCTGAAAGCCCAGGTTGCCAATCCCGAGCGGCTCCACTTCCTCAACTGGGGACGCCACAATGCCACGAACGCCTACCGCCATGTCCGCAGGGTCATGGTGCTGAGCCTCTGGCATATGACCGATGCCGCCTACACGGCCCACCATATCGCCGCCTCCGGCCGCGTTCCGTCCCAAGGGCTCGACCGGGAGACCCTCAGCCGCATTGCGGGCGGGGAGCACCGCCACAACCTCTTGCAGGCTATATGCCGCGCCAATGTGCGGAATGGGGCTGATGGGGTTTGCGGTTACTGTGAGGCCTATGTGATCGGCAAGGCCGGGAAGGACACCAAGGCGCTATTGGCCGAAACGTTCCCAGGCGCGGCGATAAGGGACTGGCGGCCGTTCGGTGCTGGGGAGCTGACGGGTAGGAGTTTGGACGTTGCGGAGGAGATTAGGCGGCGTTTCGCGGCTGGAGGGACTGAGAGGGTCCGCAAGATCGACATTCGGCAAGCGGTCGGGCTCTCATCGGCCCCCGAGCTGGCCCAGGTGTTAGGCCGTCCGGCCTTTAAGGCCTGGCTGGCTGACGAGGGGCTGATGCTGGGGACGAGGGAGATTTGCAGGGTCTAGGCGGAAACGCTAGGTCCCCTATAAGTCCCTCCGGCCTCTGTAATCCCACCTTAACGAGAAACGCCAGCCACCAACGGTTCGTCGCACCGAAGCGACATCCAGCACCCGCAAGGCCCTGATATACTGTGGCATAATTACAACACAATGGCGAGGCCTCACCCGATTATTTTATCCGGGTAAATTGTAGAATTATCAGGCGCAAAAGCCCCGCTGAGGCTTCTCGTTCGCCAATGAGGCCGAGAAGGGTAGGCAGGGTCCTTCAAGCCGAAAGTCACGGTTTTGCGTCGATCCGCGCCAACAGGTTCCGAACGGACGAGGGATACCACTTGCCGACCCTTGGGGTCTCCATGTGTCCCTCATTCAGCGCCTTAGCGATAGCGGGTAGCGATGTAACGCCGCTTCCGCGCAGCTCGGCCACAATCGGGGCGAGGTCAGCCGCATGGCGGTCCGCATCGTCCTTCAAGGCCGCGACAGCCGCAGCGTTTCCTTTCGCGGCACGGCGCAGCGCCTCAGCCCCATTAGGATTGCCCAGGCGCTTCCCTGCCTTGTATGGCGAGCCATCCGCCTTGGTCCAAGTGCCCCGCTCTTTTGCAGCCTGGAGGGCGGCCTTAGTCCGCGCTGAGATAGCCTTGCGCTCCGCTTGGGCCATAGCGGCCATTATGTGGACGGTTAGCTCATTGGCTTCCGGCATATCGGCGGCAAGGAATTTAACTCCGCTGTCCTGGAGGGTTGCGAGGAAAGCCACATTACGGCTGAGGCGGTCCAGCTTGGCAACCACGAGGGTAGCGCCTGTGACCTTGGCGCGATGCAGGGCGGCAGTCAGCTCTGGACGGTCCGCACGCTTGCCGCTCTCGACCTCTACAAATTCGGACAGGACCTCACAGCCCCGAACGCCGCAGAAGGATGACACGGCCGCCCGCTGTGCTTCGAGGCCAAGGCCCGAGCGGCGCTGTGCGGCCGTGGAGACGCGGAAGTAAAGAACCACTTTCATGACCAGCCCATGCCCTTACAAATTTGCGTAATGGTCGTTAGTCTATTTTGTAAGGCTGGGTCAATGGTCAAATGTCGGGTTGCGGGCAGGCCTTATCCGTATGATCGACTTGCACATGCTGCCGCGCCCTTTCGGCCTCCAGCCGCGCCTGGGCTTGCCTCCGATAATCGGCTAGTTGGCTCGTGGGCGGCCAGGCGCTCAAGATCGCGCTATCCTTTCCGACCAGCACATAGATACGCTCGTGGACGCTCTGGACCTTGTGCCAGTAGATGCGCTGATTCTTGCCTCTCCGGTTGACCATAAGCGCCTTCCCGCTCTTGATGGCCTTCACCATAGCCCCAAATTCACCGGGAGCCATGACGATCCCGTATCGCTCGTATAGCCGCTTGTGGAAATGCCAGTGCTTGTAAGGGATGGACTTGCCTTCCCAGCGCGGATCAAAGGTCATTCATTCGGGATAGTGTCTCGGCATCTGGACGCAAGGAGGGGCAAATGTCCCAGATCAGGCCAATGTGCCCCGGCCGCACCTATGGCCAATGGCACGGGCGAGGGGCTGGCCGCCTGGTGCGTATCGTCACCGCTCGCCGCCTCTCGACCGTGGGAGGGTGGACGGCCAAGCTACTGAGATTGCAGACAAATCCCGCCAGTGTCGCGGGTCCCCTCCGCCCGCTGGCCGTGGTCCCAGCGCGATCCGGCCGCCCGCAATCCGCAAAAGGCGGCTTCGCTGGAATGAAATAATTTTGGCTCGGACATTTCACGCACACACGACCGGCTGAGGAATTTCAATCCATTAAATCTCGAATTTCTGGAGTTCCAAGCCGCCAGCGAGAATGAAGGCCATACGGTCGCTCTCGGACTTGTGTTGGACGTCATATCTAAGGCCTGCCATCCCTTTAGGGATCACCTTGCCTCGGCTAGACGCTGCCGCCTCGTAGAGGGCGGCACGCGCGTCCTGAGGGCGGGCAGGCTCCTCGCTGAATGGGTCGATTATTGAGACAGTGGCCCCGAGAGGAATTTTCAGAGTGATAGGTGCTGGCAACACGATCCCTCGTCTTGTTTCGGTCGAAGAATGACTTGGCCCGTTACGTCCTTCAGTTTCGTAAACGGCGGTATTTTTGGGTCCCCTCCAGCCCGTCCGGTTCCATCCGCCGCTCTCAGCCTCCCGCCACGAAAACCCCGGCCCCTTTTCGGCACAGGGGGACCCGTAGGGAACCGAAACCACAACCTCTAACCCTCAAAAACTCAGGAACACCAATGACCTCTAAGCCTTCAACAGACGGCTTGACCTTTACCCTCGACTGCTACGGCCAGCCCGTCCGCGTCTTCATGTGGGAAGGCGTCCCCTGGTTCGAAGCGGTAGCGTTCCGCGCCGCCATGCGCCTTCCGGCCGCCGCACTCGACAGCTTCGACAGGACCGCGACGGACAACGATATCGCCCTCTATCCTTTCGATGATGAGCCTGTGTTCGCTCTGTCACCCATCGGCGCCTGGAAACTGGTAGAGGCGACCGACCCCTACCGCTGCGCCAAGTTTGCTGCGTGGGCCAAGCGTGAGGCCGCCCAGCTCGCGCCAGACGCCCCGCTCACTGATCCGCGAATGTTCTTGACGCTTCAGGCGGACGGAATGTTGCCGGATATGCCAGGGAAATATTCTGGCCGCCGCTCCGAGTGGTACGCGCTTAAGGACTCCCCAGAGCATCAGGACGCCAAGCAGCGGGCGCGCTCCGTCCTAAATAATTTGGGCCTCCGCATGGCCAACCCTCAGCACTTTTCGGCCCCATCGGCCCCAGCTCCAACAAATTAAGAGACTATGCCACTCCTTCCTTCGACCTCCCCTTGGGTCCTCTCTAGCCGTGCGACCGGCCCATTCGGTTCCAACAGTGACTTTCCGCCACCATCAGGTTCCGGCACGCTCCAGCAGCCCCTACCGACCCCTCCGCCCAGCGTCACAAAGAAGGCGTCCATCTGGGACAAGGACCATGTGTCGGAAACGCTGCTAGGCATCGGGCAGGCCTTTCTTTCCAACCAGAATTTCGGAGAGGGCCTTGGGGCCGCAGCGGGCGTTATGGCCAAGGGGCAACAGACGCTCCGCGATGATGCCAAGAAAACTGTCACCTACGGAGGGCCCGACAACCAGTTTGAAATTTCGGCGGACCGCAACGGTAACCGCACAATCCGCAGGGTCCCCGAGTTCGCTAAGGCGGCTCAAGAGGAGCGAGACGCCAAGAACGCCATGGGCGCCAAGGACATGCGGGCGGCCCAGGCAAGCGTCATCTATCACATCAACAAGCTACCCCCCGAGCAACGACAGGCGGCCTATGCCAAGGTAATCGCCAATCCGCAGCAATTCGGCATCGACGCTCGCGGCCTTCCGTCTGCCTGGGATGACACTTACGGGACCGTAATGGGCAATTCTGGCCAGACAGTCGCACAGGACCGGAGTGGCGACCGGGGCGACTTTGTGGCGAACAGCCGAGCCCAAAACGCCGCCGCTCAAACGGAGCTGGCAGGCCTGCGCCTGGAGTTGGCCAGGCAAAAAGAGGCCCGAGCAGCGTCAACAGCACGCCTCCCCAAACCGCCCCCGAGCGTAACCCGCAAGTCGGGCAAGCTCCCTACTGGCTTCATCCTGGATTGATAGAATGAGTGACTTTCAAGAAGGCCAGACGGCCACAAACCCGAAGACAGGCCAGCGCGTCGTCTTCAAGGGCGGCCAGTGGCACAACTACGCTGAGGATGGTGCGGCGACAATGCAGCCCACAAAGAGCGGGGAGTCCTTCGAGACCTCCAAAAGCCGCGACGGGGCCCGAGCCGCTCTGGACCAAATCGACCGCATCCAGCCCCAGCTAGACCGCGTCCGCCAGCTCTACAGCGAGAACCTGCGAGGTTCAGGGCCGCTCAAGTCAATCGGAGAGTATATGCCGACCCAGGCTAATGCCCGCTTCGACAATGCCGTAGCCGGTCTCCGCACACTTGTCCGTCCAGCTCAGCGCACTCCAGGCGAAGGGGCCATGTCGGACTTTGAAAGCAAGCTGGCCATTCAGAACCTTCCAGATCGCTACAGCTTCGACGGTGCCAACGAGGAGGCGCTGACCAATATGCAGACCTTCCTAGACACCAGCCGCACCGCCTACTCCAAACGCTTGGGTCTTCCGCTCGCACCGCCATCTACCCGCCGCAAGCCGTCCGCAAACGGCTGGACCATCCGCAAAGTAAAGTAATGCCGAGATACATAATTGAGGGACCAAACAGCTCCGCCTTTGAGGTGGACGCGCCGGAAGGAGTCTCAGAGGAGGAAGTCCTCCAGCGGGTCCAAGGGGAAGCATCGGCCCCGAAGTCCCGGCCTCCCCGCACGGCACTCCAGACAACCGGCGACTTCGTCGGGGACGTCGTGGACAACGTGCTCCCCAACTGGGGCGATGAGTTGGCAGGCGGCCTCGACGCTGCCAAGGCGGCCGTAACGGGCCAGCCAGTGGGCGAGGCGTTCCGAAAGGGACAGGCGGACTTCAAGGCCCACCAGGCCCAGTATGACGAAGAGCACCCCGGCTTGTCCTGGGTCTCGACGTTGGGCGGCATGGGGGCCGGATTGCTCCTGCCAGGCGGCGCTGTGGCCAAGGGTGCCGGAATGGGCGCGAAGGTTCTCCAGGGCGCAAAGCTCGGCGCGATCTACGGCGGCATTTCGGGCGCTGGAGAGGGCGACGACTGGGCCGAAAGAGCCGACAGCGCCTTCCAGTCCGCTGTAGCTGGGGCCGCGCTGGGAGGCCTAGCAACTCCCGCCCTAGAAGGAGCCGCGCTGGCGCATCGCTGGGCTCGCGGAAAGGTCCCCGGCTATGACGGCGCTACTCGACGCTTGGCGAACATTCCCCGCGCTGTGCTTCGGAAAAAGCTCCTGACGAGACAGGACCGCGCACGAGAGGTTGCGGACCGTAAGCTGGCTGAGCAGTTCCAAGAAGGAAACATCGCTACGGGCATGGGCCAACACGGCCCCGCTGCATCCCCCGAGACCATCGCGGCCGAAATGGAGCGCAGGCAGACTATGGGCGTCCCAGCGATGCCAGGCGACATTACGGAGCCCCTACGGAATACCACGAGCTGGGCCTCTCGCGGCATGGGACCGGGGCAGCGGCTTGTTCGTTCGGCACTGGACGCCCGTAAGGCGCAAGAAGCCGTCCGCGTCCGTCAGCACGTCATAGACACGATGGGCAGCGTTACGGACCCTCTAGCCCAGATCGAACGCCAGACGGCCGCCGCAAAGGACCGAGTGGCCCCACTGTATCGGGAAGCCTATGCTCAACCCATGGTCATCACCCCCGAAATTGAGGCGATCATGGCAACGCCTGCCTTCCAGGATGCGCTCCCCCAGGCATACAGGAATATCGGTAACGCCATGCGCGACCCCGAGGCCCTTGGGCTCCGCATGCGGCCGGACGGCACGATAGACCCTGACGCCGTGCGGACCCTTTCCACTGAGGGTTTCGATCAGGTCATTAGGGCTATGCGCGACAACAGCAGGGCAGCGGCGGGCGTCAATCCAACCACCGGCCAGCCCGTCCACAATACCAACTCCGTCCATATCAATGCGCGGGCAGGCGACCTTAGGGACCAGCTCGGGGCGCAGAATGGGGCCTATGGCGATGCTATACGGCTCTACGCGGACGATATGGCCCAGAGGGACGCCCTGGAGGCCGGTGGGCGCGTTGCGGGGCTCTCAGGGCATGAAGTCAACGAAATGGCCCGCTCGATCCCTGAGACCGCCATGGAGTCTTGGGCGCTAGGTGCAAGGTCCTCCTTGGCTGATGAAGCCACCGGCTGGGGCGCACAGCATCCGACCGGCAACGTGGCAGGCCGCATCCGTGGAGCCTTGGGCGATGATACCAAGCAAGAGGCTATCGGCCGGATGACGGGCAATAACGGCTCTGTCCGGCAATTGCTGGACCGGCTGGAGGCTGAGCACCAGGGAAATATCCTCTGGACCGAAGCAAAAGGCAATTCCGCTACGGCCAGCCGCCAAGCTCTGGACGGCGACCTAAACGAACAGCTCGGCGGCGCAGTCCCGACCGGCTGGAAGGCGATGGCAGGCCGCGCCTTGGACTATGCGGCCCAGAAGGCGGGCGGAGAGTTCCGCAATGGCGTGAAGGAACGAGTGGGCCAGGTGCTCACCGAACAGGACCCCAAGGCCTTCCGGGGCCATCTGGACGACATTGCAGGCGTAGCGGCGCAGGATGCACAGCGGGCGGCTTATCGCCACCGCAACGCCACGCTCTTGGCGAAGGCCGCCGCATTGAACATTGAGCCCGCGAAGGAGGACGGTCAGGTCCTAGTGGACATTGGCGAAAATCCAGGCGGACGGCCTTTCGGCATGTATGGCCGTTACGAAGAAAACTTTGATGCGGAGGGCAACCCTCTGTGACCTTACGCCCCTGGGGTGCCGCTGGCACTCTGGGGGCTTTTTGACGAGTGACGGCTTGTTGCTTAGGCCTGTAAAAGCGCATGGAAACTGGGCATTAAAGGGGCATGTCGATCAAAAAGAAGCCCGTGGCAATCGTCATCACCGCAACCTACTGCCTGTGGACCGTCGTCTTGCAGCCGATATGGAACCTCAATGTCGAAAAAATCGCTGAGGCAGGGCGACTAGATAAAGCATTGCTTGGCTGGCGATCCTTTCCAGAGCAACTTTCTCTACTGGCATCATACCTACCCCATTCTTTCGGGCTCGGATTTGTCGTGGGCGCATTGATCTTTGCCTATTGGGATCAAATCGCCAGAGTGGTGAGGCTCTACGTTTTTCGCAAGGACAACCAAGAAACCTTGGCGGATACGTCTGCTATGCGAGCGTGGGTCGGCAATATGCTGGCGCATTTCGACCGGGACAAACCGCATGTATTCCAGCTCGCCATTTCCGTTATAAATATAGGCGACGTGCCTTTTTCCGTGTCCCATGTCGCAGGACAAATGGCTTGGTCCCACGCCGACGAGGATGACCGTAGGACGGAAACGCCTGTGCCGTATGTGACGTTAGTTGAGCGGGACGAGGCTCCGATAATTGATCCCGGTTTCACGACGATTTTCTACCTTGAAGCACCGATCCCTCCGAACATCGTTCGGTCGCTTCCCGATATGTTCTTCTGGCATAAGCGGCCCTACCTCAAGTTCGATGGGCTCCAAATTTTCCTTACAGCGCAGTGCGGCCAAGAGATGCAGCTCAAGCTCTGGGACAGTATGAGAATGACCACTGGGGAATGGCAAGTCCGCTGCGTCGAGACATTCCCCATATTCAAAAGCAAGGAGGAGCAAACCGAATTCACCAAAGCATTAGCAGGCTTGGGCAAAGTGGCGGCGCGGCTTGGCTCACGCGGTTAAAAGGCAAGCGCCATAATAAATGCTGCGCCCAGTATCACCACCGACAAGGGCAAGGCAGCGATCAGCGCCACGAGGCCCGCAAGGACCATCAAGCCCACCCCGATACCCACCAGCCCGCACAGCACCTCAACGCCTGCCTCCCAGGCTATGCAGAACCTTATAGCGGAAGGCCCGAGGTTGCCCCCGAGCCCTCCAGGTCGCCTTAGTTGGCCATCGCGGCCAAGGCGTTCTCTAGGTCCTCGACCATCACCACTACGGAGCTGTCCGGCTCCTCAGCGTTGTGCAGGGCCACAGCGTCGCCGCCCGTGAAGCGGTAGGACACGGCCCCTACAGCGCCGTCCTGTTCGGCCGCCAGGATTTGGCGCATCGCTTCCGCCTCCAGTGTAATAGATTGGCCCTGCCCCTCCTCATCCTTCTGCGTGATCGTCGCAACGTCCGAGCCCATGAAATGGCAGACAGCGCCGTCCAGCATTTCCAGTTCGTTGGCAAAGGCGCTCTGTGCGTCAAACATCAATGAATTTCCCCGTTTTTGCGCCCCCCGATTGGGCGACTGGTTTGAGTCCTCAAACGGGACCCGCAGGGGTGTATGAATCAGGATTGAAAAAGGCACAATAATAAAGCACATATGAGCTTCAATATAACGTCATTTTTGGCTGATTTACGTCATATTTTCGTAATTGGTTGCTAGTCCTCTTCTGGGCACCATTTGTTCTCCCCGGCAGCGTCCGGGGACGTCCAGCAAGCGACTGGTTTCACAGCATTTTTCAGCGGAAAATCGCCCGACAACCGTCCGGGCTGATCCACCGGAATCCAGCAAAAGACCAACACTTTGTTGGTGTTTTTGTTGGTCCTGTTTCGGCCCGGCCAAGCTGGGACAAACACGATGCTGACACATATCCAGATCACTTCCGCCAAGCCGGCGGCCAAGCCGTACAACCTTTCCGATTCCCAGGGCCTGCATCTCACGGTCCGACCAAACGGCTCGAAGCTTTGGCGAATGAGCTTCCGCTACCTCGGCAAGCAGAAGACCCTGCATATCGGCCCTTGGCCGGAAATCAGCTTGGCCGACGCCCGCGCCCGCCGCGAGGATGCACGAAAGGCCCTCGCGACTGGCCTCGACCCTGTCCTCGAGAAGAAGCGGGCAAAGGTCACGGCCAGATTCGCCGCTGCCACCTCGTTCAAGGAAGTCGCGCAGGAATGGATCGCCAAGTGCGAACGTGAGGGTCGAGCCGCCGTCACGCTCGAAAAGGTCCGCTGGCTCCTGAGCATGGCCTATCCGCTGATCGGAACGCATCCGATTGACGGCATCACCCCTCACGAAGCGCTTGCGGTCCTGCGCAAGGTGGAGACGAACGGGCGCTATGAGAGCGCGCGCCGCATGCGGAGCGTGCTGAGCCGTGTCTTTCGCTACGGGATTGCGACGGCGCGCTGCGATCGCGATGTAGCCGCCGACCTGCGCGGCGCGCTGACCACGCCCAAGGCCGTCCACCACGCGGCGATTATCGATCCCGATGATGTCGGCGTCCTGCTGAAGACCATGGATGGCTATACCGGGCAGGCGGTGACGCGGATGGCGCTGCGGCTGTCCCCGCACCTGTTCGTTCGGCCCGGCGAGCTCCGCCAGGCCGAGTGGGCAGAGATCGATGTCGAAAAGGCGATCTGGTCGATTCCCGTAGAGAAAATGAAGATGCGGCGGCCGCACCGGGTGCCGCTGTCCCGGCAGGTGCTGGCCATGATCGAGGAATTGCGTGAAATCACTGGGCACCGCCAATATCTGTTCCCGTGCATGGGAAGCCCGAGGCGACCCATGTCCGAGACCGGCGTCAACCAGGCGCTGCGTCGACTTAACTATGAAACCGGGGAAATGACCGCCCATGGCTTTCGGGCGATGGCGGCGACCCTGCTCAATGAAATGGGCCAGTGGAACCCGGATGCGATCGAGCGGCAGCTTGCCCATCAGGACACCTCGGCGGTCCGTCGCGCCTATGCGCGCGGTGAATATTGGGACGAGCGTGTCGCCATGATGCAGCACTGGTCGGATTACCTGGACGGTCTGCGTGAGGCTGCTGCGGCGCCAAGACCTCCTAAGGCCGCTTCCGGCAAATCAAAGGTGAGGAAGCCAAAGGCTGGGCGTCCGCGGGGCCGCCCCAGACGGTAAGCCTCCCATACCCTGCAGGGTGTAATCCCAATATATACCCTGCAGGGATGCCTTCCCACGCGGAATGCCGACCGGGTCAATGCCATGCGCGAGAATTATGCGGCTGTTCCGTTCAATTCGCGCTCAAGCCCCACGACGGTGGCGAGCACGTCGTCGAACGGCGGCACGTCGCCAAAGATCATGCCGGCCATCGCGCCATAGTCGCGGCGCAGTTCGGCGATCATCGCAGTGGTCGGATTCAGCGAGAAACTGCCCGGCTCGGCATGGGCAAGGTGGAGATCGCGGCTGTTGAAGAACATCCGGGCATGGGCGACGCAGTCGCGGCCGAGCTCCGGATTGGCCATCGCCGCGGTGCCAATCCCGGCGGTCATCAACTGATGCACATCATAATAATGGCGCGACACGCGCTGGCCGCCTGCACGCAGAACCTGGCGCACATCGAACCAGCGGCGCAGGCCGTGCAGGATGACGACCTTGTCCCAGAAGGTTCGTTCCGCATCGACGATCGTGACGTTGTCGATGGTGAGGTCGAGGTCCGGCAGGTCGTCGGCGAGGTAGGGGGTGATGACGCGACTGGCATGCGGGTCGAGGGCGGACTTCGCGCCCGATTCGATCTTCACAGCCTTGCGGATATAGCCGTCGGACGCCGCCGTGACGCTCGGATACCAGAGCAGGAGGCTCTGCCGGCTCTCATCGTCGGTATCGAGTTCCACCCTTGCGTGGCTTGTCTCTTGCCCGGAGGCCGTGATCGCTTCGGCGAGCGTCGCCGAGAGTTGTGCGAGGAGATCACCGCCGATGAATGCCTGGCACGCCGCCTTGATTGCGTCGAGCTTGGCCTGGCGCTTCTTGCCTGACATCACCTCGAGCGCCTCGACGCTGGCCTCCTCGCCAATGTCTCCGCGAAAGACCGTGATATCGATGTCTTCGGAGAAGCGCTCGATGAGACCGAAGCCCTTGGACAGCGAGGTCCCGCCCTTGAACAGGAAACGAGGGCCTCGGGAGGCCGGACCGTTGAACAGCGCATCGAGCGTCCAGCAGACCCAGAAATCCTTCTCGATATTCTGGGGCGCAGTGCCGAGCCGCTGTCCGGCTCCGACGAACAGGTCCTGCCGGTCGGCCGGGTCGGCAGCCAGGATCTGCGCATAGGCGGTGTTCATCGTCATGCCCGGGTGGCCTTCCGCATGGCAGCCGGCGGCTCGGCCGGCATCGTGCCGCGCAGGACCTGCTGCATCCAGAACGGAAGGGCCAGCATGTCCGCGGCGAGATCGTCGACGATGGCGGCGCCATGATCGGGGTCGGCGAAGATGCTGCGCAGGCGCTTGGCAACGGCGGGGTCGGTGTCGCCGCCCGCATCGTGCAACCAGTGCAGTGCCTGGACGACCCGCATGGCTGGGCGCCCCGCCCAATGGAGACGGCTGGGCGCGGTGGTCTTGAAGTCGATCTGGAGGTTGCCAAGCGCAATCGGTTTCAACCGAGCATCGGTATGAACCACGATCCGTGCCGGCACCGCGTCGGACAGGCCAAGATCATTCGCGGCCGTCATCCCATCGACCAGAATGCGCGCCTGGTCACGACGCGCCAGCGCGTCCACAACGGAGCGTGGATCGGGGTAGCTGGGCTTCCCGGTGAGTTTGTTGACCTTCGGCTTGTCGTAGAGGCCACGCGTGATGCGACGGATGTCCCCGCTACGTGCCAGGCGATGCAGCACCTGATCGACCGCCTCGCGCGATCCGAGGTCGAGAAAATCTCGCGGCGTCCAGGCTGACGGCGTGTCGGCACTGGCCATCCGGTTCATCATGGCAGCTTTGAGATCGAGGCCAGGTCCACGCATGTCGCTTCCTTTGTCAGAAGCGTGTATACGCATTTCTGACAAATCTCCAACCGGATTTGTCAGATTCATGTGGCATGTTTCTGACAAAAATAGAGAGTGACAAGAGAGTCAGGGGGATTTTCGATCCCGCCACATCGGTCCTCGCATAGGGACGCGAAATGGCAGATCAAGCCGATCAGTCGCTTTACGAACGCCTCGCTTGGTCCACCCTGGACGGACCAAAAGGCAATTTCTTGAAACACCGCCCTCACCATTGCCACTTTCCAAGCATGCGCTCAGCTTTGCGTAAGGCCTTTCAAGCTCTGGTAATTGACCAGCGTCGCGCGCCCGACCTTGACCGTTTCAAGATCCCCCGACTGGATCAGTTCGTAAATGCGGGACCGGCTGAGCCCAGTTATCCGCACTGCGGTCGAAATCCGCACCGTGAGCGGCTCGATCTTTCGCTCCCAGGCCCGCTCGATCATTTCTGTCCCCGGAGCCGTGCGTCGCGCTCACGCAAGAAGCTGCGGTCACTCTCGAGAAATGCCGCGAGCATCGCGGGGACCAGCTCGGCGATTGGCTCCTCGATCCCATAGATTTCGGCATAGATCGCTGCATATGCTTGCAAGGCGGCTTGCAGGTCCGGCGTTATCGTAATTCCGAGCTTGACCGGCGTCCGGTCCGGAAGCTTTCCCAACTTCAGCTCTGCCATGTCAGCCTCCTAGCCGCGCCAGGGCGCGAGTATGAGATCATATGCCGACAGCCAGACTATCCCGACTGACGAGGGTTTCGGGAGGCCAACACCGTGACAGCATTGGGTAATTTGGCCGAGTGGTGTCGGCATAGTCGTCTCCTACAGGCGGTTGAGGAAGGCCAGAAGTTGGTCGTCGGGGCGGAACTTGCCCGGCTTGGTATCGAAGGGGATCGTCCGGGCGAGGATCTTCTCTTTCAGCTCCAGATCGGCATCCAGGTAGATCTGGGTCGTTTCGATGGACTCGTGCCCCAACCACAGCGCGATCACCGTCTGCTCCACGCCGGCATGGAGCAGGTCCATCGCGGTCGTGTGCCGCAGACAGTGGAAGGTGATGTGCTTCTGCTTGAGCGACGGGCAGGCGCCGGCAGCGGTGGCGAGGTGCTTTTCCAGCAGGTGGGCGACGGCGTCCGCGCTCAGTCGTCCGCCTCTCATGCTCGGGAACACGATGTCATCGTCAGTGGGAGCGGCTTCGTCCAGCCATGCTCTCAGGACATCAGCAACCGGCTTGCAGAGTGGGACGACGCGGTGCTTGCGCCCCTTGCCGAGGATCTCGAGATGAGTGCCGGTGTCGAACGTGATGTCACGACGACGCAGGCTCGTCGCCTCCGACAGGCGCAGGCCGGTCTGCAGCGTCGTCAGCAACAGCGCGTGATCGCGGCGGCCGATCCTGCTTGCCATGTCCGGCGCTGCGAGCAGGGCATCGGCCTCGGCGCGGGTCAGGAAGTCGATCAGCCTGCGATCGAACCGCTTGGCGGGCATGGCGAGCACTCGCTGGATCTGGCCACTGTGCGTCGGCATCTCGTACGCCGCGAACCGGAAGAACGAGCGGATCGCGGTCAGGCGCAGGTTGCGGGTTCGCACCGTGACGCCGCGCGTCTTCTCGAGCTCGTTCAGGAAGGTAGCGATGAATGGCGCGTCGAGCTTCTCGAACGGCAGCTTGTTGGGCGATGTCCGCAACCTCTTCCGGGCGAACAGCAGCAACATGCGGAAGGTGTCGCGATACGAGCTGATCGTATGCGCGCTGACCCGCTTCTGCTGCATCAGCCGCTGCGTGAAGAAGCGCTGCAGGAGCGTCGAGAACGTCGGGATCGCGGGTGTCATGCTGGAGCCTCCCACCGATGCTGAAGACGTTCCATCGCCTCCGTCATCAGCCCCGGATTCTGGTGCAGATACCAGTAGGTGAAGTTGAGGTGGCTATGCCCGAGGTAGGTCGACAGGGCGGGCAGCCGCCGTTCGGGATTGGCGCCGACGCTGTAGCAGCGGCGCAGGACCTCGATCGCCATCGTGTGCCGCAGATCATGCAGCCGTGGCCCGACGTGATCTGTCCGGCTACGCAAGCCCAGTCGGCATGTCAGCCTCCAGAACGCCCGATCCAGCGCGTGGATGGTGATGCGGCGGCTATGGGTCGATACGAAGAACGCGTTGACGATCCTGCCGGCGAGGAAGGTGTCGCGCTCGTGCCGATAGCGCCTGAGCACGGCGAGCGTCGTCGCATGCACCGGCACCAGGCGGGATTTCCCGAACTTGGTGTTGCGGATGGTGAGAACACCATCCTCGAGATCGACGTCCTCGACGTCGAGGTTCAGCGCTTCGTTCACGCGCATGCCCGTCACGCTCAGCAGCCCGTAGATCGTGTATCGGCCCAGGCAGTAAAAGCGGGTGGCTCCGCCCCACTGACGCAAGCTGCCCGCGAGGATGCGACCTATTTCCTCCTGGCTGAAGATATGGGGCTGGAACGCGCTACGCTGCCGCGGCAGCAGATCGGCGGCAGGCACCTCGGTTCTGGGATCGTTCTGGATGTGGTGCCGTGCGAAGCTGCGCACCGCGCGCAGCCGCCCGGCATGGTAGTTCGCATTGGTCGACGCAGGCCGTCGCGCCCATTCCACCGCCAGCTTCGCCGTGATGTGAGGCGCACGTCGCCGCTTCATGAAGTCGGCGAAGTCCCGAAGATAGAGCTCATCCTTCTTCAGCCGGAAGCCGAGCGAGCGCCGCAGCTCCAGATATTCGAGGATCCCCTGGCGCAGATCGCTCATGGCAGGTCTCCCGGCCATGGCAGCGCCACCTCCCGCAAGGCATCAAGATCGACCTTGGCGTATCGCCGCGTCGCATCGGGGCTGCCATGACGCAGCATCTGGCCGATCTCCGTCAGCGAGAGCCCCTGGCGCAGCATGTCGACGGCAAGCGCATGACGAAGCTGGTGCGCCCCTGCGTGTTCAAGCGCCATCCCGGCGCGCCGGGTCGCGCGTCGGACGATCTGGCCGATGTCGCTGCTCGCCTTCAACGTATCGAACGGCGCCCGCGAACGCAGGAAGACCCGTCGGCACGTCGAGGTCGGGCGCCCGTCCTTCAGATAGGTTGCGATCGCCTCGCCGACGTCATGGGGCAAGGGCAGCGGTCGCTGCTGACGACCTTTTCCGTTCACCCTGAGGTATCCCTCAGCCCAGTCGATATCTTCGAGCTCGAGAAGGATGATCTCGCGTGCGCGCAACCCGACGCGCGCCAGCAGCAACAGGATCGCATGGTTCCGCAGACCCGATGGCGTGCGCCAGGTCTTGCTTGCGTCGAGCAGCCGGCGGACGCACTCCGCCGGCATCGCGCGCGGGATCGATGTCATCGACCAGCCCGGAACGCTTGGCACGGTCGCGGCGAGATCGCTCTGGATATAGTCGCGGTAGCGCGCGAACCGGAAGAAGGATCGCAGCGCGGTCACCGTGTCCTTCGCCGCCGCGAAGGTTCGATCCTTCGGCGCGTGACGCCGAACGTAATCGGTGATGTCCGTCGCCTGGATGGTGCCCAGCTCAAGGTCTTGCCCATCGCACACGCTGGTCAGGAAGCGCCTGATATATCCGCTGTAGTTTTCGATCGTCGGCGGCGAGAGGCCGCGATCATCCGCAAGGTACACGCGGTATTCCTGCAGCATCCGCTCCAGTTCCGGGGTGTCAGTCGGCTCGCAGGCCGGTGCCTCAACAACGCCGGTTTCGCGCAGCCAGGTCTTCAGGCTATCCAGAACGAAGCGCTCACCGCGCCGCTTGGAGGAATGGCGCCTCGCGGAGCCGCGAATGAACGCCGCTTCATTCTCCGGGCCATATTCGCCGAGCCCGAGCCCCCGGCGGCCGAGCCATCGGCTGAAGTCGCCGACGATGAACGTCTTCATTTTGTGCGAGACATAGGAATAGCCGAGATCCGCAAGATACTCGGAGTAAGCCCCAAAATACGGAGCCAGCGGCCCCTCGATCTGACGTCGAGAGCGCCTCTCACGATACGCGCTATCCATATAGCCAACCGCTGTCAGTCGGGTCCAATCGGACAGGACTATGCCGACCCACTTTCGCCAATCTAGCACAGGAGACCGCCAAATGCATGGTGAACTCAGCATAGTTCCTCAGTCGGAATATGATCTC
>DASVOF010000108.1:0-20876 GCA_036383495.1 Sphingobium sp. | reverse complement strand
CACTTGCAGGACAATCACCCCATTCAGGCCACCACAAGCCATTATTTTCCAGATCGAACTGAAGCCGATCAGAAGGCCAACTTAGCATTTCCCATATGCGCTTGTCATCGCCGCGCCAATTGTATCCGTCCGCAGGCTGCTTTTCGAGAAGAAGATCGATCAAGTCGGGCGGAAATACGAGGCTATATCGCTCTTGAGCGGCATCCAATTCCCCAATTGTATAGCCAGCAATCCAACTCATCGCGAATAATCCCTGCGTTCGGCCCTACATGCCTGCTCGACGCGATGCCCTTCCCAGAGGCCGTCAGGCCCGCAAAAGGTGGCGAGGCCGCTTTCGGCGGAAATGCCCGCGCCGGTCAGGATCACGATGTTGCGAATGTCGTCCATCAGGCGATCCTAGCGCGTTTGGATGCCTGGACGCTATGGGTGCTGCAATCATTCCCCCAGCATCGGGATGACAAAGCCGGTTCACTCTGGCATCGGGCTGACACACAATTCAGGAACCAGCGACATCATGACGAAGATCGGCATTTTCGGAGCGGCAGGGCGCATGGGACGCGCGATTGCGCAGGTCGCGGCCGAGGCCGGCCTTGATGTCGTCGGCGGAACCGCTCGGGAGGGCGGCGGCGAGATATTGCCGGGGCTCGCCATCTCCGCCGATCCGCTGGCCCTGGCTGAAAAAAGCGACGTGCTGATCGATTTTTCCGTGCCGGGGGGGCTGGCGGCGCATCTCGACGCCTGCATCGCAGCGGGGAAGCCCGTGCTGGTCGGGACTACCGGGCTGGAAGACGTGCATCACGGCCTGATCGATCAGGCTGCCCGTTCCATCGCGGTGTTGCAGACGGGGAATACGTCGCTCGGCGTCAACCTGCTCGCCGCGCTGGTCGAACAGGCGGCGGCGCGGCTCGGCGACGATTGGGACATAGAGATCGTGGAAATGCATCACCGGCACAAGGTGGACGCGCCTTCCGGCACGGCGCTGCTGCTGGGCGAGGCGGCCGCGAGTGGGCGCGGCATCGCGCTGGCCGAACATAGCGAGCGTGGCCGCGACGGCATCACCGGCGCACGCACTCCGGGCGCGATCGGCTTCGCGGCGTTGCGGGGCGGATCGGTGGCGGGCGATCATCAGGTGATCTTCGCGGCCGAAGGCGAACGGATCGAAATCGGTCATCGCGCCGAAAGCCGCACCATCTTCGCGCGCGGGGCGGTTAAGGGCGCGCGCTGGCTGCTGGGTCAACCCGCCGGGCGCTATGACATGAAGGGCGTGCTTGGCCTCTAAGCGCGCATGAACAAGGACCAGATCTTCGATTTCTTCAGCCGGCTGGCCGAAGCCAATCCCGCGCCGCGCACGGAGCTGGAATATGGTAATGATTATCAGCTGCTGGTCGCGGTGGTGCTGTCGGCCCAGTCGACCGACGTGGGCGTGAACAAGGCGACCCGCGCCCTGTTTCGCGAGGTTGAAACGCCCGCGCAGATGGTGGCGCTGGGTGAGGACGGCCTCAAGCAGCATATCAAGACGATAGGCCTGTTCAACGCGAAGGCGAAGAATGTCATCGCCCTGTCGGAAATATTGGTGCGCGATTTTCACGGCGAGGTTCCGCAGGACCGGGATGTCCTGACCACCCTGCCCGGCGTCGGCCGAAAGACGGCGAATGTCGTGATGAACACTGCCTTCGGGCATGAGACTTTCGCGGTGGACACGCATATATTCCGCATCGGCAATCGCACGGGACTGGCGCCGGGCAAGACTCCGCTCGCCGTCGAACTCAAGCTGGAAAAGCGCGTCCCCGGCCCGTTCCGGCGGGACGCCCATCACTGGTTGATCCTGCATGGCCGCTATGTCTGCAAGGCGCGGACGCCCGAATGCTGGCGCTGCATCGTTGCGGACCTGTGCCGTTACAAGCCCAAGAGCCCCGCGCCGAAGGCCAGTGCGCGCATTCCATAAACCCTAGTCATTATCGATCGGTTCAGCAGGACTATGCTAGGCCAATGAACGGAAACTGCTCCAAGGCGCCGTCACAGGCGCAGCAAGACTTGAGGAGAGAAGCATGTCCGCCCATTGCTCCGGTTCGCTCATCCGCGCCGCCCTGGCCCTGGCTCTGACCTGCGCCGTCGCGCCGGCGGTCGCCAAGCCGCGGCCCGACAATCTGGTCCCGTCCGGCAAGGCGGTGGATTGCATCTACATCCCCGCCATCCAGAACTCCGATGTCCGGGACGACCGCACCATCGACTTCATCATGAACGGCAACAAAATCTATCGAAACACGCTGCCCAACAGCTGTCCCAGCCTGGGGTTCGAACGGCGGTTCATGTACAAGACCAGCCTGTCGCAGCTTTGTTCGGTCGACATCATCACCGTGCTTTACAACTCGCCGAACCTGACCCAGGGCGCCAGCTGCGGCCTCGGCAAGTTCCAGCCGATGACGAAGGTGCGTAAATAAGATTGGCGTGTCGCGATTTTGGTGCTGGCGCGCATCGTTGGCCTTTGCTAAGCGGCCCTTCGCACCAGCGACACGCACCCATAGCTCAGCTGGATAGAGCGTTGCCCTCCGAAGGCAAAGGCCACTGGTTCGAATCCAGTTGGGTGCACCATTATCTTCCTGATCGAGCGATTTTCTGTTCATGATCAAGAAGGTAACGCTTGGCCTTAAGACCTCCTGCAAATCCGGTCAGCGCGCCATTGGCCCCGATAACCCGATGGCAGGGCGCGATGATGGACAGCGGATTGCGCCCGTTCGCGGCCCCCACCGCACGACAGGCTGAGGGACGGTTGATCGCTCGCGCCATGTCCGCATAGCTGCGCGTCTCGCCAAAGGGGATGCGAAGGAGCGCCGCCCAGACGGCCTTCTGGAACTCGGTCCCATGAAAATGAAGCGGCAGGTCGAAGCGGATGCGCCTGCCCGCGAAATACTCCTCGAGCTGGTCCGCGACACGCCGTAGCAGCGGATGATCCCGCGCCTCGGTTCCACGTTCAACGGGAACGCGGGCAGGATCGTCATCCGGCCAGAGCAGCGCGGCCAGCCCCTGATCGCTGGCGATCATGGTCAACGCGCCTATGGGCGAGGCGAAAATTGCGTGCGTGAATGTCATGGACTGTCCTTTCCACATCAACCGGGACAAGGATAGGACCGGGCTGCGGCCTTTGCTTCCCGCCGCTTGCTTCCAAAGCGGCGGGCGGGATTATTTCAGGCCGCCGCCCGTCGCCCGATAAAGTTCGATCATATTGGCCGCCCGCGTCAGCCGGGTGGCGAGCAGCCCCTGTTCGGCGCTGTAGAGGGTGCGCTGGGCGTCGAGCGTGGTCAGGAACGGGTCGATCCCCGCGCGAAAGCGGGCCTCGGAAAGACGATAGCCGACCCGAGCCGAATCCCGAAGGGATGTCTGCGCCTCCAATTGCGCGGTCATCGTGCCTCGTCGCGCCAAAGCGTCCGCAACTTCGCGAAAGCCCGTCTGCACGCTCTTCTCATAAGTTGCGAGCATCGCGTCATAAGTAGCGCGCGCATAGCGCAGATTGCCCCGGTTCCGGCCGAAATCGAAGATCGGCAGACCTGCCGAAGGGGCGACCGACCAATGTTCGCTTGCCCCGCTGAACAGGTTGGACAGGCCCATGCTCAACGTGCCGAAAGCGGCCGTCAGCGAAATATTGGGGAAGAAGGCGGCTCGCGCCGCGCCGATATTGGCGTTGGCGGCGCGAAGCTGGTGCTCCGCCGAAGCAATGTCGGGCCGGCGCAGCAGCAGTGAGGATGGAAGATCGGCGGGCAGGTTCGCCAAAGTGACGTCCGTTTCCGGCATGGCGGCGGGCAGATCCTCCGTGGGAAGGGTCGTTCCCGCCAGCAAATTCAGCGCATTCCGGCCCTGCGCGACGAGGGTCGTCACGGCGGCTATGTCGGCGCGCGCCTGATCATGGCTGGTCTGCGCCTGACGGACTTCCAGTTCCGAAGCGATGCCCTTGGCGAACCGCGCCCGGGTAAGGTCCAGCGTCTTGCCGAACGCCGATTCCAGGTCGCGCGCGATGCGCAGCCTCTCCTGGTCGGCCGCCATGGTGAGCCATGCCGTGGCCGTTTCCGCGATCAGCGCCGTCTGGGCGGCGTTGCGGCTTTCGACCGAGGCGAAATATTGCTCCTGCGCCGCCCGGCTGAGGTTGCGGACGCGGCCGAACAGGTCGATCTCCCACGCGGACATGCCGACGGACGCCGAATAGAGATCGGTCCGACCGGATACGCCGCCCCCCTGCTGGGCGAAGGGAACCTGCTGATAGGTCGCATTGCCGGTGACCGCTATGGTCGGCAGAAGATCGGCGCGCTGGACGCGATATTGGGCGCGCGCCTGCTCCACATTGGCCAGCGCCACGCGCAGGTCGCGATTGTTCGCCAGCGCGGTTTCGATCACGCGGATCAGGCGCGGGTCGGTGAAGAAGTCACGCCATGCGGTGTCGGCTGGAGCGATCGCCGCTTCGCCCGACGCCGCTGCCGGATAGGCAGGCCCCGAAGGGCTGGCCGCCGGGACGGGCAGCTCCGGCCGCACATGTTTTGGGGCCATGTCGCATGCGGCCAGCGTCGAGAGGAGCGCCGCCATCTGAATAGCCTTGATCCTGCGCATCTGCATCACGCCTCCTGTGGGACTGTGGAAGCGCGGGCCGGGCCGGTCGCCTGATCCATCCGCTGATGTTCGCGGAAAATGCGCTTCACCACCGTGAAGAAGACGGGGACGAAGAAGATCGCCAGAACCGTCGCGGACAGCATCCCGCCCACGACCGCCCAGCCGATGGCGTTCTGGCCTCCAGCCCCCGCCCCGTTGGCGACCGCCAGCGGAAGCACGCCGAAGACGAAGGCGAAGCTGGTCATCAGGATCGGACGGAGGCGCAGCTTGCCCGCTTCCAGCGCAGCCCGCGCGGGCGACAATCCTTCGCGCATCTTTTCTTCGGCGAATTCGACGATCAGGATCGCGTTCTTGGCCGAAACGCCAATGGTGGTGATCAACCCGACCTGGAGGTAGATGTCGTTGTTGAGGCCAGCCAGCGTGGCGGCGATCACCGCGCCCAACACGCCCAGCGGCACGACCAGCATCACCGACAGGGGAACCGACCAGCTTTCATACAAAGCGGCGAGGCACAGGAACACAATCAGCATCGAAATGGCGTAGAGCGCCGGAGCCTGCCCCCCGGACGTCTTTTCCTCATAGGAAATCCCGGTCCATTCATGGTCGACGCCGGCGGGCAGCTTGGCGGCATGCTCCTCCATCGCCTTCATCGCGTCGCCGGTGCTGACGCCCGGCGCGGGCGCGCCCTGGATCTGCATGGATGGCACGCCATTATAGCGTTCCAGCTTGGCGGGGCCGTAGCTCCAATGGGTGTTGGCGAAGGAGGAAATCGGCGCCATCACGCCCGTGCTGCCGCGCACATGCAGCGCGCCGATGGAATCCGGCGTGGTCCGGAACGGGGCGTCAGCCTGCACGAAGACGCGCTTGACCCGGTCCCGGTCGATGAAGTCGTTGACGTAGGAACTGCCCATGGCCGTCGCGATCGTGTCGTTGATATCGGCCTGGGCGATGCCGAGGGCTCCGGCCGCCGCCTGATCCACGTCCAGTTTCAGCTGGGGCGTGTCGTCGAGCCCATTGGGCCGCACCTGCGCCAGCCGCTTGTCGGCGGCGGCCATGCCCAGAAGCTGGTTGCGCGCCTCCAGCATCTTTTCATGCCCCAGATTGCCTCGGTCGACGAGCTGGAAATCAAAGCCCGAGGCGTTACCCAGTTCCTGCACCGCCGGCGGCACGATGGCGATCACCCGGCCTGCGGAAATCCGCGCGAACCGTTGGTTGGCGCGTTGGGCTATCGCCTGCGCCGAATTTTCCGCTCCACTGCGTTTGGACCAGTCGCGCATCCGGACGAAGGCCATGCCGACATTCTGCCCCTGCCCCGCAAAGCCGAAGCCCGCGATCGTGAAGACGGCCGCGATATTCTTCTTCTCATCCTTCAGATAATGGTCGCGCACCGTGGCGAGCGTGCGTTCGGACTCCTCGATCGAGGAACCGGCGGGCAAAAAGACCTGGTTGATGATGGAACCCTGGTCCTCGTTCGGCAGAAATCCGCCGGGCAGCCGCAGGAAGACAAGACCCATGCCGACGACGATCAATCCGTAGACCAGCATCGTGCGGCCCCAGCGCCGTTCGACCTTCTGGACCGTTTCGCCGTAGCGCACGACGCTGCGGTCGAACGTCCGGTTGAACCAGCCGAAAAAGCCCGTCTGATGCGCGTGATCGTGGCGCTGCGGCTTCAGGATCGTGGCGCACAAGGCTGGCGTCAGGATCAGCGCGACGAGCACCGACAGGATCATCGACGACACGATCGTGATCGAGAATTGACGGAAGATGACGCCGGTCGAACCGCCGAAGAAGGCCATGGGCAGGAACACCGCCGACAGGACGAGGCCAATGCCGATCAGCGCGCCGCTGATCTCGTCCATCGACTTTTTCGCCGCTTCCTTGGGCGACAATCCCTCTTCCTGGATGATCCGCTCGACATTTTCGACAACGACGATGGCGTCGTCGACCAGCAGGCCGATCGCCAGAACCATGCCGAACAGCGTCAGCGTGTTGATCGTGAAACCGGCGGCCTGAAGGATGGCGAGAGTGCCCAGCAACACCACCGGCACCGCAATGGTCGGGATCAGCGTCGCGCGCCAGTTCTGAAGGAACAGGAACATCACGACGAAGACCAGCAGGATCGCTTCGAGCAGCGTGTGGAGCACCTGTTCGACGGACAGCTTCACGAAGGTCGAATTATCGACCGGAAAGTCATATTTGACCCAGCTCGGGAAGCTCCCGGACAGTTCCTTCACACGGGATTTCACCGCATCCACCGTGTCCAGCGCATTAGCGCCGGGGGCCAGCTTTATGCCGAAACCGGCGGCGGGATGGCCGTTGAACCGCGCCCTGAAACTGTAGCTTTCGCCGCCCAGTTCGACGCGGGCGACATCGGCCAGATGGACGACCGAGCCGTTGCTGTTGCTGCGGAGCATGATCTGGCGGAACTGTTCGGGCGTGCTGAGGCGTGACTGCGCCGTCACCGTGGCGTTGAGCGCCTGTCCCGCCGGTGATGGCGTGCCGCCGATCTGGCCCGCCGATACCTGCGCATTCTGGGCGCGGATGGCGGCTTTGACGTCGCCGGTGGTGATGCCCAGATTGGCCATCTTGTAGGGATCGAGCCAGATGCGCATCGCATATTGCGCGCCCAGTAACTGGGTGTCGCCCACGCCTTCCAGACGGCTGATCGGGTCCTGCAAGGTCGAAGCGACGAAATCGCCCGCATCCTGCTGGTCATGGATGCCGTCGTCGGCATAGACGGCCATGACCATCAGGAAAGTGGACGTGGATTTGGTGACGCGCAGCCCCTGCTGCTGAACCTCCTGCGGCAATAGCGGCGTGGCCTGCGCCAGCTTGTTCTGGACCTGAACCTGCGCGATGTCGGCGTTCGTGCCCTGCTCAAAGGTCAGGGTGATCGTCAGGTTGCCGGCGGAATCGCTGGATGAGGAGAAATAGCGGAGATTGTCGATGCCCTTGAGCTGCTGCTCGATGAGTTGGGTCGTCGTGCTCGCCAGCGTTTGCGCGTTAGCGCCCGGATAGCTCGTGCTGATCGTCACGGTGGGCGGCGCGATCGCCGGAAATTGCGCGACGGGCAGTTGCCGAAGCGCCAGCAACCCGGCGAGCATGATGACGATGGCGATGACCCATGCGAAGATGGGCCTGTCGATGAAATAGCGCGCCACGGACTACTGCGCCCCGCCCTGGCCGCGCGCGACCTGCTGCGGCGCACCCGGTCGCACCGCCGTTCCGGGCCGCAGGTTCAGCAGCCCTTCGACGATCAGCCGGTCGCCCGCCTTCAGCCCCTTGGTCACGATCCATTTGTCGCCGACCGTCCGGTCGGTTTCGATCTGGCGCAATTCCACCTTGTTCTGCGCATTGACGACCAGCGCCGTGGCGCGACCGCGCGGATCGCGGCTGACGCCCTGCTGCGGCGCCAGGATCGCATTGGCGCGTCGCCCTTCGATCAGCTTGGCTCGCACATACATGCCCGGCAGCAACAGCCCGTCGGGATTGGCGAAGATCGCGCGCAGGGTGACAGCGCCCGAGCTGGGGTCCACGGTCACTTCGGAAAATTGCAGGCGGCCCTCAATCGGATAAAGGCTGCCATTGGGCAGGATCAGCTGGACGCGCGCTCCATCGGCCTCGCTGACGCCGCCGCCGCGCAGCGCCTGTTTGAAGTCGATGATCTGCGCCGCCGATTGCGTCACGTCGACATAGACCATGTCGGTTTTCTGGATGAGGGCGAGCGGATCGGCCTGCCCCGCCTGCACCAGCGCACCCGGCGTGGCCAGCGATCGCCCGATGCGCCCGGAGATCGGCGCGCGGATACGGGTGAAATTCTGGTTCACCTGCGCCGCCTGCACCGCCGCGCGTTGCACGGCGACATCGGCGCGCGCCTGCGAGGCGGAGGCGGCGGCGTTGTCCGCCTCCTGCCGGCTGACGGCGTTTATCCCCACCAGATCGCGATAGCGCGCCGCTTGAAGAGCGGTTGCGCTGATGGACGCCTGCGCGCGGGCAAGGCCGCCCTGCGCCTGCCCCAAAGCCGCGCGATAAGGCGCGTCCTCGATCTCGTACAGAAGCTGGCCCGCGTGGACAAAGCCGCCCTCGGCGAACAGGCGACGACGGATCACGCCGTTTATCTGCGGACGCACTTCAGCGGTTTCGGCAGCAGAAACGCGGCCGGGAAGTTCATTGACGAGTGAAACCGAGTCCTGCTTGAGGGTCACGACACCGACGGCCGGAGGTGGCGGCGCGGCCGGTTGATCGTTGCCGCATCCGCTCAGCGTGGCCGTGGAGGCGCAGGCGAGCAGCAACACGAAAATCCCCTTTTGCACCAGCCGATGCTCCAATCCAGATTATGCGGATAACCAGGAATGAACGTTCATTCCGGTTGCGGGTCAGGTAGGAAGCTGGCACATTGAGTTCAAGGCGAAAAACGCCGGGGGACGCATTTTGGTTGCAACGCAACACGATATTGGTGGGAAAGAACGGACGCTGGAAGCGGCGCGCAACCTGTTCAACCAACGGGGTTTTCATCAAACGTCGATGGCTGAACTGGCGTCCTGCGCGCAGGTGTCAGTGGGCCAGATCTATCGGCTCTTCAAGAGCAAGGAAGACATCATCAACGCCATCGTCGAGTCGGACTCAGGGGAGCGCGACCGCGAGCTGACCAGGCTGTGCGAGCGGCTGCATGCGGGCGAGATCGACATCGAACAGACGTTCGAACTGCTCCTGTTGAACTTCATAGACAATCATGACGAAGCCCTGTCGTTCGACATATTGGCCGAAGGGTTTCGCGACGCGCGCGTCGGCGAGACCATCTCGCTGATGTGCGGACGGTTCCGCCAACTGTTGCGGGATTTCGCCTGCGCCGCCAATCCGCGCCTGTCGGGCGAAGCGCTGGCGGTGGCGGAAGAGATGATCCTGGCCTGCCTGTTTGGCCTTGGCCATCGCAGCCTGTCGCGACCGGAACTGAGCGCGGCGCAAACAGCGCGCGGCACGGCGCGCATGATCATCGCGGCACTGCGGGCGATCGATTAGAGCATCGCGCCTTATAACGGAACCACCTCACCCTCCCTTGTCGAAGCCCATCTCTTTCTTGAAGAGAAGTAAGGCCCCTTCGACAAGCTCAGGGCGAACGGAGGTGGGGTGTGCGCCTTATCGCGCCTCCACGCCCTGGGGCAGCACCACGGCGGACCAGCTCTTGTCTGGAACCAGATACTTCGCGGCCAGCGCCTGAACCTGCGCTGGCGTGACGTTCAACATGTCCTGCGCCATGGTCTGCATCGCCTGAACATAGCGGGGGTCGGACGCCGCGCCTTCCATCTGGTTCATCCAGAAGGCGTTGCCAGTCCCCGCGCGCATGAGCAGCTGGCGCATCGGCGCGACGGCGCGTTGCAGCTCATCGTCGCTGACCGGATTTTTGGCGAGATCGGCGGCGGTATCCTTCACCACGCCGTAGAAGAAGTTGACGCGATCCGGGCGCACCTGGCTGGTGACGAGGATATAGCCGCCGCCTTCGTAGGAAAATGGCCAGTTATTCTGGACGCTGGGCGAATAGGCCGCGCCTTCGGTGGAGCGCAGCTTGTCGAAGAGCCGGTCGTTGAAGATCTGGGTCAATATCTCCAGCTGGCGCGCCTCCTTGGCCAAAGCGAAACCGCCCGCCGTGGGCCAGGCCATGACGGCGGCGGCCTGTTCCTTGTCCCCTTCGTGCCGCAATATCACGGGCTTGCCCACATGGGCGGGGAAGCGCATCACTTTGTTGGCTGCGGGAACTGGGGCGGCAGGCCGCGGCGGCAGCGCGCCGAATGTCGCAGCGACGGCCTGGATGGCGTCATCGGGCTTCACCTGTCCGAATATCTGCACCTCGATCGGCCCGGACGCGAGCAGCGGTTCCCATGCCGCGCGGAACGCCTGTGGCGTCAACGCCTCGATCTCCGCGCGGGACGGCGTGCGGAAACGCACATCCTTGTCATGCAGCAGCCAGTTGAGGTCGCGGCCCAGCACGGAATCGGGCGCCCGCGACATCGCGTCATAGGCGACGCCCGCGCCGATCTTCACCCGCGCGATCGGCGCGGGGTCCCAGCCGGGCGCGAGCAGCTTCGTCGCGAACAGCGCAAGCTGGTCCTTGTAATCCGCCGGGCGCGTCACCGCCTGCAATTCGAAGGCGTCGTCGTCGATCGCAAAGTCCATGCCCATGCGGCGACCATTGGTCAGGTCATCCAGTTCCCGCTGCCCCAGCTTGCCGATGCCGCTGGCCACCAGCGCATAATTGGCGGCCCAGCCGGGCGCGGCTTTGGTTGGGGAAAATGCCTGTTGGCCATGGCCGAATCGGACGTTGATCCGGACCTTTTCGGTTTCGGCGTCATTGGCGAACAGCGTCAGCTTCACCCCGTTGGCGAAGGCGATGCTTTCCATGCCGGGCAAGCCCACCGGCGTGCGCGACACGACCTTCCCCGGAGCGCCCAGCCTGGGCAGGTCCGCCATCGTCACCGCCTTATCCGCGAGGCGCGCGTTGGTGGCCGCCTTGACCGGCGCGGCGACCGCTGCGGCCAGCCTGGCATCCGTGCCCGGCTGAACCTTGCCGGTGATCAGGAGCGCCCGGAAGACGCCGGCGGAAAAGAGCCGCCGGGTGGAATCGAGTATCTTCTGCGGCGTCATGGCGGGCTTGCCCGACCGGAAGATGTCCAGCGCCGCCTGCGGGCTGACCGTGGTTTCGCGAATATCCACGGCGCTTACCAGATCGCTGGCCTGCCTGGCGCCTGCTTCGGTGTCGGCATTTTCGACCTGGATCGCGAGCGCGGTGTCCATCTGCGCATATTCGCGGTCGATTTCCTGTTGGCTCGGGGCGGTCGCCTTCGCATCCTCGACAATGGCGCGGACGTCGCCCAGCGCCTTTTCCCAATTTTCGCCGGTGGGGACGATCGTGACGAAGGTGCCGTCGGCGGACCGGCTGACATCCTGCTGGTCGGCGCTCGCCTGAAGGAAGCTGCCCCCGCTGCGCGCGGCCTGCTCCAGTCGGCGGCTGACGATCTGCAACGCCAGCATGTCGGTCAACTTGTCCTGATTATAGACGATGGTGTCGGCATGCGGCTTCCAGGGCCGCAACCAGGCCATGGTGAGCCCCGTGGGCGCGCCCGGCTCTACCGCGACCATGGTCGCCGGGGCCTTGGCATCAGGCTCGCCGAAGTCCGGCAGCGGCGCGGCCTTCCCGGCCACCGACCATGACGCGAAATTATCCTTGATGAGTTGCTCGGCAAGCGCGGGGTCGATGTCGCCAGCGATCGAGATCACGGCGTTTTCCGGGCGATACCAGCGCTGGTGGAACGCCACCATTTTCCCGGCGGTGGCGGCGTTCAGGGTGGCGACCGTGCCGATCGGGCTGTGGTCGGCGAGCGGCTGGCCGGCGAAGAAATGACGGCGGCTGGCGTCCGAAATGCGCATCTGCGGGCCGTCCCCTTCGCGCTTTTCGGCCAGCACGACGGCGCGCTCGGCATCCACCGCGCTGTCGACGATATTGGGATCGGCCATCATGCCGGAAAGTATCTTCAGGCTTTCGCCAAGGCTGGCCTGCGTCGCCTGCGGCAGGTCAAGGGCGTAGGTCGTGCCGGTGGGCGTCGTCTGCGCATTGCTGTCGCTGCCGAAGGTCACGCCCAATCGCTGCCAGATTCGCTTGGATTCGCCGTCAGGCACATGGCGCGACCCGCGAAAGGTCAGATGCTCCATGAAATGGGCGTAACCCAGTTCGTCGGGCTGCTCCATCAGCGACCCCGCATCGATGCGCAGCCGCACGGAAACCTGCCCCGGCGGCACGCCATTGCGGCGCACGGCATAACGCAAGCCGTTGGGAAGCGTCCCGAAGCGCCACGCCGCGTCGATGGGAACGTCGCTATTTTCGTAAAGCCATGGCCGGACCTGCGGCTGCGTCGAGCCGGACGCTGGCGAGGATGCGGGGACAGGCTCCGTCCGCGCGGAAAGCGAGACGGGCGATCCCGAAAGCAGCAGGGCTAGAACGGTCAGCGAGACGGCGGAACGCCGGGGGGTAAAGCTCATGGCGCAGCAGCCTAGAGCCAATTTCCTGAATAGCTACTGACAAAGCTGATAGATTGCGGTGCTCCTGCGCAGGCAGGAGCACGGGTCAAACGGCGGACTGGGCTCCTGCCTGCGCAGGAGCACCGCAGTCCCTTAGCGCCCGGTCGTGCGCTGCACCGCGCCCTTGTGCGCGCCCACGCCCGTGCGGCGGCGGCGGAAAGGCTTCTTTGCGGGCTGTTCGCCATCGGGGCGGTGCGCCCGTTCGGGAGCGCCGCGCTGCTGCTGATCCTGATAGCGGCGCTGGCCATCGGCGCGCCTCGTCTTCTGCTCGGGCGTCTGTTCGCGGCCCTTGCGCGGGGGTGCGGCCTTGGGAAGGTTGCGCACCGCCTCGACGAAATTCTCCGGCAGCGGCACGATGTCGAGCTTCACCTTGGTCGTCCGCTCGATCGACTTGAGATAGGGCCGCTCATCATCCGCCACGAAGCTGATCGCGATTCCTTCCGCCCCGGCGCGCGCCGTGCGGCCGATACGGTGGACATATTGTTCGGGCACGTTGGGCAGTTCGAAATTGATGACATGGCTGACGCCCGACACGTCGATGCCGCGCGCGGCGATGTCGGTCGCGACCAGCAGCTTGACGCGCCCGTCGCGGAACGCCTGCAACGCGGTGGTACGCTGGCCCTGGCTCTTATTGCCATGGATGGCGAAGGCCTGAATGCCCGCGCCTTCCAGGAAGCGCACGACGCGGTCGGCCCCATGCTTGGTGCGGGTGAAGATCAGCGCGCGATTGATCGCCTCATCCTTGACAGTCAGCGTCAACAGCGCCTGCTTCTCCGCCTGGTTGACGAAGGTCGCATGCTGACGAATGCGCTCCGCCGTGGTCGATTGCGGCGCAACGCTGACCTTCACCGGATCATTCAGGAACTGCGCGGCGAGCGCCTCGATCTCCTTGGGCATGGTGGCCGAGAAGAAGAGGTTCTGGCGCTCGCGGGGCAGCAGCTTGGCGATGCGCTTGAGCGGGTGGATGAAGCCCATGTCCATCATCTGGTCGGCTTCGTCGAGGACGAAGATTTCCGTATCCTTGATGGTGAAGGCGCGCTGGTCGATCAGGTCGAGCAGGCGGCCCGGCGTGGCGACGACGATGTCGACGCCGCGGCTGAGCGCGCGGATCTGCTTGTTGATAGGCACGCCGCCGAACACGACCTCGACCGACAGCTTCATGAAGCGGCCATAGTCCCGGAAGCTCTGCGCGATCTGCGCGGCGAGTTCACGGGTCGGCGACAGCACCAGCATGCGGCAGCCCTGCAACGGCGTCGTCTTGGGATTGCGGGCGAAATGGTCAAGGCTGGGCAGCGCGAAGGCCGCCGTCTTGCCGGTGCCGGTCTGCGCGATGCCGCACAGGTCCTTGCCCTGCAACAGGACAGGAATGGCCTGCGTCTGGATCGGCGTCGGGGTCGCGTATTTCTTGGCGGCGAGCGCCTTCAGGATCGGCTCGGCAAGGCCAAGGTCGGTAAAATGCATAGAAAAACTCACAAGTGGGCCTGGGCGCCGACAGGCTGCGGATGCAGCCCGGGCGCAAGGCGGGTTACGAAACGACCCGCGTGAAAAGGGAAGCCTCAAAGCTTGGCGCAGACTTTCATTGGCCGGCCCCGTTACCCCTCAAGGGCCGGAACGATCACGCTGCCAATCGCTGATTGGGCCCGGTGGGCCACCCGCTGTGCTGCGGCGCATATGCTTCTTATTGAGACAAAAAGCAAGCAGCCCCAACTCATGCGTCAGGGCCGCCGCCAAAACCGCCGGACGAATAGAGGTCAGAGCGTCACTTCGACATGCTTGCCACGCATTTCGGCGCGCACGTCCCCGCCGAACATCTGCTTGAACACGCCGCCCAGCGACATGTCCGCGCGCCAGATTTCGGCGTGACCAAGGTCGAAGCGCAGCATCAGCAGATTGGGATCGTGCCGCCCGCCCGGATACCAGGTGGCGACTTCATGCGTCCAGTAGCGGTCGACGACAGCAGGATCGGTTTCCGTCACGAGCGTCCCGTCGATGCAGGCGAAGAGATAATGCCCCTTCCCCACGAACTGCGCCATGGCCGGCCCGCCTTGCGCCAACCGATTATCCTTCGTGCTGTAGAACCAGAAGCAGTGATTGGCCCCCGGGTCCAACTGCGCCGTCATGGGCAGGCTATGCTCATGCGATCCCTGCAACCCCACCATCAGAAAGGGGCTCTGCGACAGTTCGGTCCAGAAACGGTGACGGATGTCGGTCTCGTTGCTCATCCTCTTTCTCCTGCACGCACAACAACAAGCGACTCAATCTCGTGAATTTCCCCTCATCTATTTACCATGGAAGCTTGATCTTAAGCAGTCTTCTCTCCACATAGCGGCCATGTTGATCGAGACTGAAGCAACGCCCAATCCGGCCACCGTCAAGTTCATCCCCGGCCGCGTGGTCATGGGAATGGGAACCCGCGACTTCGCGACGCCCGAGGAAGCGGAGGCGTCGCCGCTGGCCGCCGCCATCTTCACGCTGGGCGACGTGACCGGCGTGTTCTTCGGCGGCGACTTCATCTCTGTAACGATCGCGCCGGGCGCGCAGTGGAATGATGTGAAGCCGGAAGTGCTGTCGATCCTGCTCGATCATTTTTCGGCGAACATGCCGCTGTTCACGCCGGGAAGCGCGGGCGAGATCGTCGTCCCGCAAGAGGAAGAATTTACAGACGACCCCGCCGATGCGGAAATCGTGGCGCAGATCCGGGAACTGATCGACACGCGGGTTCGCCCCGCCGTGGCCAATGACGGGGGCGACATCGTCTATCGCGGGTTCGATCGCGGAACCGTCTATCTGCGCATGCATGGCGCCTGCTCGGGCTGCCCGTCCTCCACCGCGACGCTGAAGAACGGCATCGAACAGTTGCTGAAACATTATGTCCCGGAAGTGACGGAAGTGCGCGCCATCTGAACGCTCAGCGCGCGGCGATTGGCAAACCGCCACGGATCGACTAACCGCATCGACAATCCGCGCCACGCCAACATCCGACAGGGGACATAATTGCGTATTCTCGTCATCGACACCGCTACGCAGGCGCTGTCCGTGGCGCTGCTCGATAATGGCGAGCCGGCGGGGCATTTTCACGAAATCGTCGGGCGCGGCCATGCCGAAGCGCTGATGCCCGCCATAGCCTCCATGCCCGATGGCGGCCGCGCCGACGCCATCGCCGTCGATGTTGGGCCCGGCAGCTTCACCGGCGTGCGCATCGGCGTCGCCGCCGCACGGGCGCTTGCTCTGGCATGGTCGCTGCCTCTCCACGGCTATGGCGCCCTGTCGCTGATCGCAGCGAAGGCGGCGCGGGCGCATGGCGGCGGCCCGATCGCGGTGACCATTACCGGGGGGCATGGCGAACTGTTCTGGCAATGTTTCGAACCGGACGGGCTGACGCCGGTGACGGCCCCGACTTCCACGCCGATCGCATCGCTTGCGGCGCAACTCGATCATCCGGTGGTATATGGCGCCGGGGCCGAAGCGCTGGTGACAGCGCGCGGACATGGCACGGCCGTCAGCCTCTATCCGGATTCGGCGGATTATCCGCTGATCGCCGGCCTGGCCCCGCTGGCGCCCTCCCCCATTTATTGCCGGGACGCTGATGCGCGGCCCATGGCTGAGCGCGCGTCCCGATGATACCCGGCCTCGTCCTCGATACCCATGAGCAGGGCGAGCGCAACGCGGTCGCCGACGCCATGGATGTCATGGCCCTGGCCTTCGACCCCGCCTATGGCGAAGCCTGGACGCTGCCGCAATTGGCGGGCGTGGTGATGATGCCGGGTTCCTGGCTGACGATCGCGCGGGTGGATGCGGCCGCGCTCGGCTTTGCGCTGGTCCGGTCGGTTCTGGATGAATGCGAACTGCTCCTGCTGGCCGTCCACCCGCTTTGGCGCGGACGCGGGATCGGACAGGCGCTGTTGGTCGACTGCCTGAAAACCGCGCGCCGCCGTGGCATCCGGTCCATGAATCTGGAGGTCCGCGCGTCCAATACCGCCATCAAGCTTTATGAAAATATAGGCTTTGAATTTGTGCATCGCCGTCCTGGATACTACCGGGGCAATGATGGACAACTTCATGACGCCCTTAGCTTTCGTATCGAAATGGCCGGATAGTCTGGATCAACCCTTGCTAAGTGCAAGGTGACGGGTTAATCCAGAGATACCACGCCTGAAATGAATTTCCCCGGGCGGGTCGCAATAAAACCAGCCTTCTCAGGAAAAAAGAAATGGAAATCGAATCAGCGCAGAGCGAACTGCTCATCACTTTGACGTCAGATATTGTTGCGGCGCATGTATCCAACAACAGCGTCGCCGTTTCCGATGTAGCCACGCTTATCCAGAATGTTCACGCCGCGCTTTCCGGCCTGGCGACGCCTAGCGCCGCTCCGGAAGTAAAGCCGGAACCTGCGGTGTCGGTTCGTTCTTCCATCAAGCCGGACTATATCGTCTGCCTGGAAGACGGCAAAAAGCTGAAGATGCTCAAGCGTCATCTGATGACTCATTACCAGATGACCCCTGATGACTATCGGGTGAAATGGGGTTTGCCGGCGGATTATCCGATGGTTGCGCCCAATTATGCCGAGCAGCGCCGGACGCTGGCCAAGAAGATCGGCCTTGGCACCAAGCGCCGCAAGCCCCGCGCCAAGTAATCACGGCCTTCGGGACATTCCGGCATTGAGGAGGGGCGCATGGGCCATGCGCCCCTTTTATACTATGTGAAAAGCCGCTAGGCTTCGCAGGATTGTCCGACAAAATGAAATGAGCGAAATCGCATGAACCGCAAGATCGACGTGGAAGCCCTTTGCCACGAAAAGGGCCTGCGCATCACCGAACAGCGTCGCGTCATCGCTCAGGTCCTGAGCGACGCGTCCGACCATCCCGATGTCGAGGAACTGCACCGGCGATCGTCCACCATCGATCCGGGCATTTCGATCGCGACCGTATATCGCACCGTTCGCCTGTTCGAAGAGGCGGGCATATTGGAACGCCACGATTTCGGCGACGGCCGCGCCCGCTATGAGGCTGCGCCCGAATCCCACCATGACCATCTGATCGACGTTGAAACGGGCAACGTGATCGAGTTCGTCGACCCGGAACTGGAGCAGTTGCAAAAGCAGATCGCCGAAAAGCTTGGCTTCCGGCTGGTTGACCACCGCATGGAATTGTACGGCGTCTCGCTCGAACGGAAGAACTGACCCGCTTGCCCAGGCTGCGCCGTTTCCTGCGTATCGGAGCGCTGGCGGCCAGCCTGCTGCTTTGCCTCGTTCCGCACCTCCTCTGGCGCGCCGCCGGGCGGCGTTCGCCCTGGCCTCCCCGCTTCATGGCGCTGGCCGCACGGGCCGTGGGCGCGCGCGTCCGGATAGAGGGCCATCCCTTCCATGGCGACAGCTTCATCATCGCCAATCATGTCAGTTGGGTCGACATATTGGCGCTGGGCGGAACGACCGGCGCCGCCTTCGTCGCGCATGATGGGATTGCCGCTTGGCCGGTCATCGGCTGGCTGGCGGCGCAGAACAACACGCTGTTCGTGGCGCGGAAACGGCGGGGCGCGCTGACGGCCCAGATCGACGCGCTGCGCGCAGCGCTGGCGGGGCATCAGCCTGTCGCACTGTTTCCCGAAGGGACGACCAGCGACGGGAACGGGCTGCTGCCCTTCAAGCCGTCGCTCCTCGCGGTGCTGCTTCCGCCGCCGCGCGCGGTGATGATCCAGCCGGTGCATATCGACTATGGCGCGGCCACGACGGACATCGCCTGGCACAGCGACGAACCGGCGGGCGTGAATGTCAAACGGCTGCTCGAACGGCGCGGCAGGCTCGACGTGACACTGCGCTTCCTGGAGCCTTTCGATCCGGCAGCCTGCCCCGATCGCAAGCATCTGGCGGCGGTCGCGCACCAAAAGATCGCGACGAGCATCGCCACGCACCTGCCGGCTTTTACTTGGGCTACGCCACCTGTATAGCTGGACGGCATGAATCGTAACGACGCCCAAAAGACTCCAGCGACTTTCCACGTCAAATCCTTCGGCTGCCAGATGAACGTCTATGACGGCGAGCGCATGGCCGAGATGCTGGGCGAGCGGGGCATGACCGCCGCAGCCGAGGGCGCAGAGGCGGACCTGGTCATCCTCAACACCTGCCACATCCGCGAAAAGGCGGTGGACAAGGTCTATTCCGACATCGGCCGCCTGACGCGCGAGGATGGCGCCCGGCCGATGATCGCCGTCGCCGGCTGCGTCGCTCAGGCCGAAGGCAGCGAGATCAGCCGCCGCGCGAAGAGCGTCGACATCGTCGTCGGCCCGCAAGCCTATCACCGCCTGCCCGACCTCATCGAAAAGGCGCGGCGTGGCGAGGAAGCGGTCGATACCGATATGCCGCTCGCGTCGAAATTCGGCGCTTTGCCCGCCCGCACCAAGCAGGCGCGGCCGACCGCCTTCCTCACCATCATGGAAGGTTGCGACAAATTCTGCACCTATTGCGTCGTGCCCTATACGCGCGGCGCGGAAATCAGCCGCGGCTGGAACGCCATCCTCGATGAAGCCAGGGCGCTGGTCGATGGCGGCGTGGGCGAGATCACCTTGCTCGGCCAGAACGTCAACGCCTGGCGGGGCGAGGACGACAAGGGGCGTGACCAGGGAATGGACGGCCTCGTCCGCGAACTGGCCAAGATCAATGACCTCAAGCGCATCCGTTATACCACCAGCCATCCCAACGACATGAGCGACGGCCTGATCGCCGCCCATGGCGAGGAAGAAAAGCTGATGCCTTTCCTCCATCTGCCGGTGCAATCGGGCAATGATCGGGTGCTGAAAGCCATGAACCGCAGCCATGATGCGGAAAGCTACCTTCGCATCATAGAACGCGTCCGCGCAGCGCGACCAGACATTGCGCTGTCGGGCGATTTCATCGTCGGCTTCCCCGGCGAGACCGACGCCGAGTTTGAAGATACGCTGCGCATCGTCGAACAGGTGCGTTACGCCCAATGCTATTCGTTCAAATATAGTCCGCGCCCGGGCACGCCCGCCGCCGACATGGACAATCAGATCCCGGCCGATGTCATGGACGATCGGCTCGTCCGGTTACAGGCGGCGATCAACCGGCATCAACTGGCGTTCAACGCGGCGACCGTGGGCCGCCGCACCGACATTCTTCTGGAGCGCAAGGGACGCCATCCGGGGCAGCTGATCGGCAAGACGCCGTGGCTCCAGTCCGTCCACGTCACCGCGCCGGAAGCATCCATCGGCGACATGATCGAAGTCGATATCATCAGCGCCGGGCCGAACAGCCTGGCCGGGCAACCCAGCAGGAGGAAAGCCGCTTGAACCTATCCCCCGTCATTCCCGCGACAGCGGGAACCCATCTCCCGCCGTCGATCCTCGACATGACCCCAGGGAGATTGACCCGCACTCGCGCGGGGATGACGGAAAAAAAGGGAGGCTGATCCATGTCCAAGAAACCCAACCAGAACAGCCGCGCGGAAACCGCTGAACGGGCGCGACTGGAAGTCACCTTCGAACGCCCTCACCTTCTGGGCGCCCTGTTCGGCCAATATGACCAGAATCTGGTCGCCATCGAAAATCGCCTGGGCGTCTACATCGCCGCGCGGGGCAATAAGTTGCAGATCGAAGGGGAAGCCGAAGCGGCGGCTCGCGCCCGCGATGTGATGATCGGCCTCTACAACCGCATCGCCGCGGGCCAGGAAATCGACAATGGCGCGGTCGAGGCGGTGATCGCCATGTCCGCCGAACCCATGCTGGACGGCATCATCCGCCACGATGTCGCCGAACCGCCCAAGGTGATGATCCGCACGCGCAAGAAGACGATCGTCCCGCGTTCGGCCACGCAAGTCACCTATATGGAGGCGCTGACCCGCAACGACATCATCTTCGCGCTTGGCCCGGCAGGCACCGGCAAGACCTACCTCGCGGTCGCGCAAGCGGTGAGCCAGCTCATTACGGGCAGCGTCGACCGCCTGATCCTTTCTCGCCCCGCCGTCGAAGCGGGCGAGCGCCTCGGATTCCTGCCCGGCGACATGAAGGAGAAGGTCGACCCCTATCTGCGCCCGATCTACGACGCGCTTTATGACACGCTGCCCGCCGAACAGGTGGAGCGCCGGATTGCATCGGGTGAGATCGAGATCGCGCCGCTGGCGTTCATGCGCGGGCGCACGCTCGCCAACGCCTTCATCGTGCTGGACGAGGCGCAGAATACGACCATCGCGCAAATGAAG
>DASVOF010000107.1:0-15438 GCA_036383495.1 Sphingobium sp. | reverse complement strand
CTTGAAGCTGAGGTCGGTGACTGCCTTGGTAGCCATGTTGAGTATCTCCTTGAGTTGGCGAGTATCTAGGGCCGCGACGCGCCGGGCTCAACGGTTGAGGCAGGCAAATTCTCCTGCGTGGGCGCAAAGCCCGGCTTGTGCCCCGCCAGAAGGTCGCCGGGCAAGGTGATGAGGCGGGGCGCGCTGGTGTAGAGCAGGCCCGCCTCAACCCTGCGGCCAGGGAAGATCACTTCCAACGCGGCGGCATAGGCGGCCATCTGGCGGATATGGGCTAGCGGGACCTGCTCTACCGACAGCGGAGCGATGCGGCCTGTCTTGAAATCGACGAGCTGCACCTTGTCCGGTCCCACGCGGAGCCGATCGACGGTGCCGGCAATGACCATCTCGCCAACTACAGCCGCAATCGGCGCTTCGGCGAGCGCATCGGGGCCGAACAATCCGGCAAAATCAGGATGTTCGATGACGTGCAGTGCCTGTGCGATGACGTCATGCCGCAAGGCCGGATCGGTCGCGCCCTGCTGTTCGAGCCAGCGGTCGGCGCGTGCCCGGCGCATGTCGGGTGGAACGTCGGCCAGCCGCTCGAACAGCGCGTGGAGCCAGCGCCCTCGCTCGGCGGCTTGCCGCATCGCTGGCGTGGGTGGCGGGTAAGGAACGTCGTCCTCCACCGGAGCGGACGGGGCGAGCGGTCGCGGCGGGCGCGCTTCGGCGGGGGCTCTTTCGCGCAGCCAGAGTGGCTCGGGATCGCTCGGGCTGTCGGGCAGCGTCGCGGATTCGAGCGCGCGAGGCGGCAGGACTTCCGTGCCGCGCCAGGAACGGCGGGCGCCCCATAGCGGGTCAGCCTCCCAATCGGCGCCGAGGTCGATCAGGGCGTTTTCGACCGCCGTGAACCAGCTTTCGGGCTGCGCCGCCCCCTTGGCGCGGGGGCCGAGCGAGCCCGTGACGATCAGCCTCTCTTCCGCACGGGTGAGCGCGACATAGAGGAGCCGCCAATGTTCCTCCCGCTCTTTCGCGCGGGCCTGATCCAGAACCTCTCCGATCGGTCCCTGTCGCTCGGTTTTGCGCGGTGCGAGGACGGGCAGGCCGTTCCATTCAAGCGAATCGGCGCGGTTGCCGGCGTCCGGATCGAGGCAGGCGTCGGCGAGGATCACGAGAGGAGCCTGCAATCCCTTGGCCCCATGGACGGTGAGCAGCCGCAGCGAGTCCCCCTGCGCGGCGGCGTCGCGGACGATCTCCACCTCTCCCCGGTCGAACCAGTCGATGAAGCGCTGGAGCGATGGGTGGTCGTCGCTTTCGAAAGTGAGCGCGGCGTTCAGCAATTCCTCAATCGGGTCGGCGGCTTCCGTGCCGAGTCGCTCGATCAGGCGGCGGCGGCCCTGCGTGGGACCGGAAAGGATCGCTTCAAGATAGCGATAGGGCGTGGTGAAATCCGCGCGCGCGAGCAGGTCCCGCAAGGGAGCGAGCGCGGCGTCGGGGAGCGTCTGGTTGAGATGCCGCCAGAGACCCGTGCGGCGGAGGAGCAGCCGCTCCATCAACTGCTCCTGGCTCCAGCCGATCAGCGGCGAGACGAGGAGCGAGGCGAGGTTCAGATCATCCTCGGGCTGAACCGCGAATCGCAGCGCGGCGAGCAGGTCGCGCACGGCGAGCGGCGCATTGAGGCGCAGGCGGTCGATGCCGGCGACCGCGACATTCTCTTCATAAAGGCGCGCGACGATCAGTCGGGCGAGTTCGCTGCGGCGACGAACGAGGATCATGATGTCGCCAGCGGTGACGGGGCGCCCCCGGCTTTCCAGCATCATGCCGTCATCTATCCACTGGCGAATCTGGCGCGCGATATTCTGCGCGAGCAACCGCTCCTGATCGGCGGCCCAATCCTCCTCCCCCTCCGCGTCGTCGGAGAGGCCGGCGATGGCGGGCTTCCAGAGCAGGACTTCGCCGGGGAACGGATTGGCGCTGAGGTGCCGGACATCGCCTTCGGGCAGGCCCAGCCGCTCGGCGCGCAGAGTGGCGATGGTGCGGTCCACCACGTCGAGGACGGCGGGGGTCGAGCGGAAGCTGCGTTCCAGAGAGAGGTCATGAAACGGGTGATCCGCTTCTTCGGCATGACGCTGGAAGACCATCTGCGCGGCGGCGAAGGCTTGAGGGCTGGTGCCCTGAAAGCCGAATATGGCCTGTTTGAAATCGCCGACCGTGAAGATGGTGCGGACCTTGTCCCCCTTCGCGCCTTCACCAGCGAAGAATTCTCCGGCGAGCGCGCCGACAATCCGCCACTGGCTGACATTCGTATCCTGCGCTTCGTCGACCAGGATATGGTCGATGCGCTGGTCGAGCTTGTAGCGAATCCAGTCGGCTATGCCCGGTTGGGAGAGCAGCGTGGCGGTGCGGGCGATCAGGTCGTCGAAGTCGACGGCCCCGGCGAGTCGCTTCGCCTCGCCATAGGCGCGCGCATAGGCGCGTCCGGCGTGGAGCGCTTGGCCAAGCAGGTCGGCATAGTCGGCGAGCGCCTTCAGACTCAGCAGTTCCGCGCAGCGGCTGTGGAGGCGGGCGCTGGCGTCGGCATAGCCGTCAATCTGAGGAACCCAGCCCTTGGCGGAGATGATGTCGCCGTCCGACTTGCACCAGGCTGCGTGGAGATCGGTCAGCGTCGCGGCGCGATCGGCGGCGGCCAGCGCGCGCCAACGGGCGATGCGGTCGCAGCGTTCGAGCGCGCGGCCCGTTCCCCAGTCGGCATTGGCCTGCGCGATCCAGGTCAGGGTGCGCATGTCGAATTGCGCGTCTTCGCATTCACGCGCGATATGTTGGTCGATGTCCCCTTCAGGCAGGCCAAGTTCAGGGTAAAGCCAGTCGACGATATCTTCCGGAAGCAGTTCCAGTTCGTCGAGATGTGACGCGCAACGCAGCAGGAATTGTTCCGCTCCACCCTCGCCCAGCCGCAGGCTGATGGCCTGCAACGCGCCGATGAGCGCGTCGTCACCCTGCTCCTGCGCGAAGACGACCACGTCGGCGAGGGTCTGGCGCGCCAGCATTCCCTGCTCGCGCTGATCGAGCGGGCGGAAACCGGGTGGCAAGTCCGCCTCCAGCGGAAAGGCGGTGAGCAGTTGCTGGCAGAAGCCGTGGATCGTCTGGATACGCAGGCCGCCGCCCGTCGATTCCAGCACCTCGGCGAAGAGGCGGCGGGCGCGGGCGCGCGCTTCGGGGCCGGCATCCTCGCCCAGCGCCTCCAGGTCGTGGAACAGGTCGGGCTCGTCCATCTGCACCCAGGCGGCGAGGCGGTCGTGGATGCGGTCGGCCATTTCCGCCGCACCCGCCTTGGTGAAGGTGAGGCACAGGATATTTTCCGGCCTTACCCCCTGAAGCAGCAGGCGGAATACGCGCGCGGTCAGCACATGGGTTTTGCCCGTGCCCGCCGATGCCGACAGCCAGACATGGGCGTCGGGCTGCGACGCGCGCGCCTGATCGCCGAGCAGCTTCTGCAAGGGGCTGGCTTTCCTAGCCATCGCGGCCATACCATTCCTCCAGCCGCATGAGCTGGTCATAATCGCCGTAATTGGCCACTTCCGGGTTCACCTGCGCATCGAAGGGCGCTTGGCCGGTGAGATAGGCGGCGGCGATCTCCTCGAACTGCGCGTAGACATGGGAGGTGAAGTCGGCGGTGATGATCTTGCCCCGCTTGCCCAGCGGATCGACCGGGCTGTCGCGATAGCCGAACGCGTCCTTCTTCTTGGCGAGGGACCAATATTCGAAGCATCCGGCGACAAGGCCGCTGTCGACGCCGGGAAAGCCGCCATGCTCCGCGATCAGGCCGAGGAGCCCCAGTTGCAACGCGAAACCGGCCTGCACCTGTTTCGCGCTGGGCGGCTTGCCGGTCTTGTAATCGACGATACCCAGCGATCCGTCGGGCATGCGGTCGATGCGATCCGCCTTGCCGGTCAGGGTGACGCCGGCGATGTCCGCCCTGCCCTCCGCCTCGACGGCCAATATGCGGCGTCCGGCCGCCTGGTCCGCCACCACTTCCGCCGCGATCCAGCGAATGGCTTCGATTAGCCGTGGTTGCCAGAGCGCCTTGAGCAACGGGTGGACATCGGGCCGGTCGAACATGGCGCGGGCGCGGACCTCCAGATCGGCGGCATCGCGCGTGGGGGACTCCGCCCAATGCTGGAGGATTTCGTGGACGGCGGTGCCGCGCCATGCCGGGCCTGCGTCGGCATCCACCGGATCGAGGCGGGTGAGGCGAAGGACGCGCTTGGCGTAGAAGGCGTAGGGATCGGCCTTCAGGCGGTCGACATCGGTGACGGGGATCAGCTTGGGCCGCGCCGAGGCGGGGGGCACGGGCGCCGGGCGGGCCGACGGCTTGTGCGCGGACGGGCGATCGAGCGCCTTGGCGAGCGCAGCGTAGCGATCGGCGGACCTCCACTGCGCGCCCGTCATGGCTTTCAGCCGCAGCCAGAATCGGGAGGCGACGGCCGGGCCGCTCGCCCCCCGACGCGCGCGGGTGATGAGGACATGGGGCGATCCGAGCGCGCTGGCGAAATCATGCGCGGCCAGACCGATGCGGGCTTCGAGGCCAGGCAGACCCAGTTCGCGCCGAATGCGGGGCGCAAGCCAGGGATCGGGCGCGGGCAGGCCGGGCCATGTGCCTTCGTTGAGGCCGCCCAGGATCATGAGGTCGGCCTGAACCAGACGCCCTTCGATAAGCCCGAATATCGCAACGCGCGGATGGCCGCCTTGCGGCGGGCGGACGGACACCCCGCCGAGCATATGGTCGAGCAGGGTAGGAAGCGAGCGGATGTCGGACTGCCGTGGGCCTTCGCCCGCCGCCTCCTCCATTTCGGCGAACAGGTCGGCGGCGGCGTGCCCCTGATGACCCGCCCAGATCGCGTCGCGGGAGAGCGCACCGGCCTGTTCCCGGATCGCGGCGAGCTGGGCGGCGAGCGGCGGGGAGCCCGTGAAAGCGTCCTCCAGCGGCTGCAGCAGGGCGCGCGCCTTGGGCCACCACGCCTGGACATTCGCGCGCAATATGCGCTGGCGGTCCTCCCCGTCCCGTTCTTCGACCAGCATGTCGATACCACCAAGCCCCGCTGGCGGTCGAGGGCCACGCAGCAGCAGGTCGAGCGCGCGCACGCCGTCCAGCCAAGCGAGGCGGTCCTCACCGCGCATGACCAAAGGATGCTTGAGCAGGGTCAGTAGCGCGACCGGGGCGAAACGTTCAGCGACAGCTTCGGCCATGGCGATCAACAGTGTGCCGGGCGGCAGGCGGGACAGCGGCAAGCCTGCGGAATCATCCGCTTCGATGCCCCAGCGGTCCAAATGCGCCGACACGCGGGTCGCGAGTTGCCGGTCGGGGGTCACGAGCGCGGCGGTGCGGCCGGGCGTCTCCAACGCTTCGCGCAGCGCGATGGCGATCGCCTGCGCTTCCTCACCGGGCGTGGCGACTTCCAGCGCCTCAACCCCCGCGAGCGAACGATCCGCCGTCTTCAAGTCGCGCCAGCGGCTGGTGAGGCGCGGCGGCAACATGGCGTTGGAGATGTTGCGGCTGCGCACGGCGCGCGCGTCATGCTCGCTGCCCCAGCGCCACTGAGCAACGTCGTCGCGCGTGGCGCTCATGCGGTCGAGCAGGCGCTTCAGGGCATATTGCGGGTGCGTTTCGTGCCCCGGAGGCGCGCGGCCGGTCACCGGATCGGGATCGAAGGGGCCGATCGCGTCCCAGGCATCGCCGTCCATTTCCTGGTCCAGCCCGGCGAAAACGACGCTTCCCCCCGGCATCGTCGCGATGGCGCGAAGGAGGTTCGCGACGGCGGGAGCGGTCGTTGAGACGCCAGCGGCGATGGTGAAACCCGTAGGAGGCTCCTGCGCCCAGCGTGACGCCATGCGGTCGAAAAGCCGGTTGCGGCGCTCGGCAAGGTCAATGACGCCCAGCCGCGTCAGTTCCTCTGGCCAGCGGCGGATCAGGATCGAGAAGAGATCGAGCGACCGCTGCCAATGGGCGGAAAGCTCGTCCGACAGCGTGAGCTTACCAAGCGCCGTCACAGACAAACGCTCCACCTGCATCTGGTCAAGAACCGCGCCCAGCGCCTGACCCAGCTTCAGCGCCTGACCTGCATCGACGGGTTGGCTGGACGCCTGCTGCACCATGCGGGCAAGGATCATCTGGCGGCGCATCGGCGATATGGCGGGCGGGATCATGTCCCCCTCCCCCAGCGGATCGAGCGCGCCGCCAACTTGTTCGCCAAGGTCCGGATCGCCGATCGCGACCAGCCGGGGGAGCAGCAGGCCGCCGCCGGACCGGCGGACGAAAGCGTTGCTCACAGCGCGGACGGCGCGGTTGCTGGGCAGCAGGATCATGCCCTGGGCGATGGCCATGGGATCGGCGCCATGCTGGGCGAGGATGCCGGCGACCAGCGCGTCGGAAAAGGCGCGATGGGCGGGAATGTTGAACAAAGCTGGCCGGGTGCGATCACCCATGAGCGAACATCGACTCCACGGTCGGGATCGCGCGCGGTGTGCCGACATCGAACCACAGGCCCTGATGCGATACGCCGTAGAGGCGGCCCGCCTCTATCGCCCGATTCCAGAAGATATTGGTCGAAAAGACGTCGGACGGCGGATCGACCAGCAGTCTGGGCGACATGATCTGTACGCCAGTGAAGACGAACGGCGCGACATGCGCGGTTTTGCGACGGCTGAGGCGGCCGCACGGACTCATGTGGAAATCACCCTGCCCGCTGTGGCAATGGGCGCGGGCGAGCGGCACCAGCAGCAGCAGCGCATCCATCCGTTCCGGGTCCCATACGCGCTGCATCATGCCCAGCGTTTCCTGTGGCCCGTCGATCCAGAGATTATCGCTGTTGGCGCAGAAGAAAGGCCCATCGCCCAGCAGCGGTTTGGCGTGGATGAGCCCCCCGCCGGTTTCCAATAGCTTGGCGCGCTCGTCGGAGACGACGAACTCGATGCCGTGGCCGTGGGAATGCAGATGGGCTTCGACTGTGTCGGCAAGATAGTGGACGTTCACCACCACCTTTCTGATCCCACCGGCGGCGAGACGGTCGAGCGCATGATCCATCAGCGCCTTGCCGGCGACCTTCACCAGCGGCTTGGGACGAGTCGCGGTAAGCGGGCGCATCCGCTTGCCCAGGCCCGCCGCCATCAGCATCGCCGTTTCGATCATGCGGATGCGTGGTCCTGCAAGGCGGAATGACGCTGGTGCGCGGGGATGTTGGCGGCGAACCATTCCCCAACCGGCGCGACGGCGGGATGGGCCAGGTCGCGCTCCAGCAAGTCCCACATGCGGGGCAAGAAGGACAAATAGCGCGGCTTCCCGTCGCGCTTCCAGAGCCGCGTGAAGATGCCGATGATCTTTGCGTTGCGCTGCGCCCCGAGCACGGCATAGGCGGATTCGAAGTCGCCCGGCGGATTGGCGATGGCGCGATAATGGGCCAGCATGGCGGCCTCGACCGCCGGCGACACGTCGCGGCGGGCGTCCTGCAGCAGCGACACGAGGTCGTAGGCGGGATGACCGGCGAGCGCGTCCTGAAAATCGAGCAGACCCAGGCCCCGCGCCTGTGGCCGGTCGATCAGCATTATATTTTCGGCATGATAATCGCGCAGGACGGTGACAGGACTGACGGAATTTTCGACGAGAGGGAGGACCGCGTCCCAGGCGCGAGCGTAGGCTTCCACGTCGACGTCCAGGCCGATGGCCGGACAATACCATTCGGTCAGCAGCCCCGCCTCCCGCTGATAGACGGCGCGATCATAGGGCGGCAGGTCGGCGGCGGGCTGGCGGTGAAGGTCGGCCAGCAATTCGACGGCGCGGGTGTAGACGGCCTGCTCATCGGCAGGCGCGTCGTCCAGATGTTCCTTGACGCGCAGGTCCCCGAAATCCTCGATCAGGACGAGCCCTTCGTCCAGGTCGCGGGCCAGGATGCGGGGCGCGGCGAAGCCCTGCTCCACCAGATGTTCGGCGATGGCGATGAAGGGGCGCGGGTCCTCATGCGGGGGCGACGCGTCCATTAACACGGCGCGGCGGCCACCATCCAGGACGCGGAAATAGCGGCGGAAGGAAGCGTCTCCGGCCAGCGGCACGATCGCGGCATGGCCCCACCCCGCTTGAGCGAGAAAGGCGGGAGCGGCGGCGGGCGGGATCATATCTGCGACCATCGCTCCGTCCAAGCGGTCGGCACGCGCGCTGTCAAGCGCCTAGCGCCGTCGGGTTCCATGTCTATGTGCAGTCGCAGCGCGTCGGGCCAGGCATCCTCGCCCAGGCGGTCGGGCCATTCGACGATCAGCAGGCTGTCCATCAGATAGTCGTCGAGCGCCAGTTCCTCCGCCTCTTTCGGACTGTCGAGGCGATAGAGATCGACATGGGCGACCGGCAGGCGGACTTCGGGAATGTCATAGGGCTGGACGATGGCGAAGCTGGGGCTGGGAGCCTCTTCTTCAAGTCCCAACCCTTCCAATATGCCGCGCGCCAGCGTCGTCTTGCCCGCGCCAAGGCCGCCTTCCAGCGCGATGACGTCGCCAATGCGCGCAACGCCCGCGAGATCGTGGCCAAGCGCGAGCATCGCCGCTTCGTCGGGAATCAAAAGCTGCTGCTCAGCCACGGGGAAGCTCGATCACGGCCATGGTGCCCTGCCCCGGCTCCGACACGAGCTGGAGGCTGCCGCCATGGGCTTCGGCCAGCTGCTTGGCGAGCGGCAGGCCGATGCCCGCCTTTCCGCCGCGGCGCGCCTGTTCGGCCCGCGCGGCGGCGTTGAAGATGGTTGCCTGCCGCTGTGTGCTGATGCCCGGCCCATTGTCCGACACGACGAGACGCGCGCTATCGGCGCTACCGTCGCCGTGCAGCAGGACCCGCGCGCCGCGCCCGCTGTAGCAGATGGCGTTTTCGAGCAGATGATCGAGCGCCTGGCCGATCCGGCGGCCGTCGCCCTGGATCGCGCCCAGCGTGGGCTGGAGCGAAATGGCGAGGTCGATGCCCTTGGCGGCGGCGTCGCCCCTGACGCGGGCGAGGCTTTCCCTCGCGACCTCGGCGAGTAGGACCGGGCCGCGATCGATCGGCAGCGTTCCGGCCTCTCCCTGTGTCAGGTCCAGCACATTGTCGATCAGCATCGCGAGCCGGTTGGTGCTCTGAAGGATGCCGTCGACATATTCCTTGGCGGAATCGGGGAGTTCGCCGGCATAGCCCGCGCTCATCATCTCGGCGAAACCGGCGATGGTGGTGAGCGGCGTGCGCAGCTCGTAACTCATGCTGGTGACGAAGGCCGTCTTGACGTGGTCGGCCTGCTCCAGCGCCTCGTTCCGGTCGCGCAGGACCTGCTCGACCCGGCGGCTGTCCGTCACGTCGAGCATGGTGAAGAGCGCGTTTCCGTCAGGCAGCGGGATGGCGGCGAATTCGAAGATGCGCCCGTCGGCGAATCCGACATGGCCCACGCGCTGCTTGCGTTCCACCGTGGCGGCGCGGACCAGTTCGCGAACGAGGTTGGCCTGCTGCGGCTTGGCGAGACGGGATTGCACCGCGCGCATCAGTTCGTCGATGCGCGGATGTTTGGAAAGCGAATCCTCGGAAATATCCCATATCGTGCGGAATCGGCTGTTCCACAGGTGCAGGCGGCCGTCCGAGGAAAAGACGCCGATCGATTCGAAGAGATTGTCGAAGGTCGCCGTGCGGACGCGCAGCAGCGTATCGCGCGCGCTCGACAGCTGGACCTGTTCGGTGCGGTCCTCGAAGATGAGGAGCAGGCCGCCGTCGGGCAGCGGCTGGGCATAGACGCGCAAATGGGTGCCGTCGGCGAGCAGCCAATTTTCTTCGCGCGGATCGGGCGAGAGAAACCAGTCGCGGCGCTCGGCGCGCCAGGCGGGGAAATCGCGATGTTCGGGCAAGCGGCCCGCCTCCCGCATGCGGTCGAGCACCCGTTCGAACACGGGCTGATCGGCGAGATAGTCCTGGTCCAGGCCGAACAGGCTCATGAAGGGCTGGTTCCAGAAACGCAGCGTGCGGTCCGGGCCGAAGCGCGCCACGCCGGCGGACAGGCGGTCGAGCAGGTCGCGCTGGGCGGCTTCCAGTCGGCGATGCTCGACGCGCGCCTGCTCCAGCTCATTCTGGTCCATCGCGAAGCCCGCGACGCCCGCTTCGCCGAGCGGGACGTCGACCACGCGCATGGTGCGACGTTCCCCATCGATGGTGGCGGGAACCATGCGTTCGATTGTGCGGCCCTCGCTCAGCGCCTGTTCCGCCGCTGCTTGAGGCGTCAGGCCGCCGACTGTCTCGACCAATTCGGCGCCATGGGCGATGATGTCCCCCGCATTTTCGCCATCCACGGCCCGCACATAGGCAGAGTTGACGAGGCTGAGCCGCATGTCGGGGGTGCGGTGCCACATCGGGAAGGGAGCGGCCTCCACCAACCCGGCGAGCGCCTCCAGCGCATCGCGCAGTTGATCGACCTTGGCCTTGAGCCCCTGAATTTCGGATTGGCTGTCGGTCGCGTCGAATATCCAGAGCACCACGCCGCCGCTTTCAGCCAGCACCGGACCGGCGGGAGCGCCGCGCACCAGCAGCAGGCGTGACGAACCCTCTCCCCGCACCGGCAGCGCGAAGCTGCGCCCGGCGCGCTGGGCGGCGGCGATCTCCCGCCCCAGGGCGGCGGCGTCTTCCGTCTCCAGCCCGCCATCGGGCGCCGTCAGTTCGGAGACAAAGGCGGGGACGCGCTCCTTGCCCAGCCATTTGGCGAGCCGGTCAGCCGCCTCCATCCGCCCGTCCGGGTGGATGACGATGGGGGCGGCGGGAGCCGAGGCGAGCAGGCTGGACAGGCGCTCGAACTTGCCTTGCGCCTGCATGCCTTCGCGCCGCATGCGCTGTCCGGTCCAGAGCGCCCATACCGCGCCGGCCAGCCATCCGGCCAGCACAATGCCCAGAATAACGCCGGCAAAGGGGGTCAATGACGTCATCGCGCCTGCTTGCCCCTCATCACATTTTGCCTGCCCCTGTGCATGATTATCAAGGGACTAACCCAAGTCGAAAGCAGGGTGAAGCGCTGAGATGCACAGAATTGCACGTAGGCGGATGCATCTGCGACGGGACGCATAAAAAAGGGGAGGCGTCTCGCCTCCCCTCCTCGCGTCTCGCTTAGTAGCGGTAATGGTCGGGCTTGAACGGCCCTTCCGCCGACACGCCGATATAGGCGGCCTGCTTCGGGGTCAGCTTGGAAAGCTTGACGCCCAGCTTTTCGAGGTGAAGCGCGGCGACCTTCTCGTCCAAATGCTTGGGCAGGACGTAAACCTCGTTCTTATATTCGTCCGACTTGGTCCACAGTTCGATCTGCGCCAGCACCTGGTTGGTGAAGCTGGACGACATGACGAAGCTGGGGTGGCCGGTGGCGCAGCCCAGGTTCACCAGGCGGCCCTTGGCCAGGACGATGATCTTCTTGCCGTCGGGGAACTGAACCTCGTCCACCTGCGGCTTGATTTCGGTCCACTGCATGTTGTTGAGGCCGGCAATCTCGATCTCGCTGTCGAAATGGCCGATATTGCTGACGATCGCCATATTCTTCATGGCGCGCATGTGATCGACGGTGATGACCGCTTCGTTGCCGGTGGCGGTGACGAAGATGTCGGCGCGGCTGGCCGCTTCCTCCATCGTCACGACTTCATAGCCTTCCATCGCGGCCTGAAGCGCGCAGATCGGATCGACTTCCGTCACGAGAACGCGGGCGCCGCCGTTGCGGAGCGACGCCGCCGAGCCCTTGCCGACGTCGCCGAAGCCGGCGACGCAGGCGACCTTGCCGGCCAGCATGACGTCTGTGGCACGACGGATGGCGTCGACCAGCGATTCCTTGCAGCCATACAGGTTGTCGAACTTCGACTTGGTGACGCTGTCGTTGACGTTGATCGCCGGGAATGGGAGCTTGCCCTTCTTCGCCAGCTCATACAGACGATGGACGCCGGTGGTGGTCTCTTCCGACACGCCCTTGATCGCGGCGACCGTCTTGGTCAGGTAGCCCGGACGATCGGCCAGAAAACGCTTCAACGTCGCGACGAAGATTTCTTCTTCCTCGTTACCCGGCGTGAACAGCTCTTCCCCTGCCTCGACGCGCGCGCCCCAGAGCGCGAACATGGTGGCGTCGCCGCCATCGTCCAGGATCATATTGCAGGGCGTGTCGCCCCAGTCGAAGATGCGGATGACATAGTCCCAATATTCTTCCAGCGTCTCGCCCTTCACGGCGAAGACGGGAATGCCCGACGCGGCGATGGCGGCGGCGGCATGATCCTGGGTCGAGAAGATGTTGCACGACGCCCAGCGGATCTCGGCGCCCAGATCGGCCAGCGTCTCGATCAGCACGGCGGTCTGGATCGTCATGTGCAGCGATCCGGTGATGCGCGCGCCCTTCAGCGGCTTCGATGCGCCAAATTCCTGGCGCAGCGCCATCAGGCCGGGCATTTCGGTTTCGGCGATCTCGATTTCCTTGCGGCCGAAAGCGGCAAGGTTGATGTCGGCGATCACATAATCCTGCGCCTGAGCGGCGGGTGCGGTGGCCACGAGCGGGTCTCCATTGACTTAAGAATGTGCTGGGCCGCTTGGCATGAACGAAACGGCGGTGATGGCTGCGCTTTACCAATCGCGGCCGGCGATGGCAACTCGATATAAAGTTTTCTTTATATCACCTCTCAGGCAGACCCCGCGCCGCTGACCAGATGCGACGCGTCGACTCCTGCGGCGGCATAGGCGGCGGCCCATTTGCGTTCGGGCGCCACGTCGAACAATATGTCGGCTTGGCACTCCGCCGGGAACCAGCTTTCCCCCATCATTTCGCGGTCCAACTGCCCGGCGCCCCAGCCGGCATAGCCCAGCGCAACGATGTAGCGACTCGGGCCGGTGCCCTCCGCGATCGCCTTCAATATCTCCAGCGACCCCGACAGGCCCCAGTCCGGGCCGACCTGAACCATGTCATGTTCGGTCCAGTCCAGCGAATGCAGCACGAATCCCCGGCGCGGCTCCACGGGGCCGCCGCGCAGCACGGGCAGGTCGGGCACGTTATACGCCTCTATATCGAAACTGCTCAGCAGATCGTGGAGCCCTACCCCCTCAATCTCGTCGCTGACGGCGATGCCCAGGGCGCCGTTTTCGTCATGGACGCAGATCGCGATCACGGAATGGTCGAAACGCATATCCTCCATGCCCGGCAAGGCGAGGAGGAATTGACCGGCATAGGAGCGTGGCTGGTTCATGGAATGGAATATACGCCGCTTGGCGCGCTTGCCAATGGCGGGTTGTCGTCCGCGAAAGGCGGCGTGGCAGATTCCCAGGACCTTGACAGAAGTGACGGCAACCCCGACCTCCCGCGCGTTACAGTCCAGGAGACAGAATATGACCATCGCAAAGGGTGATCGCATCCCCAGCACGACCTTCACGAAGATGACTGACAACGGCCCGGAACCGGTGCCCTCCGACGCGTTCCTCGCCGGCCGCACCGTCGCGCTGTTTTCCGTGCCCGGCGCCTTCACCCCGACCTGTTCGGCCAAGCATTTGCCGGGCTTCATCGAGAAGGCCGAGGCGCTCAAGGAAAAGGGCGTCGACGAGATCGCCTGCACTGCCGTCAACGATGTCTTCGTCATGGGCGCATGGGGCAAGTCGGCAGGCGCGGATGACAAGGTGACGATGCTGGCGGACGGCAATGGCGATTTCGCGAAAGCGGTGGGCCTAACCATGGACGGCGGCAAATTCGGCATGGGCGCGCGGGGCCAGCGCTTTTCCATGCTGGTCAAGGACGGCGTCGTGACCGAACTGAACGTCGAGGAGCCGGGAGACTTCAGGATTTCGTCGGCCGATTATCTGCTCGGACAGCTTTGAAAAGGGGGCAGGCCGCGCTGCTGTTCGACCGGCGCGCGGCCTGCCATCTTCCTTCCGCACCCTATCTGCGGTAGCGTTGAACGATGACCCAGAGCATCGGCCGCGCCACCGTTGCGCAACTCGACCGGATATATCAAAAGTCCATTGGAAACCTGCGAGAGGCCATGCAGGCCTATGCCCGCGACGGCAGCGTTCCGCCGCCAGAAGCAATCCATGACCGACGGTTTTGCTACCCCGAACTGCGCGTCACCCATCACGCCGAAACCGATGCCCCGCCGCCGGGCCGCTCCTTCGCCCGACTGTCGAAACCCGGCCTTTATGTGACGACCGTCACGCGACCGGCGATGTTTTCGGAATATCTGGCCGAACAGATCGACCTGCTCGTGCGCGACTATGGCGTGGAAGTCGAAACAGCGGTCAGCAACCAGCGGATACCCTTCCCCTATGTGCTCGATGGCCTGGACATCAGCGCCCTCGACGGGACGCCGCCCACGGAACTGGCGCGCCATTTCCCCGCGACGGAACTGTCGGAGATCGGGGACGAGATCGCCGATGGCCTGTTTACGCCGAATGCCGCTGGGCATCGGCCGCTGGCGCTGTTCGACGGGCTGCGCACGGATTTTTCCCTGGCGCGGCTCAAACATTATACCGGCACCCCGCCCGAGCATGTGCAGCGCTATATATTGTTCACCAACTATCACCGCTATGTCGATGAATTTGTTGACTGGGCCTGCGCGGAACTGAAACGGGAGGGCAGCCCCTATACGGCACTGTCAGGCGCGGGCGGCGTCTATGTGACGCGGGAAACCGCCGATCCCGCCCGGATGATCGCCGACAGCGCCTGGCGCAGGCACCAGATGCCGGGCTATCACCTGATCGCGCCCAACCGCAGCGGCATCACGCTCGTCAATATCGGCGTGGGCCCGGCCAACTCCAAGACGATCTGCGACCATCTGGCGGTCGTGCGGCCCGAAGCGTGGCTGATGATCGGTCATTGCGGCGGCCTGCGCCCCAGCCAGCGGATCGGCGACTATGTGCTCGCCCACGCCTATCTGCGCGACGACAAGGTGCTGGATGACATGCTCCCGCCCGAAATCCCGGTGCCGGCCATCGCCGAGGTGCAGGTCGCGCTGGCGACGGCGGCGGAAGCGGTGCTGGGCGGCAAGGGCGAGGAAGATTTCAAGCGGCGGCTGCGCACCGGCACGGTGGTCACCACCGACGACCGCAATTGGGAGTTGCGCTATTCCAGCTCCGCCTTGCGTTTCAGCCTGTCGCGCGCGGTTGGGATCGACATGGAATCGGCGACGATCGCCGCGCAGGGCTATCGCTTCCGTGTGCCCTATGGGACATTGCTTTGTGTTTCGGACAAACCCATCCACGGCGAGCTGAAGCTGCCTGGACAAGCCAACCGCTTTTACGAAGAGGCGATCGCCGGGCATTTGCGCGTGGGCCTCATGACCTGCGAATTGCTGCGGCAGGAAGGGCCGAAGCTGCACAGCCGCAAGCTGCGGGCGTTCAACGAGCCGCCATTTCGCTAGGTGCGCCGTGCTCCTGCGAAGGCAGGAGCCCAGACCCGCCGCTTGAACTGGGCTCCTGCCTTC
>DASVOF010000106.1:0-1602 GCA_036383495.1 Sphingobium sp. | reverse complement strand
GGACGGGGTTGAAGCACGGTGACCTTGGCCCGTTCCTCCGCCGGGCGCAGCGCTGGTTCCTGCTCATGGCCGGTCCGCTTGCCCAGAACAGAATAGAGCCGAAGCGCCAGAAAACCGGCGATCAGCGCGAGGATGACGATTACATACACGGGGCCAAACACCCTTTGGTCTGGATCTGAAAACAATAACGCAGCCAACATAGGCATGTTTCCCCCAAATTCAAATGGCGGCTTTTGGCCAGCGGCATTGCCCTGCCCTGCGGCCCCTGCTAAGCGCACGGGCCACAATCGGGGGGCGCTTGGCCCGCCGGTCAACAGGGATAATCAGGAACCACAAGATGGCCGACGAAGCCGATACCATTCAAACCGCCAGCACGGGGAACGGCGCCGACAATGGCCCGCAGATCGCGCTCATCAGCCAATATGTGAAGGACCTGTCGTTCGAGAACCCGAACGCGCCCGCCGTCTACCAGTGGCAGGACCAGCCGCAGATCGACGTGCAGTTCAACATCGGCGCGGACAAGGTCGGCGACGACGTCGTAGAGGTCGGTCTGAAGATCGAAGTGAAGGCGACCGCGCCGCAGGGCACGGCCTTCGCCGTCGAACTGGTCTATGCCGCCATCTTCGGCATGCGCAACGTGCCAGAGGATCAGGTGCAGCCCTTCGTGCTCGCCGAAGCGCCGCGCCTTCTATTCCCCTTCGCTCGACGCGTGTTGGCCGACGCCATCCGCGACGGCGGCTTCCCGCCGCTGCTGCTCGACCCGATCGATTTCGGCGGCCTCTATGTGCAGCAGGCGCAGGCGCTGGCGCAGACCACGGGCGAACCGGCGGGCAACGCCTGAAAGTCATGACCATCAACCCCGTTCGGGCTGAGCTTGTCGAAGCCCTCTCCTTCTTCCTGATCGGTGAGAAGAAGAAGGGCCCTTCGACAGGCTCAGGGCGAACGGGGGAAAATATGTCATGAAGCTCGTCAAAGCCCTTGGCTCGGTCGGCGGGCTGACGCTCGTCAGCCGCATATTGGCGCTGGTGCGCGATTCTCTCGCCGCGCGTTATGTCGGCGCGGGATTCGCGTCTGACGCATTCAACGGCGTCGCCTTCCGCCTTCCCAACATGTTCCGCGCCCTCTTTGCCGAGGGCGCTTTTTCCGCCGCCTTCATCCCGATGTTCAATCGCAAGGCGGCGGGACCGGGCGGCGTTGCCGAGGGCTATCATTTCGCCGAGCGGGCGTTGGCGGTGCTGCTGCCGGTGCTGCTGGTCTTCACCGCGCTGCTGATCGCGGCGGCGTGGCCGATCACCTGGCTGCTGTCCGGCGGCTTTTCCCGCCAGAATCCGACCCCCGAACAATTCGCCTTCGCGGTGATGCTGTCGCGCATCACCCTGCCCTATCTGGCGCTGATCAGCCTAGCGTCGCTGCTGGGCGGCATATTGAATTCGCTCGACAAATTCTGGGTTAACGCCGCCGCGCCGATCCTGCTGAATGTCGCGATGATCGCCGGGCTCTGGCTGTTCCACGGCGCGGACGAATATGAAACTGCGCGGGTGCAGGCGATCTCCGTCACGGTCGGTGGTGCGCTGCAACTGCTCTGGCTCATCTGGGCCTGCC
>DASVOF010000105.1:0-37960 GCA_036383495.1 Sphingobium sp. | reverse complement strand
GGGAAGACTTCTATCGCCAGGTCGGCGGTAGTGAAATCGACCGCCTTCTGCTCGGGCGCCAGCGGCAGGCCACTCGCCTCGGTGCGCTCTGTGAGGGGAGGCTTGCCCTTTTCGGGCAGGGTGGCGGCGGCCTGCGCAAGTGCGGGAGCGGAGGCGGCCAGCAGGCAGGTGGCGAGAAAGGAAAAAGATGTCGTCATGCCGCCCCTGCTGCCCATATCAATCTGCCGTATCAGTGTGCCGTGACAATAAGGCAGTGGCGGCGCGGGGCAAGGGGGCGGCTGGCGGGAGGCTGGAGCGCCTCCCGGTCATGTCCATCCCGGCGCCCATGGCTCCGCCTTCGCGGTCGCCATGGGCAGGGCGTCATTTCTTCAGCCGGTATCCGGTGCGGAAGACCCAGGCGATGACGCCCAGGCACAGCGCGATCATCCCCGCGATGAACGCCAGCGAAAAGCCGATGTCGACGTCGCCCTTGCCGAAGAAGGTCCAGCGAAAGCCGCTGATGAGGTACACGATCGGGTTGAACAGCGTGATCGTGCGCCACGGTTCGGCCAGCATGTGGATGGAATAGAAGGCGCCACCCAGGAAGGTCATGGGCATCACCACCAGCAACGGGATCACCTGAAGCTGCTCGAAGCTCTGCGCCCAGATGCCCAGGATGAAGCCGAACAGGCAGAAGCTTACCGCGATGAGAGCCATGAACCCGATCATCGCGAGCGGATGCGCAACCCGGACGTCGACGAACAGATGCGCCGTCGCGAAGATGATGACGCCGACGATCATCGACTTGGTCGCCGCAGCGCCGACATAGGCGATCACCGTCTCCACCGCCGAAATGGGCGCTGACAGCAGTTCGTAGATCGTGCCGCTGAATTTGGGCATGTAGATGCCGAAGCTCGCGTTGAAGATGCTCTCTGTAAACATCGACATCATGATGAGGCCCGGCACGATGAAGGCCGCATAGGGGATTCCGTCGATCTGCGTCATGCGCGAACCGATCGCGCCGCCGAACACCACGAAATAGAGCGATGTCGTGATCACCGGCACCAGCAGGCCGGTCAGCAGCGTGCGGCTGAAACGATGCAGCTCGAACTTGTAGATCGCCCAGATCGCGCGATGATTGAACCCGCTCATGCCGCCTTCTCCTGATGGACCAGGCTGACGAATATATCCTCCAGACTGCTTTGCTGCGTATTGAGGTCCTTGTAGCCGATACCAAGGTCGCCCAGCCGCCGCAGCAGCGACGACACGCCGGTCCGCTCGGCCTGGGTGTCGAACACATATTCGATCTCGCACCCGTCCGCCTTCAGCGTCACGTCCCACTCGCCAAGCTCCGCCGGTACGCTCGCCAGCGGTTCGGCGAGTGAAACGGACAGCGACTTCTTGCCCAGCTTCTTCATGAGCGCGGTCTTCTCCTCGACCAGGATCAGTTCGCCCTTGTTGATCACGCCCACCCGGTCGGCCATTTCCTCGGCCTCCTCGATATAATGGGTGGTCAGGATGATGGTGACGCCGGTCCGCCGCAATTCGCCGATCAGCTTCCACATGTCCCGGCGCAACTCGACATCGACGCCCGCCGTGGGCTCATCCAGGAACAGCACGCGCGGCTCATGGCTCAACGCCTTGGCGATCATCACGCGCCGCTTCATGCCGCCCGACAATTCCAGCATCTTGTTGTGGCGCTTGTCCCACAGCGACAGGTCGCGCAGAATTTTCTCGATATAGGCGTCGTTGCGCGGCTTGCCGAACAGCCCGCGCGAAAAGCGCACCGTGTCGATCACCCGCTCAAAGGCGTCGGTGTGCAGCTCCTGCGGCACCAGCCCGATCGCCGATCGCGACCCGCGATAATCGCGCAATATGTCATGCCCCGCGACCGTCACAGTCCCGCCGCTGGGCCGCACATTGCCGCAGATAATGGAAATCATCGTCGTCTTGCCGGCGCCATTGGGCCCCAGCAACGCGAAAATTTCCCCTTCCTCTATCTCCAGGTCGACGCCCTTAAGCGCCTGAAAGCCCGACGCATAGACTTTGGTCAGGCCCGAAACGGTGATGATGGACGCCATGCGCGCAAATGCCCCCTTGTGCTGTCCGCCAAGATAGGAAGCCGCCACGCCAAGGCAACCGGCGTAACGTCGGGCGCGCTCTTATTCCCCGCGCCGGAAAAAGCGAAATACGGTCGCCGGCGGAAAATTGCGGACGGTCTGGCCCACGCGCGCGACCTCCAGGTCCAGCGCGTGAAGCACCTCCCGACTGACCGGCGGCCGAGTCGAGTAAGTGAACTGGATGAAGCCCCCGCCGGGCCGCAACATGCGGAAGGATTCGGACAATATGTCGGCATGCATGTGCCGATCCATCGCCAGCAGCGGCAGCCCGCTCACCACCGTCTGATATTGCCCCGGCTCGCCCGCCGCGACGGTCGAAACGATCTGCGCCGGGGTTTCCAGCACCGACACATGCGGAAAATGCCGCCGCAGGCCGCGCGCGAAAGCCGGGTTGATCTCCACCACCTCCAGCTTTTCCGACGGCAGTCCAGTCTGGAGGATCGCGCGCGTGAACACGCCCGTGCCGCCGCCCAGTTCCATGACCCGGCCATCCAGCGGGTCGATATGCTGCACCATCAGGCGCGCTAGGTATCGGCTGCTCGGCACGACCGAAGCCGTCTGCCGGGGCTTCTTCACCCAGGCGGCGAGGAAATCCAGATATTCCGTGGCGCGCGCGCGAAATTCGCTGTTGGGCAAAGCGATCGCCCGGCTGCGCTTGGGCTTAGTTTGCATGAGCGAGGGGCGACCACCGTCTTGTCATCGCACTCCCTTAGCGAGCCGGGAGCGTAACGTCGATTGACTTTAACATGGGGAGGAGGAGCAAAATTTCGCTCAAACCTGCCCCTTTACGGGCGTCCAGCCTTCCGACGCGAGCATGAATCCCACAAAGCCGACCAATATTATTCCTTAAATAACAAAAACTTATGCCGTTGCCGCAGGTTCATGCAACCTCCGCCAATATAAACGGGTTCAAAAGGCAAATCATTGTTCTTCGGAGGAGATATCATGCGTAAAGCCATTCTCGCCCTGGCCGCCGTTTCGTTGGCCGTTCCCGTTTCCATGGCGCTGCCGACCGAAGGCGCGAGCGCGCGCCAGCATTATCGCTACAAGGAATGGCGGGGCCGTGACGGGCGCACCTATTGCCGTAAGTCCAACGGCACCACGGGCCTGATCGTGGGCGGCGTCGGCGGCGCGCTGCTCGGCCGCGCGATCGATACGCGCGGCGATCGCGCCACCGGCACCATCCTGGGCGCTGCGGGCGGCGCTCTGCTGGGCAAGGAAATCGACAGCAAGCGCCGCTGCCGCTAAGCTGCCACGCGAAAAAGGGCGGCCTCTCCATTGGAGAAGCCGCCCTCTTCGTTACAGAAAAAGACCCGTAAAATTATTGCAACGCGGCGCCGCGCGCGTCCTCGACCTTGAAGGCGACCGGCTGGTCACCCGAAACGCCCGACACCTTGCCGTTCTTGACCGACAGGTTGAAAGCGACCGCGTCGGGATAGCGACGGCCGGAAATGACCTGGCCGGTCTTGGTATCCTTCACTTCATACACATAGGTGAAGCCTTCGTGCGTGAAGCGCTGCTTGGCTTCTTCCGCGCTGGCGGGAGCGGCAGCGGCGAAGACGGCGCTCAGGGCGCCCGCGATGACAAACTTGGACAGCATTCGCATGGGTAATACTCCTTGTGAATGCCGATCAAACACCTCTGGATCTTCTTGTTCTCTTGACCATCGGTCTATGTTGCAGCGCGACATAGGGACAATCGCAAAATACGGCTGCCCAATTGCGTTTATCGCAACCGGCGCTGGAAATTTATACTAAGACTTTGATATCTCTACGATATGCTTGAACTCCGCCTCGGTCAGCGGGGCGACGGACAGGCGCGACTGGCGTAGCATCACCATGTTCGCAAGCGCGGGATCGGCCTTCATCGTCTTCAGCGTCACCGGCTTTGCCAGCTTTTCCCTGGGCGCGACATGCACCGCCATCCACTTGCCGGTTTCATCGGTGCTGTCGGGGGCCGCTTCCTCGACAATCTCCATGATGGCGACCGCTTCGACCCCGATATTGCTGTGATAGAAGATCGAAAGGTCGCCCTTTCGCATCGCCTTCATGTTCAGTTGCGCGCTATGGTTGCGCACGCCGTCCCATTCCGCCTTCCCCTTTGCGACCAGGTCGTCATAGGAAAAGACGTCGGGTTCCGATTTCATCAGCCAATAGTTCATGTCCGCCTCCTTGCATCAGCGGCCAAGGCCGATCAAGGATGTGTTCACATCATCCCCGGAGAAGGAAAAGTGTCGAAATCGGTCCTGGATAAGGTGCCTCTCCTGTCGCTGGGCGCTATGGAGACGGCCGATTTCGCCGCCGCATTCGGCGATTCCTTCCAGCGGTTCGGCTTCGCCATGGTGAAGGATCACGGCATGGACCAGGCGCTGATCGAGCAGGGCTGGTCCCTCGCCCGCCGGTTCTTCGCCCAGCCCGAAGCGGTCAAGCAGCGCCACGACGCCCGCACCAACGGAGGCCAGCGCGGCTACACCGCCTTCGGCACGGAGATCGCAAAGGGCGCGAACGAAAACGACCTCAAGGAATTCTGGCACATAGGGCGCGACCTGCCCGCTGGCGATCCGCTGGCGCAGACCATGCCGCCCAATGTCTGGCCGGAAGAGATTGCGGAATTTCGCCCGGTCTTCACCCGCCTCTACGCGGAGTTCGAGCGGGTCGGGGCGCAGTTGCTCTCCGCCATCGCCCTCTATCTCGGGCTGGAGCAGGACTGGTTCAAAGGCCCGACCCGCGACGGCAACTCGATCCTGCGGCTGCTCCACTATCCGCCGGTATCAGCGCAGGCGCCCGGCATCCGCGCCGCGCCGCATGAGGACATCAACCTCATCACCCTGCTGCTGGGCGCAGACGAAGGCGGGCTGGAGCTGCGGGATTGCAATGGCGACTGGCTTCCCGTCGTGCCCCCGCCCGGCGCGCTGGCGATCAATGTCGGCGACATGCTCCAGCGCCTGACCAACCATCGCCTGCCTTCGACCAGTCATCGCGTGGTCAATCCGCCGCCGGAAAGGCGCGGCTTCTCCCGCTATTCGATGCCCTTCTTCCTGCATCTGCGGCCCGATTTCGTGATAGACGCCCTGCCGCAATGCGTCGACGAGGCCCATCCGCGCCGGGAAGCGCCCATCACCGCGCACGATTATCTGACGGAACGCCTTCGCGAGATCGGCCTCATCAAAGGCTGATCGGCGAGTCTATTTCCGCCCGCGCCCCAGGGTGATGCCGATCTCCTCGCCCTTTTCACTGAGCGCCAGCTTGATGATCTTCACCTCGACCTGCATCACCTTCTCATCCTGCAACAGGATGGTGTCGATGATATGGTCGGCCACCGCCTCGATCAGCGTGAAATGCTGGCCTTCGGGCAGCGCGGTCGTGGCCGCATGTTTCAGGTCCATATAGTTTTTGGACCGGGAAAGCGCCGTATCCGGTTCATAATGATCGGCGATCTTCAACCGGGCGCGGATCGAAATGCGCAGCGGTTGCGGCAGGTGCGTCTCTTCCGAATAGATGCCGGTCAGGACGTTCACGTCCAGATGATTGACCTCCAGCGTCAGAAAATCGTCAAATGCGCTGTTCATGGCTTTCCTGCTGCTGGCCCGGCCAGTTTGGACTTTAATTTTACGAAGCAGACGCTAAGGCCGCGCTTCCGGCGCGGTCCATGCGCCATTGGCGGCGGATCGGCAAGACGTGTCTCACATTGTGCCCCTCAACATCGTGGCGGAAGACGCCATCGAGCGGCTGCTCGACAGCGCCTTCGGCGCAGAACGGCACGGACGCACCGCCTATCTGATTCGCGGTGGCATGCCCTGGCTTCCCGAACTGTCTTTTGGCGTCATGGATGAACATGGGGAACTGGTCGGCTCGCTGCAAAGCTGGCCGGTGGCCCTCACCCACGGCGATGGCGCTCAGACGCCGCTGATCATGGTCGGCCCCGTCGCCGTCGAACCCACACTCCAGCGGACCGGGCATGGCCGCGTGATGATGGATAGCGTCGTCACCACCGCCCGCGCCCACGCCACGGAGCCGCTGATGATGATCGGCGATCCCGAATATTATGGCCGCTTCTGGGGCTTTTCGGCGCAGGGCACCACGGGCTGGAACTGCCCCGGCCCCTTCGAACCACGACGGCTGCTGGCGCTCTCCATCGACGGCCGCGCCATCGGCGGCGCGGGCATGCTGACGCCGCGCCTCACCGTCTCGGCCTGAATTTCCCTTTTGCCTTCGGGCCCAAGCGATCCTATCTCGACGCCATGCCGATGGATCCCCCGCCCGATCTCGCCAACCTCTCGCTGACGGAAATCGCCCGACTGCTGGCCGAAAAGCGGCTGCCGCCGGTCGAAAAATGGAATCCCGACCATTGCGGCGATAGCGAGATGCGGATCGCCCGCGACGGCACATGGTTCCACCAGGGATCGCCGATCGGACGCGAGGCGATGGTCCGCCTCTTCTCCACCATCCTGCGGCGGGAAGCCGACGGCTCCTATGTCCTCGTCACGCCGGTCGAGAAACTGTCGATAGAGGTGGAGGACGCGCCCTTCATCGCCGTCGAACTCAAGAGCGAGGGCGAAGGCCGGGCCCGCGCCCTCGCCTTCCGCCTGAACAGCGGAGACATCGTATCCGCGGGCCCGGCCAATCCCATCCATGTCCGAGAAACGCCGGACGGTCCGCACCCCTATGTCCATGTGCGCGGCGGGCTGGAAGCGCTGGTCGCCCGCAGCGTTTATTATGAACTCATGAACCTGGCCCTCGACGAAGGCGGCGACCCGGTGGGTCTGTGGAGCGACGGCGCGTTCTTCGCGCTGGACGGATCGGCATGACGCTGGCGGAGCGGCTACGCACCGCGCTGGCGGAGGGGCATGAGCGCGAGGTTGGCCTTGTCCTTTCGGACATGCGCGATCCCCGGATCGACGGCGACATCCTGCTCGCCCCCGCCGCCGTGCTGGTCGCGATCACCGACCGTCCGGAACCCGGCCTTATCCTTACCGAGCGATCCGCGTCGCTGCGCAAGCATGCCGGACAGATCGCTTTCCCCGGTGGCCGCGTCGACGCCAGCGATACGAACGAGATCGCGGGCGCCTTGCGGGAGGCGCAGGAGGAAATCGGCCTGCCGCCGCATCTGGTCGACATCATCGGGACGTCGGATCGTTATCACACCTTCACCGGCTTCGACATCGTCCCCGTGCTGGGGGTCGTCCCGCCCGACCTGCCGTTAACGCCGCAAGCCGATGAGGTAGCCGACTGGTTCGAACTCCCCCTGGCTTTCGCCCTCGATCCGACGCACCGGATAAGCAGATCAATAGAATTTCAGGGTGTTGAACGAAATTATTATGAAATCATGTGGGGCGAACGGCGCATCTGGGGCATCACCGCCGCCATCCTCGCCAACCTGTCGCGGAGGCTTGGCCATGGCCGCTTTCCTGCCTGACGCCGAATGGCGGCATCGACCGGGGCTGGACGGACTGCTCACCGTGCTGGGCGCGGACGAGGGCCTCGTCCGCTTCGTCGGCGGGGCGGTGCGGGACGGGCTGCTGGGCCTGCCGGTCAGCGACCTCGACATCGCGACCGTGCTCGAACCCGCCGCTGTCGTAAACCGGCTGAAGGCGGCCGGCATAAAGGCCGTGCCGACCGGCATCGACCATGGCACCGTTACGGCGGTGATCTCGGGCTGGCCGGTCGAAATCACGACGCTGCGCCGCGACGTCAGCACCGATGGCCGCCGCGCGACCATCGCCTATACCGGCGACTGGCGCGAGGACGCCTCCCGCCGCGACTTCACCATCAACGCGCTCTACGCCGATCCCCTCACCCGCGAGATCACCGACTTTTTCGGCGGGGTCGAGGATCTTGACGCCCGCCGCGTCCGCTTCATCGGCAGCGCCGCCCAGCGGATCGCGGAGGATCACCTCCGCATCCTGCGCTATTTCCGCTTTCTCGCCCGCTTCGGCCGCGATGAACCCGACGCCGAAGCCTATGCCGCCTGCCGCGCCGCCGCCAACAGCCTGATGGCCCTGTCGCGCGAAAGGATCGCGGACGAGTTGCTGAAGCTGCTCGGGGTCGCCTCTCCCCTCGCCTCGCTGCGGTTGATGATCGACGGCGACATCCTCCTGCCCGTCCTCCCCGAAATCGATCGCGCGGGCCTCGATCGCCTCGCGAGCCTGATCGCCCGCGAAACTGCCTCCGCGGTTCAGCCCTCGGCCTTGCGCCGCCTCGCCGCGCTACTGCCGCCCGAGCCGCGCGTGGCGGATGCGGTCGGCGCTCGACTCAAACTGTCCAACAAGGCCCGCAAGCGGCTCGTCGTTGCTCTTGAGTCCTCAGACAACGCCCTCCCTCCCCGCGCCCTGGCTTTCCGTATAGGCGTGGAAGGCGCGATCGACCGCCTCCTGCTCGACCCCACGCAGCCGATCGAAGGCGTGAGCCTGATCGAAGGCTGGACCCCGCCGCAGCTTCCCATAAGCGGCGGCGCGCTGATCGCGCTGGGGCTGCAACCCGGACCCGACGTCGCCAAGGCGCTGACGGAGGTGCAACGTATCTGGATGGAAGAAGGCTTTCCCGACGCCGGCCGGGTAGCCGAGATCGCTGGTCAGACCGTTTCGAAATTCCAGCGCGCGCGCCAATAATCGAACGCCTCGGCTTCCGGCATCGGTCGCGCGAAATAATAGCCCTGGCCATGGCCGCAACCCATCCCCTGCAACGCCAGCGCCAATTGCTGCGTCTCCACGCCCTCGGCGGTTACATGCAGGTTCAACGATTCGGCCAATGACACGATCGTCCGCACGATCACGGCCTTGTCCTTGTCCTCCAGCATGTTCGACACGAAGCTGCGGTCGATCTTCAATATGTCGATCGGCAGGCTGTGCAGGCTGGCGAGGTTCGAATAGCCGGTGCCGAAATCGTCCATCGCGATCGCCATCTGCAGGTCCTTGAGCGCGAAGAGCAGCTTGCGCGCCTTGTCCGGGTCCGCAATGATCGCGCTTTCGGTAAGTTCTGCGGTGAGCCTGTCGCCCGCAATACCGGAATAGCGCAGCGATTCCTCGAACATCGACGCCACATCGTCGCGCGCCATCTGGATCGGCGACAGGTTCACATTGACCCGCACCGGCAGTGGTTGTCCGACCTTCGCGTCCCAGCGGCTCAGCGCCTGCGCGGCTTCATAGGCCGCCCAGCGCCCAAGCGGCGTTATGAGCCCGCTTTCCTCCGCAACCGCGATAAATTCGCACGGAGACACGTTCCCCAGGTCAGGGTCCTCCCAACGGGCCAGCGCCTCGAAGCCGGTAATCTCCCCCGTCGGAAGATGGATAAGCGGCTGATAGGCCAGCGTCAGCTCGCCCTGGGCAAGTGCGGTGCGAAGGCGACTCTCGATGGAAAAGCGCCGCTGCGCTTCCTTCAACACGCCGTTGCGGTAGATTTCGACCTTGCCGCTCCGCTTGGCGATCTTCACCGCCGCCTGCGCCTTGCGGACGACATCGTCGGGGTCATCGTCCAGACTGGTCGACAGGGCGCAGCCGATCGCGCAGTCCACCCGGATTTGCAGGTCGCTGAGCCGGATGGGCGAATTCAACGCCTCCTTGATCCTCTGAACGAGGTAAAGAGCGTCGGACAAGCCATGGTTAAGCCTGGCGAATATCGCAAAGTCGTTGCCGCCGATCCGCGCCAGGACGTCGCCCTGCCGCAGGCTCGACTTCAACCGCTTGGCGACTGTTATGAGCAACTCGTCGCCCGCCATCGGCCCCAGCGATTCGTTCACCCGGCTGAAACGGCTGAGGTCGATCGCAATGATCCCGAACTGCGCATTGTCCGGCCAGGGCGCATTGGCGAGCCGATGGTCGATCTCTTCGCCAAAGCCGGCCCGGTTGGGCAAGGCGGTCAAACCGTCGGACAGCAATTCCCGGCGCAGATTTTTTTCGGTGGAGCGCTCACTCGTCCGGTCCACCGCGTTAAAAAGAACCAGCTTTCGCGCCGGATCGGACGTCGGCAGCAGGCCCACGCTGCAATGAAAATATTCAGGCCCCAACTCACCGTCGCGCCGCAACTCGAAACATTCCGCGCTGCGTTCGGAACGAACGAAATCCTGGATCCGCTGGTTGCACTCGTCCTGATAGGCAAGCCTGCTTTTACCCAGCATCTTGTGCAAGGCCTGGGCCATCACGTCATTGCAGGCGACAAGCGTCAGAACCCCGTCCTGCCAGGCAATGACCGCTGCCTGCTGGGGCATGGCCGCCAGCCATCCCTCGACCTGCTCCATCGCACACAAATGGGTGTCGGCGCCCCCCGGCAGGGGGACGCGGTCGGGCCTTTTGGATGGCCGACTGCGCGCAGACACGGATTCCATAAGGCGGGGATAGCGCGCGAAGGTAAATATTCGGGAAACAACAACGCGTTGTTCCCGAATGCACACATTATTACGCTATTTCAGTTCGTTGCCAGCCTGACAGGTGCCTTAGAAGCGATTGTCGCGCGGAAAACCCACCGGCGGCATCCGCCCCGCCGCGCCACGCGCGACGCGCCATGGCGTCATATCCGCCTCGGTGCGAACGCGGCCGCTCCCCCCGCCCATGGCCCAGCTCAACCCGTCTCCGATGCGAAATGCGACCGCGTCGGCCAGGCCACCGTCGCGATAGCGTTGCATTTGGACGCCCTGTCCACGGGACATGCGGGGCATCTCGACCAGCGAAAAGACCAGCAGCTTGCGATTTTCGCCCACCACCGCCACGCTGTCGGCGTCCGGCGCGATCGGATGGACGACGGCCAGCCGCGATCCTTCGCGCACATTCACCACCTGCTTGCCCTTGCGCGTCTCGGCGATGATATCGGCCACCACCGCCACGAAACCGCGCCCATCGGACGCCGCCAGCAGTAACTCGCCGCCAGCCCGCGCCGGCAGCAGCGCGACGATCGTGCCTTCATTATCCATGTCGACCAGCGACCGCACGGGATCGCCAAAGCCGCGCCCGCCCGGCAGCTTGTCGGCGCCCAGCGTGAAGATGCGACCGCTCGACGTCGCCAGCAGCAGCTTGTCCGTCGTCTGCGCATGGAAGGCGAACATCGGTCCGTCGCCTTCCTTGAACTTCAGCGTATCGGCCGACGCAAGATCGCGATGTCCGCTCAAGGCCCTGATCCAGCCGCGCTCGGAAAGCACGACGGTGATCGGCTCGCGCTCGATCATCGCCTCTAGCGGTATCTCCCGCGCGGGCGCGGCCTCCTGCACCAGCGTCCGCCGCTTGCCGAAGTCGCTGTCGGGCGAATAGCGCTTGCGCAGGTCGGCCAGGTCCTTCTTCAGCCGCGTGCGCTGCCGCGTCGGGCTTTCGACCAGCTTCGTGAGTTCGTCCCGCTCCTTCAGCAACTCGGCATGTTCGCGCCGCAGCTCCATCTCCTCCAGCTTGCGCAAGGAACGCAGCCGCATGTTCAGGATCGCCTCGGCCTGACGATCGTTCAGCCCGAACTCCTCCATCATTACCGCCTTGGGCTCATCCTCCGTCCGGATGATCTCGATCACGCGGTCGAGATTGAGATAGGCGATGATATAGCCGTCCAGCAGCTCCACCCGCGCCGCGATCTTGTCCAGCCGGTGACGAGCGCGCCGCACCAGCACGTCGATCTGATGCTTCAGCCATTCGACCAGCACGGGTTTCAGGCCCAGGACGCGCGGCGTCCGCGTGCCGTCGAGCACGTTCAGGTTGAGTGGAAAGCGGTTTTCCAGATCGGTCAGCCGGAACAGGCTGTCCATCAATATGTCGGGGTCCACCGTGCGCGCGCGCGGTTCGATGACGATGCGGATTTCCGCGTCGCTCTCATCGCGCACATCGGCCAAGATGGGCAGTTTCCTGTCGTTGATGAGCGCCGCGATCTGCTCGATCAGCTTCGACTTCTGCACCTGAAAAGGTATCTGAGTGATGACCGCGACCCACGTGCCGCGCCCGCCATCCTCCTTGTGCCAGCGCGCGCGGGTTCGAAACGACCCCCGCCCCGTCGCATAAGCCTCTGAAATAATGGCTGCGTTATCCACCAGCACGCCGCCTGTCGGATAGTCCGGCCCGCGCACGATCTGCATGAGGTCCGCATGCTCGGCATCCGGATTTTCAATGAGCAGGCTGGCGGCGTCGATCAGTTCGGCGACATTGTGCGGCGGGATGCTGGTCGCCATGCCGACCGCGATGCCAGTGGCGCCATTGGCGAGCAGGTTGGGGAAGAGACCGGGGAAGACCTCTGGCTCTTCATCCTCGCCATTATAGGTGGCCCGGAAATCGACCGTGCCCTCATCCAGCCCCGCCATCAGGTCGGCAGCCGCCTGCGTCAGCCGCGCCTCTGTATAACGCATGGCCGCCGCGTTATCGCCGTCGATATTGCCGAAATTGCCCTGCCCGTCGACCAGCGGCGTGCGCAGCGAAAAGTCCTGCGCCAGACGCACCATGGCGTCATAGACCGACGCATCGCCATGCGGGTGATATTTGCCGATCACGTCGCCCACGACGCGCGCGCATTTCTTGTAGGACGTGGTGTTGCGCGCCGGATTGGCGACCAGCACATCGGGCGAAGCGCCCCCCGGCTCCATCTTGAGCAGTCGCATCGCCCAGAGCAGCCGCCGATGCACCGGCTTCAGCCCGTCGCGCAGGTCCGGCAGAGATCGCGCGGTGATCGTGGAAAGCGCATAGACGAGGTAACGCTCCGACAGCGCATCGTCGAACGGGTGATCCTTGATAGCGTCGAACGGGTCGCGAAAATCGGTCATCAGGGCGGGAATAGCAGCGCGGCGGAAAAACGGAAACGGAGTTTGAAGGTCGCGTCTCACAGGCCATAGGACGAAAATGATCGCTTGCACATTTGGCGTCACGCGCCACTTTGCGCCCGTGACCCAGACCAGCCTTTCAGAACTTCCCGCTCCTCCGCTCTCCTTGCTGACCGGGGCGGCGCTTTTCCTCGATTTCGACGGTACGCTCGCGCCGATCGCCGACACGCCCGACGGCGTCGTTGTGGACGGCGATCTCCTGATCCTCCTCGGCCGCCTGCGCGACGCGCTGAACGGGCGTCTGGCGATCGTCAGCGGCCGGTCGGTAGCCACCCTGCGCGACCTGGGCTTCGGCGACTTCCTGCTCGCGGGCACCCACGGCCTTGAATTCGCCAACCCCGGCGCCAGGGTCGAAGCCCCTGCCCGCCTTCCGGCCATCGACGAGGCGGAAGCGGCCTTCCATGCCTTCGCCGACGACAAGCCCGGCCTGCTGGTGGAGCGCAAGTCAATCAGCGTCGGCCTCCACTTCCGTGGCGCGCCGCAATGGGGGGCCAAGGCGGGCGAGATCGCCAGCGCCCTTGCCGACCGGCTCGCCCTTGCCGTTCAGCCGGGCAAGATGCTGTTCGAACTGCGCCCCAGCGGCGCGGACAAGGGCAGCGCCGTCCATATCCTGATGGCGCGCGCTCCCATGGCAGGGGGAACGCCTCTCTTCATCGGCGACGATGTGACCGACGAGGAAGGCTTCGCCGCCGCCGCCGAACTGGGCGGCGCGGGCATTCTGGTCGGCCCGCCCAGGCAGACGCTGGCCGCATTCCGTTTGGAACAGGTTGCCGCCGTCAGGCATTATCTCGAACAGGGGGTCGCCGCGACCAACTGATCCGACGACCCAGGCGCCCCCGATGTTCAAGCAACTTGGGGGACCGACCGATAAGCAGCCAGAGTCATACTATCCACGCCGGGAACGAGCGGACGCTCGACCTCTGGCCCATCGGCAATTGCCAGGCATCCGCACTGATCGATCGCGCCGGCCGGATGATATGGGCCTGTGTGCCCCGCGTGGACGGCGATCCCGTCTTTTCCGCGCTGCTCGACGATAAGTCCTGGGACGGGCCCGAGGCGCGGGGATTCTGGGCGATCGAGCTGGAAAACTGCGTCACCGTTGAGCAGCATTATATCCGCAATACCCCCATTCTCGTCACACGGCAAAGCGATGCGCAGGGCAACGCGATCGAACATTACGACTTCTGCCCCCGCCACCGTCGCATGGGCCGCATCTATCGTCCGGTCGCCTTCGCGCGGATCGTGCGGCCGGTCGCCGGCAGTCCGCGCATCCGGGTGCGTCTGCGCCCCACGACCTCCTGGCACTCCGAAACTGTGCCCATCAGCTACGGCTCCAACCATATCCGCCTGGTCCTTTCCTACATGGCCATGCGCGTGTCGACCAACGCGCCGATCGGCCTCATTTCCCAGGAAAGCTGGTTCCGGCTGGAACATGACATGCATTTCTTCATGGGGCCGGATGAAAGCTTTTCCGACGCCCTGCGGCCCGCGGTCGAACGGATGCTCGACGACACCATCCACGAATGGCAGATCTGGGTCCGGGGCCTCGCGATCCCCGCCGAATGGCAGGAGGCGGTGATCCGGTCCGCGATCACGCTCAAGCTTTGCCAGCATGAGGAAACCGGCGCGATCGTCGCCGCGCTGACCACCAGCATCCCCGAACATGCCGATAGCGGCCGGAACTGGGACTATCGCTACTGCTGGATCAGGGACGCCTATTACACGGTCGAGGCGCTGAACCGGCTGGGGGCGCTGGATGTCCTGGAAGCCTATCTCGTCTATCTGCGCAACATCGTCGACGGCGCGCGCGGCGGCCATATCCAGCCGCTTTACGACGTGCGCGGCGGCGCTACGCTGGAAGAACATGAGGCGAAGAGCCTGCCCGGCTATCGCAGCATGGGTCCGGTGCGCGTGGGCAACGCCGCCTATTCGCAAATCCAGCACGACGCCTATGGCCAGATCGTCCTGTCCTCCGTCCAGGGTTTCATCGACCAGCGACTGCTGCGCATGGCCGGCATGGCGGATTTCGAGGCGCTGGAAGCGGTCGGGGAACGCGCATGGTCGGTCTATGACCAGCCCGACGCGGGCTTGTGGGAATTGCGCACCCGCGCCCATGTGCACAGCTATAGCGCGGTGATGTGCTGGGCCGCCTGCGATCGCCTGGCCCATGCCGCCGCCGCCCTCGACCTCCCCGAACGCGAAATGCACTGGCGCGAACGGGCCGAAATCATGAAGGCGCACATCCTGCAATCGGCGTGGCGCACCGGCAGCAACGCCATCTCCGCCAATTTCGAGGATGACGCCCGCGACGCCTCTCTGCTCCAACTGCTTGACCTACGCTTCCTGACGCCCGACAATCCGATGTTCCTGGGCACGCTGAAGGCGCTGGAACAGGACCTGCGCCGGGGCGACAACATGCTCCGCTACAGCGCTCCTGACGACTTCGGCGAACCCGTCACCGCGTTCAACGTCTGCACCTTCTGGCTGATCGAGGCGCTGCACCGTACCGGCCGGACGGAAGAAGCGCGGACGCTGTTCGAAGAGATGCTGTCCCGCCGCACCGCCGCCGGACTGCTGTCCGAAGACATCGATCCCGTCACCGGGGAACTATGGGGGAACTATCCCCAGACCTACTCATTGGTCGGCATCATCAACTGCGCCGTGCTCTTGAGCAAACCCTGGAGCGTCATGCGATGAGCCGTCTGCCATGAGCCGCCTGATAGTCATTTCCAATCGGGTCAGCCGACCCAACACGTCCGGCAGCCAGGGCGGCCTTGCGGTCGCGCTGGCCGAGGCGCTGCGCGAAAGCCGGGGCATCTGGCTCGGCTGGTCGGGCGAGGTCACGGAAAATTTCACCGGCCAGATCGGCTTTTCCGAAGATGAAGGGGTAAAGACCGCCACGATCGACCTGGAAGAACAGGATGTCGACGAATATTATAACGGCTACGCCAACAAGACCCTGTGGCCGCTGTTCCATTTCCGCATCGATCTCGCCGAATATGCCCGTGATTTCGAGGGGGGCTATAACCGGGTCAACCAACGCTTCGCCGACACCACCAGCCCGCTGATCGAGCCGGAGGACGTCATCTGGGTCCACGACTATCACATGATCCCGCTTGGGCAAATGCTGCGGGACAAGGGCCTCGCCAACCGGATGGGCTTCTTCCTCCACATCCCCTGGCCGCCCACCCGCCTGCTGGTGTCGCTGCCCCATCATTCGAAGCTGGTCAGCACGCTGTTCGCCTATGACGTGATCGGATTCCATACGGAGGAATGGCTCGAATCCTTCCGCCACTATGTCGAGAAAGAGATGGGCGGCGCGGTAAATGGCGATTTCGTGACCGTGGGCGACCGGACCATTCAGGCCGTCGCCTGCCCCATCGGCATCAACGCGCAGGAATTCGCCCAGGCCGCCGTCAGCGACACGGCGCGCGACATGTTCCAGCAGGTCCGCCGGTCGCTCCAGCACCGCGCGCTGATCGTCGGGGTCGACCGGCTGGACTATAGCAAGGGACTTGAGGAACGGTTCAACGGCTATGCCCGGTTCCTGAAGGACCATCCCGAACATCACCGCAACGTCGTCCTGACCCAGATCGCCCCGCCTTCCCGTGGCGAAGTGGAAAGCTACCAGCATATTCGCGCGACGCTCGATTCGCTCGCCGGGCGGATCAACGGCGAATATAGCGACGTGGACTGGAGCCCGGTGCGCTACGTCAACCAGGGCTATCCCCGCGACAAGCTGGCCGGCATCTATCGCGCGGCGCGGATCGGCCTCGTCACGCCCTTGCGCGACGGCATGAATCTGGTGGCCAAGGAATATGTGGCGGCGCAGGACCCGGATGACCCCGGCGTCCTCATCCTGTCCCGTTTCGCGGGCGCCGCGCTTCAACTCAAGGATGCGCTGCTCATCAACCCCTACAGCCCGGAGGAGATGTCCGACGCCATCACACGCGCTTTGTCCATGCCGCTGGATGAGCGTAAACGCCGCTGGCGCGCGATGATGGACAGCGTCGAAGGGCAGGACATCGGCTGGTGGCGGCAATGCTTCACCGAACGGCTGATGGCGGTCCGCCGGAACGATGAGGAAGAAAAGGCGCGGATCGAGGCAGCCGAATAGCAGCTGGACCTGCGCGAAATCAGCGGCCTAATTGCACCCCCGCCTGCTTTGGTCTATGGGCCGACCTCAAGCGCCCCGGCACCCGCTGATCTTTTTACGATTCGCGTTTGCCGGGGCACATTCTTTCTTGGAAAGACAGGAACGCGCATGTCTCGTCGCCGCCAGATTTACGAAGGCAAGGCAAAGATCCTTTACGAAGGCCCCGAACCCGGCACGATCATCCAATATTTCAAGGATGACGCCACCGCCTTCAACGCGCAGAAAAAGGGCACGATTTCCGGCAAGGGCGTGCTCAACAACCGCATTTCCGAGCATATATTCACCCTGCTCGGCCAGATCGGCGTGCCCACCCACTTCATCCGCCGCCTCAACATGCGCGAGCAGCTCGTGCGCCAGGTCGAGATCATTCCGATCGAGGTCGTGGTGCGCAACGTCGCCGCCGGTTCGCTCAGCAAGAAGCTGGGGATCGAGGAAGGCACGCAGCTGCCCCGGACCCTGATCGAATATTGTTACAAGGACGATGCGCTGGGCGACCCGCTGGTGTCCGAAGAGCATATCGCCTGCTTCGGCTGGGCCAGCCAGGAAGAGATGCACGACATCGCCGACATGGCGATCCGCATCAACGACTTCATGTGCGGCCTGTTCGCGGCCATCGGCATCCGTCTGGTCGACTTCAAGCTGGAGTTCGGCCGCCTGTGGGACGGCGACTATAGCCGCGTCATCCTGGCCGACGAGATCAGCCCGGACGGCTGCCGCCTGTGGGACATGACCACCGGCGAAAAGCTGGACAAGGACCGCTTCCGCCGCGATCTGGGCGGCGAAGTCGAAGCCTATCAGGAAGTCGCCCGCCGCCTCGGCCTGCTGCCCGAAGGCGCGGACACGACGGTTCTCGACCTCGACACCCACCGCAAGAAGCGCAGCAAGGACTGAAATTTACCGTCATCCCCGCGCAGGCGGGGATGACGGCTAAAATATTTGACGGTCAAGCCAACAGCGCATCCGCCATCAGCTTGATCCCCAGCAGCACCATCAACACGTAGATCAACGTGTAAAAACGATCAGGATCGACCTTCCGCACCAGGACTACCCCCGCGAATGTCGCGACGATGGCCACGGGCGCGAGCATCGCCGTCGCCAACAGGTTGGCGGGGGTGAACTGTCCCAGCGCCGCATAGGCGGGCACCTTGATCCAGTTCATCACGGCGAAGGCGATGGCGGTGGTCCCCACCAATATGTCGCGCGCCAGCCGCTTGGGCAGCACCCACATCTGGAACGGCGGCGCCCCGGCGTGGGCGATCTGGCTGGTGAAGCCGCTCACCACGCCGAACAGCACGCCTACCCAGCCGGGCGAATTGGACGGCAGCACGACCGCGCCGCCACGCTCGACCCACAGCCGCTGTAATCCGAAGATCACCGAAATCAGCCCCAGAGCGCCCAGCACCGCCGTCTCCGACACCTGCGCCGCGAATAGATAGCCGATCCCCACGCCGATCGTCATGCCAGGCAGCATCACCGCCAATATATGCCGGTCCCAGCTGCGGCGAAACGCCCAGACGCCGACCATGTCCTGCAGGATCAGGATCGGCAGCATGATCGCCGCCGCCCTCACCGGATCGATCCCCAGCGCCATAATCGGCATCGCCAGCGCCCCGACTCCGGAAAAGCCGCCCTTGGCGAGGCCCGACAGGATCACCGCCACAATGGCGCAGGTATAGAAGAGTGTGTCGCCGCTCATGGCCCGCGACTAGAACAGCATCGCTGGTGCGCGAAGGCTTTTTTTCGCGGCGCTCGTGAACGGCGAGCGCTTCAGCGGCGAACAAAGGCATAATGCCTTGCCTGGCGCGCCTCACGCGACTAGGGGGTGCGCCAGAGCCATTCACGGAGTCCTCACCTCATGAAAGCCCGCATTTTCGTCACCCTCAAGGGCGGTGTCCTCGACCCGCAGGGCAAGGCGATTCACCATGCGCTCGACGGCCTTGGCTTTGCCGGCGTCAATGACGTGCGCGCGGGCAAGCTCATCGAGCTGGACTTGGCGGACGGCACCAGCGACGAAGATATCGACGCCATGTGCCGCAAGCTGCTGGCCAACACGGTGATCGAAAACTACCGCATCGAAAAGGTGGCCTGAGCCATGAAGAGCGCCGTCATCGTTTTCCCCGGCAGCAACTGCGACCGCGATCTCGCCGTGGCGTTCGAGGCGGCGACCGGTGCGAAGCCAGCCATGATCTGGCACCGCGACACTGAACTGCCTAACGACATCGACCTGATCGGCGTTCCCGGCGGCTTTTCCTACGGCGACTATCTGCGCTCCGGCGCGATGGCCGCGCGCTCGCCCGTCATGCAGGCGGTCGCCAGGGCGGCGGAGCGCGGCGCCTATGTGCTGGGCATCTGCAACGGCTTCCAGGTGCTGACCGAAAGCGGCCTGCTGCCCGGCGCGCTACTGCGCAACGCCGGCGGCCATTTCGTCTGCCGGGACGTCGCGTTGACGGTGGAGAATGCGCAGAGCGCTTTCACCAGTGGCTATGCGGCGGGCGAGTCGGTCACCTTCCCGGTCGCCCATCATGACGGCAATTATTTCGCCGACGCGCAAACGCTCGACCGGCTGGAAGGCGAAGGCCGCATTGCGCTGCGCTACGCCGAGAGCATCAACGGATCGGCCCGCAACATCGCCGGCATTCTCAATGAAGCGGGCAATGTGCTGGGCATGATGCCCCACCCCGAGCGCGTGATCGAAGCCGCGCATGGCAAGACCGACGGCCGCCGGCTGTTCGAGGGACTGGTCGAAGGGCTGCTGACCCGGGCCTGACCGGTCGAACCCGTCAACCGGTTCTACGCGGGCACAGCCACGTCGATCGCGCCCGCCGCCACCTTCGCCACCGCAGGCGTCTTCGCCAGCACCTCGCCATCGATGGAGATGCGCTGCCTCGGCCGCGTTTCGATGCGGAAGCTGTGGCCGCGAAACTCCTCCGTATGGGCGTTTCGATCCCGCAGCTTGAAGAATTTGGCGTACCAATCCCACGCCAGCCGCGCATGACTGCGTCCCACCACCGCCTGAATCACCAGTTCGCCGCTGTCGACGTCTGCCTGTTCCGACAATTCCACGCCGCCATGATAGGGGCCGTTCAGGATGCGCACCTCGGTCGCCCACATGCGCCTCTCCTCCCCGCCATTGACGATCAGCAGGCGGAACGCCCGAAAGCCGAACGAACATTTCACCGCCCAGAGCAGGTAGCCGATCCGCCCCAGATAGCGTTTCAGCCTGTGCGGCACCGTCTCCCCGATCATCGGCGAAAGGCCGAGGGAAGCGGCGTTCACGAAATAATCATGGCCGATCATGCCCAGGTCGATGCGCCGCCGCCGCCCGGATGCGATCACCGCCACCGCCCCGTCCAGATCCAGCGGTATCCCCAGGGTCCGCGCAAAGCTGTTCGCCGTCCCCAGCGGCAGCACGCCGAAGACACAGGCTTTTCCCACCAGTTCATCGACCGTGCCTGACAGCGATCCGTCGCCGCCGCCCACGATCACCATCGGCGCGCCCTCCTCCACCGCGCCCCGCACCATCTCCTGCAAGAGGTCGGGATCACGGACCGCATGCGCGGCGACCAGCCGCACCCCCGCCGCCTCCAGCTTCTCCTTGGCCTGTTGGAACAGCGCCTCGCCCCTGCGACTGTGGACATTGACGATCAGCGCCGCTTCCCGCGGCAGGGATTTCATTTCCATGCCTCAACAACTCTTCAGCCCCTGATCGGCTCCTGCCCGCAACAAAAGGACGGGCGCGCTCGTTGGATGGATCATGGCCCGTATCGCCCATCTGTCCGACATTCATTTCGGCGCGAACGACCCGAAGATCGTCGCCGCGACCGAAGCCTGGCTTCAGCAGCACCAACTCGATCTGGTGGTCATCAGCGGCGACCTGACCCAGCGCGCACGGGTCGAACAGTTCCGCGAAGCCTCCGCCTGGCTCAACCGGCTGCGCGCGGCGGGCATGCGGCTGCTCGTCATCCCCGGCAATCACGACGTGCCGCTCTATGACGTGGTCCGCCGCTTCGCCGCGCCGCTGCGCCGCTACAAACGCTATATCAGCAACGATCTTTGCCCCTGGTATGAGGATAAGGAGGTCGCGATCCTGGGCCTCAACACCGCCCGGTCGCTAACCATCAAGGACGGCCGGATCAACCGCGATCAAATGCGCATGCTGCGCGAACGCTTCGCCCCGGTCCCGCCCGAAAAGACCCGCATCCTCGTCACCCACCACCCCCTCTTCGCCATGCCGATCGGCAAAGGCGGCGAACTCAGCGAGGCGGTGGGGCGGCACGAGGATTCGGTCGAGGCGGCCGCCCGAGCGGGCGTCCATATCGCGCTCGCGGGCCATTTTCACCGCACCTATGCGGAAAGCGCGCAAAAGATGGTCGCGGACGCGGGCGGCGCGCTGGTCATTCAGGCGGGCACCGCGACCTCCACCCGCCTGCGCAACGCCGAACCGCAAAGCTTCAACTGGCTGCACGTCCATCATCATGGCGACATCGAGTTGCAAGTCGTCGTCTGGGACGGCGCGAGCTTCCAGCGCGGCCATCATGTCGCTTACCATTATGCCGATGGCGGCTGGCGATCGCGGGAAGTGGCAGATCCGCTCGCCCGACCGGGGATCAAAGTAGCGCAGGCCGCCAAGGCATGAGGAAAGGGAGGGGGCTGGAGAGTGGAAGCGACATTCCGTTCCGAACCGTCACCCCAGCGCAAGCTGGGGTCTCAGGCCATGTCGCGCGCCATCTCCTGAGATGCCAGCGTTCGCTGGCATGACGGAAGGTAAGCAAAACCCACCAACCCTCAAACCGGCCGATGCCCCTTGCGCCATTTCGTAAACAGATGCCGCGCCAGCATCGTCGGCGGCATCCGCAGCCAATGGGACCGGACGTAGAAGGCGAAGCGCAGCAGCTTGCGCGTCTCCCGCCCCCAACCGTCCCGCGCCAGCAGCCGCCGCATCGCCAGCCGGTCCCACCAACTCAGCCCCACATTCCCCTCACCATAAAGCGCGTCGGCCAGCCGCTCCGCCTGCCGCACATGCCGCCCGACCCCGTGCCGCTCCGCGCGCGCGGCCAATTGCCCCCGGTCGACATCGGCTAGCAGGCAATGAATGTCCCACAAGTTCCGCAGCCCCCCGGCCAGGTCGCCGTCGGCCAACAGATGCGCGACCGCATGGCAGACCCGATCCTCGGCCGACAGAATATATAACCCACCGGTAATAGGAATCGCCTCCGCGATCATCGCCTCGGCGTCCGGCGTCTGCCGAGCCGTCAGTGGCAGGATGGTGTGGTGGACGTCTATCATCCGGTCCCGGTCGCGATGGATGAGCGGCGGCAGCTCATGCATCCACTGGCGGTAATAGGCGTCGTCATAGGCGTCTTCCTTGACCCACTCCCACCCCGCGCTCAGCAAGAGCGCCTCCGCCTCCCTGATCCGCTCGCGCGGCACGAGAATGTCGAGGTCGCCGATGAAGCGCCCCTGCCCCGCCGCCAGCCCCGCCGCCGCATAGGCCGTCCCCTTCAACAGCACGACGGGCGCGGGGAACGACGCCAGCGCCTCCTCCGCGCGATCCGCTTCCCACAACGCCTGCCGCGCCTCCCGCTCCGCATCCAGCCGGGCGTCCGCCAATATCGGCCGCACCGCATCAGGCGTCGGGCGATCCCCGATCCGCAAGGCCAGCGTCCCGATCAGCCGTTCCGCCCGCGCCGCTGCGATGAGCGCGTTCCACCCCATCCCATCCAGCGACCCCACCCCATCGGGATCGCGCAAAATCCGCACCAGCAGCCGCGCGCTCATGCCAGTTCGTCCCAAAGCCGCTCGACCATGGCGATGGCCTCGTCGCCGGAAGGAAAGTCGATCGCACGTCCCGGAACCGTCCGCACAAATCGGGTCAGCGCGCCGAAACCCGCCTCCCCCAGCGCGACATAATTGGTCGAAGCCTGCGTCAGCCGCATGAAGGTTTCGCCTTGCCCTACGGCCCGCACATCCGCCTCATGCCCGAAGCGCGGAAACAACAGCAGCGCGGGCTGCGCGCCCTCGCCCATCCGCGCCACCGCATCGGCCTGCGGAACCAGATGCCGGATATCCCCTTTCGCCGTAGCGGCAAGCAGCGGCCCCATGCGCTCAGGGCATGCCTCGCCCGCCAGCACATCGATCGCCCCATTTTTGAGCGAGACGAGCCGGGGAAAGGGAAAGACCTCCCCCGTCACCAGATCGAGCAGCGCAAACTCATCCCCCATCAGCCGCCAGCCGCGCTCGCCCAACTGCGCCGCCAGCGTCGACTTCCCCGACCCAGACTCGCCGGTCATCACAAGCGCTCGACCGTCCTTCTCCACACTCGACGCATGAAGCAGCAGATGCCGCCGCCAACCCAGCGCCATTTGCAGGTTCATGCCCATCTCCGCCGCCAGCAGGCCGTGGGCAAGGCTCATCGGCGCCGCCTCGGCGAGGCCATGGTCCCCGGTGATGAAGATCGAAGGCCGCACCCAGCGCCGCAGCAGCCCCGCCGGCTCCAGCCGCACGCTGAAGTCCGCAATCCCGTCCGCCGGTTGCGGATAAGCGGCGTAGAGCTTCGCCAGCATGTCGACCGGCTCCCGCCACGCCGATCCGATGCGGAAAGTCGCCGGCCCGATCTTCAGGGAAAGCCTGTGCCTCACGCCGCGCGGACCAGCCCCAGCGCCGCCAGATCAGCCAGATGCGCCTCGATCTGCGCGATCGCTTCGACCGAGCTACCCAGATCATAGTGACGGGCGAGCCGCGCATGCACCTCGCTTGCGGTCGCGGGGCTGGCGTCTTCCAGCGCGCTTAATATCTCCGGCACGGGGCTGATGACCATATGCGTCTGCCCCGAAGGCCGGTGATAAAGAAGGGTGATATCCTCCAGCACGCAAGCAACGGTCGTGTGGCTCTGGTCCTGGCGATAGCGGCGCTCTGCGGTCACGACCCCTGGCAGGCGCCTAACGCGGCATCTGCAATGATGCGAAGCAGGTGAAGCCGCTCGTCCCCGACTGAAGGCGGCGGATATAGTTCAGATAGGCCTGATTCTGGTCATAGCTTGTGCCCGGCAGCGGGCGGCCGCGCAGGGCCTGCTTGACCTGTTCGCCGGTAAAGCCGCGACCCGCGCCCGGAAAGGCGCCCGGCGTGCCCGCCGGAACCACCTGGCCATTGGGCGCGATCGCGCCGCCTGCTCGGCCCTGATCGGGCACGGAAATCGTGCAGTTGAGCACCGAAGCGGCGGTGTTGGCCAGCGCCGGACGGATCGACACGATGGCCGAAGCCGCCACCGCCCCGCCCATCAGCAGCTGGCGGCGCGAGGACGCAATTGCATCCGCATCGTCACCACCCTGTATGGGGCCGCTCTGTTCGGGCAATTGCTCGCTCATATCGTCCTGATCCGCTATCGCGCTTGCCAAAGCGTAAAGAATGCCCGCTATTGCAGCAAAACCGCCCGAGAATCCAGCGCAGTAACCATGAATCGACTGTCCGCTTCCCAAATCACCGCTTCGTTGGCCGTCCTGCTTCTGGCGACGGGCAGCGCCCTCATGATGGGGGCGACGCCGCTCTCCATCGTGCTTCCCGTGCTCGCCGGACTGGCCGTGCTGCTGATCGCCGCGCAGGGACCGGCGGCGCGGGCGGAGGCGTCCCCAATCGCGGCGGACGCGCCCGACATTGTCGATCACCCCAGTTTCGATGGGCTGCTGGAGGGGATTTCCGACCCGCTGATGGTCATCGAACGGGGCCGGATTCTTCGCGCGAACCGGGCGGCGCAGCGGCTGCTCGGTACGCATATACAGGGGGAGGATGCGCGCATCGCCATCCGTCACCCCGCCGCCGCCGAACGACTGGCCAGCCAGGCGCCGATGGCCGAGCCGGTCATGGTCGAGCTGGTGGGCCTGGGCGCCCGCGAACAGCGTTGGCAGATGCGGATCGCCCCGGTTGGCGAAGTGGAGCAGGCGCGGCGGCTGGTCCATCTGGCGGACCATAGCGACGCCCATGCGGCGGAGCGGATGCGCGTCGATTTCGTCGCCAACGCCAGCCATGAACTGCGCACGCCGCTCGCCGGCATATTGGGCTTCATCGAAACGCTGGCCGACCCGGACCTTGGCCGCGACGTCGAAACGCGGCAACGCTTCCTCAAGATCATGGACGGCGAAGCCCGGCGGATGCAGCGCCTGATCGACGAACTCATTTCCCTGTCGCGCATCGAGGCGGAAAAATATCGCGCGCCCGACAGCGCCGTCGACCTTTGCGCACTGATGACCGAAGTGGTGGACGTGTTCCGCACCAGCCATGGCGAACGCGGGCGCGACGTGGAGATGGAGGTCGCGCCCGGCCTGCCCCCCGTTCAGGGCGACCCCGCCCAGCTTTCGCAGCTGCTCCATAATCTGATCGGCAACTCGGTGAAATATGGCCGCCCCGGCACGCCGATTCGGGTCACGCTGGCCGAAGGGCCCAGCGGCATGTCGCGCATCGCCGTGGCCGATGAGGGCGAAGGCATCGCGCCCAATCACCTCCCCCGCCTGACCGAACGCTTCTACCGCGTCGATTCCGGCCGCAGTCGCGCCATGGGCGGAACCGGCCTGGGCCTCGCCATCGTCAAGCATATCGTGGAGCGCCATCGCGGCAGGCTGGACATCGCCAGCGCCCCCGGACAGGGCACGACCGTCTCCATCCTGCTGCCCCGCCACGCAGATTGAATAAAAGCCGTCAGGGCGAAACTCTGACAAAAAAAGGGGATGGGCGAAGCGCTTCCTTCCCCTATGTCATAAAAGTGCAATTGGACTGTCACAAAGGCGCGATGTACCGCGACTACTGCGCATGCTCATTGGGGGGCGGCGAGTGCGAATCGCGGCCTTGATGATGGAGGTTTCCGTGAAGCTTATTGCCTTGTTCGCCACGACCACCGCGGTCGCTCTCACCCTCGCCGGTTGCGGCGATCAGTCCGGCGGCGGCGCTGCCGGCGGCGCTCGCGACCAAATCCGCGCGGTCGGCTCGTCGACCGTCTATCCCTTCGCTACGGCGGTCGCCGAACTGTTCGTTCAGGGCAATGCCGGCATGAAGTCGCCGATCATCGAATCGACCGGCACCGGCGGCGGCATGAAGCTGTTCTGCGCGGGCGTCGGCGCACAATATCCCGACATCGAAAACGCCTCGCGCCGCATCAAGAAGTCGGAGTTCGAGGATTGCCAGAAGAATGGCGTCAAGGACATCGTCGAAATCCAGGTCGGCGTCGACGGCCTCGCCTTCGCCGAATCGAACAAGGGTCCGGGCCTGAAGCTCACGCCCAAGATCGTCTATGAAGCGCTGGCCGCCAATCCCTATGGCAAGGGCCCGAACAAGGCGCAGACCTGGAAGGACGTCGATCCCAGCCTGCCCGCGATCGCCATTTCCGTGTTCGGCCCGCCCTCGACCAGCGGCACCCGCGACTCGCTCGCCGAACTGATCCTTGAAAAGGGCTGCCAGTCCGATCCCGCCATGAAGGCGCTCAAGGAAAAGAATGAGGACGAATACAAGGCCACCTGCACCCGCGTGCGCGAAGACGGCAAATATGTGGACTCGGGCGAGAATGACAATCTGATCGTCCAGAAGCTGGGCGCCAACCCCAACGCCATCGGCGTGTTCGGCTACAGCTTCCTCGAAGAGAATAAGGACACGCTGAAGGACGTTTCGATCAACGGCGTGGAAGCGACCTATGAAACCGTGTCGACCGGCAAATATCCCGGCGCGCGCCCGCTCTACATCTATGTGAAGAAGGCGCACATGACGGCGATCCCTGGTCTTCAGGCTTTCCTCAACAGCTTCGCCGCCAACTGGAACCCCGACGGCGCTCTCACCAAGCGCGGCATGGTCGCGGCCCCGGACGATGTCCGCAAGGCGAGCGCCGAAACCGTCAAGTCGCTGGCCGTCCTCGACGGTTCGCAGCTGAAATAAGAAGAGGCTGAATGACCGGTCCTGCAATCCTCCTGCTGCTGGCTGGCCTGGGCGCGATCGCCTGGGTCAGCGCCCGCGCCCGCGCGCTGCGGCTGCAAACCGTCGCGCGGGCTTCGGGTCGCCGCGACGCCGTGCATAGCCTTCCGGGCTATCATGGCTGGTATGTCGCGCTCTGGACGCTCATCCCCGCCGCGATCTTCCTGGCGGTCTGGGCGAATGTCGCGCCCGGCCTCATTACGCAGGATGTGCTGAGCAGCCCGGCGGCGCAGAGCCTGCCCGCCGACGCCTTCTCCCGCTCCGCCGTCCTGGGCGAGGCGCGGGCGATCGCGAGCGGCGCGCAGGCGGGGGCGTTCAACCCGCTCTCGCAGGGCCTGGTCGAACCCTATAAGGACGCCATCGGCAAATATGGCCTCGCCGGCTCCGCGCTGGCGCTGGTTCTGGCTTTTGCCGGCGGCGCCTATGCCTTCACCCGTGTGCGTCCCGACTTCCGGGCGCGCACACGGGTCGAGCGGCTGGTCATGGCGTCGCTGCTGATAGCGTCGCTGCTGGCGATCATCACGACGGTGGGCATCGTCGCCTCGCTCTTGTGGGAAAGCTTCCGCTTCTTCTCGATGGTCAACCCCATCGACTTCCTGTTCGGCGTCAAATGGAGCCCGCAATCCGCCGCGCTCGGCTATGGCAATGACGACGCCTTTGGCGCGGTGCCGCTGTTCTGGGGCACGATCTTCATCGGCGCGATCATCGCGATGGTCGTCGCCATCCCGCTCGGCCTGATGAGCGCCATCTACCTCACCCAATATGCCAGCCCGACCGTCCGCAAGTGGATGAAGCCGACGCTGGAGATGCTCGCGGGCGTGCCGACCGTGGTCTACGGCTATTTCGCCGCGCTCACCATCGCTCCGGCGCTCCGCGACTTCGCAGTGATGATCGGCATCCATGGCGCCAGTTCGGAAAGCGCGCTCGCCGCCGGTCTGGTGATGGGCGTGATGATAATCCCCTTCGTCTCCTCCATGGCCGACGACAGCATCGCCGCCGTGCCGCAATCCATGCGCGACGGCAGCCTCGCCATGGGCGCGACCACCAGCGAGACGATCCGCAAGGTGCTGATCCCCGCGGCGCTGCCCGGCGTGGTCGGCGGCGTGCTGCTGGCCGTCAGCCGCGCCATTGGCGAAACGATGATCGTGGTGATGGCGGCGGGCCTTTCCGCCAACCTCACCCTCAATCCCTTCGCCAGCGTGACGACGGTGACGACGCAGATCGTCCAGTTGCTGACCGGCGATCAGGAATTCGACAGCGCCAAGACGCTGGCGGCCTTCGCCCTTGGCCTCGTGCTGTTCATCGTCACCCTGCTGCTCAACATCGTGGCCCTGCGGGTCGTGAAGAAATATCGCGAGGCTTACGAATGAGCTTAGTCCTTCATCCGTTCGGGCTGAGCTTGTCGAAGCCCTTCACTTCTCTTCGAAAACAGAAGAGCCCTTCGACAGGCTCAGGGCGAACGGGGTTAATATAGTGAACAGCGTACGCAATCCCACCGACTGGAAATCGGACGCGATGCGCAAGCGGATCGCCCGGCGCTATGCCGCCGAGCGCCGCTTCAGGCTGGCTGGCATGTTCGCCGTGCTGCTCTCCGCCGCCTTCCTCGCCTTCCTGCTGTTCACCATGATGGGCAACGGCCTGCGCGGCTTCACGCGGACCGAGATCGCGGTGAAGGTCGACTTCCCCGCCTCCCCGCTGCTGCTCGACCCCAACGCCGTAACCGATCAGGCGCTCGTCAATGCGAACCTGCCGATGGTGACGGGCGAGGTCGTGAAGAAGGCGCTGGGCGCGGACGCGGAGGAATGGGTTTCACCCACCGCCTGGGTGACGCTGCGCGACGCGATCAAGGCTGACCCCAAGATCCTGAGCCGCACCGAAACCATCCAGCTGCCCGCCTCGACCGCGGTCGACCTCGCCGCCAAGAGCGACGGTTCGCCCGAAGCCGAAGCAGCCGTGGCGCGCCTCAACAAGGCTGGCCTGCTCTCGACCGGGTTCAACATGAACTTCCTGACGGCCAGCGACGGGACCGATCCGACGCAGGTCGGCATCTGGGGCGCGTTCAAGGGATCGCTGCTGACGATGCTGGTCACGCTGGCGCTCAGCTTCCCGATCGGCGTCGCGACGGCGCTCTATCTGGAGGAATATGCGCGCAAGAACTGGCTGACCGACATCATCGAAGTGTCGATCAACAATCTCGCCGCCGTCCCCTCCATCATCTTCGGCCTGCTGGGCCTCGCCATCTTCCTCAACTTCCTCCATCTGCCGCGCTCGGCCGCGCTGATCGGCGGCATGACGCTGGCGCTCATGACCATGCCGGTCATCGTCATCGCGGGCCGCAACGCCATCAAGTCGGTGCCGCCCAGCATCCGCGACGCGGCGCTCGGCATCGGCTCGTCGCCGGTGCAGGTGGTGTTCCACCATGTGCTTCCGCTGGCCCTCCCCGGCATCCTGACCGGCACCATTATCGGCATGGCCCGCGCCCTGGGCGAAACCGCGCCGCTACTGATGATCGGCATGCGCGCCTTCATCGCCACGCCGCCGGGCGGCATCACCGACCCTGCGACCGTCCTTCCGGTCCAGATCTTCCTTTGGTCCGACGAAGTCTCCAAGGGCTTCGTCGAAAAAACCTCTGCCGCCATCATCGTCCTGCTGGTCTTCCTGCTCGCGATGAACGGCCTCGCCATCTACCTGCGCAACAAGTTCGAACGACGGTGGTAACCGCTATGATGCATGAACAAACAACGCTGACCCCCGCCATCGAAACCAAGATGACCGCGCGTGACGTCAAGGTCTTCTATGGCGAGAAACAGGCGATCAAGGGCGTGTCGATCGACGTCGACATGGACAATGTCACCGCCTTCATCGGCCCGTCGGGCTGCGGCAAGTCGACCTTCCTGCGGACGCTCAACCGCATGAACGACACCGTGGCGAGCGCGCGCGTCGAAGGCGCGATCACGCTGGACGGGGAAGATATCTACGCCTCCGGCATGGACGTGGTGCAGTTGCGCGCGCGGGTCGGCATGGTGTTCCAGAAGCCCAATCCCTTCCCCAAGTCGATATATGAGAATATCGCCTATGGTCCCCGCATCCACGGCCTCGCCCATGGCAAGGCGGACCTGGACGTCATCGTCGAAAAGTCGCTGCGCCGCGCCGGCCTTTGGGACGAGGTGAAGGAGAGGCTGCATGACAGCGGCACCGCCCTGTCGGGCGGCCAACAGCAGCGCCTGTGCATCGGCCGCGCCATCGCGGTGGAACCCGAAGTCATCCTGATGGACGAGCCCTGCTCGGCGCTCGACCCGATCGCGACGGCCAAGATCGAGGAGTTGATCCACGAATTGCGCGGCCGCTACGCCATCGTCATCGTGACGCACAACATGCAGCAGGCCGCTCGCGTGTCGCAACGCACCGCCTTTTTCCACCTGGGCGAACTGGTCGAATATGGCGTGACGTCGGACATCTTCACCAATCCCCGCCAAGAACGGACCAAGGATTACATCACCGGTCGCTACGGCTGATCGGATCGGAGTGACAAGATATGGCTGAACATACGATCAAGGCGTTCGACGAGGAAATCGACAAGCTGCGCGGTCTCATCGCCGAAATGGGCGGCCGCGCCGAAGCGGCCATCGAGAACGCGATGCTCGCCCTCCAGCGGCAGGACAAGAGCCTCGCCGCCGAAGTCGTCGCCAACGACAAGCGCATCGACGCGATCGAGGCGGAGGTCGAAAAGCTGGTGATCCAGGTGATCGCCCTGCGCGCGCCCATGGCCAACGATCTGCGCGACGTCATCGCCGCCCTCAAGATCGTCAGCGTGGTCGAGCGGATCGGCGATTACGCCAAGAATATCGCCAAGCGCGTGCCACTGGTCGCCACCAACCAGCGCACGCTGGAGCCCGTGTCGCTCCTCCCCTCCATGGGGCAGGTCGCCGCCGAGATGGTGCATGACGCGCTCAACGCCTTCGCCGCGCGCGACGCCGACCTCGCGCTGGCGGTGATCGAGCGCGACACGGTGGTGGACGATTTCTACAACAGCGTCTTCCGCAGCCTCGTCACCTATATGGTCGAAAATCCCAAGACCATCAGCGAGTGCGCGCACCTTCTCTTCGTCGCCAAGAATATCGAGCGCATCGGCGACCACGCCACCAATGTCGCGGAGATGGTCTATTACGCCGCAACCGGCCAGACCGCGCCCGAACGCGAACGTGGCGGCTCGCAGCAGCCGCAGGAGAGCTGAGAATGGCGCGAGCCAAGATGCTGCTGGTGGAGGATGACGCGGCGCTCGCCGAACTGCTCATCTGGCATTTCAAGCGCGAGGATTTCGAGGTCACCCACACCGTCGATGGCGAGGAAGCCCTGCTCCTCGCGCAGGAAAACGCGCCCGACATCGTCCTGCTCGACTGGATGGTGGAAAGCCTGTCCGGCATCGAAGTCTGCCGCCGCCTGCGCCGCATGAACGGCGCCGCCAATGTGCCGATCATCATGCTGACCGCGCGCGGCGAGGAAGAGGATCGCGTGCGCGGCCTCGAAACCGGCGCGGACGATTATGTGACCAAGCCCTTCTCCCCCCGCGAACTGGTGGCCCGCGTCGGCGCGGTGCTGCGCCGCGTCCGCCCCGCGCTGGCCGGCGAAACGCTCGCCTTCGCCGACGTGGAGATGGATACGGTCGGCCACAAGGTCCGTCGCGGCGGCCAGGTAGTCCCGCTCGGCCCCACCGAGTTTCGCCTGCTCAAGCATTTTCTCGAACATCCCGGCTGGGTCTTCTCGCGCGAGCGGCTGCTCGACAGCGTCTGGGGCCAGGACAGCGACATCGAACTGCGCACCGTCGACGTCCACATCCGCCGCCTGCGCAAGGCGATCAACGGCGACGGCAAACATCACGACATCATCCGCACCGTGCGGTCAGCCGGCTACGCGCTGGATACCGACGGCGCGGCCTGACGCTGGAGGGCGCTAATAGCCCTCCATCATCTTGGTGGCGACAGGGGATAGCGAAGACATTTCGCTGCGAACCCGGTAATGCTCCAGCTTCCCCTGAAGGACGTGCAGTTCCGCATCATCCTGATAGATGCGCGCCAGCATTGCCGCCGCCGCCACGACGGCTATGTCCCGCGCCTCGGGACCATGTTCCTCGATGACGGCGGCGACCACGCTCTCTACCAGCGCGTGGTAATGCTCGTCATGTTCGTACAAATCCATGGCGGACTTCAAAGACTCACCTGTCATTACAGGTCTCCTTCAGCCTGGCTCTCTCGGACATCAGCCAACGCCTGGATCATATCCCACAAAGCACGGCCTGTCAGCTTGGCAACGAGAAAGCGCGCCATTTGTTGCGTGATGGCTGTATCGAACGCCTTGGGGGTGGGGAACGGACGCCCCTATGAAACCGTCACCCCAGCGGACGCTGGGGTCTCAGGCCATGTTGCGCGCCATCTCCTGAGATTCCAGCTTTCGCTGGAATGACGGGAAAAAAGCGTTGCATTCAACGGGCCGGGGCATCCTCAGCTCACCAAAGCCAAATCTCAGGCCGCCTTGCGCGCCTTGGTCAGCTTCTTCATCAGCATGTCGCGTTTCAGGCGCGAAAGATGGTCGATGAACAGCACGCCCTGCAAATGGTCCATCTCATGCTGGAGACAGGTCGCGAGCAAGCCTTCCAGCTGCTGTTCATGAATGCGGCCTTCGCGGTCCATCCAACTCGCGCGGATCGTCGCGGGGCGTTCCACCTCGGCGAACTGTTCGGGAACCGACAGGCAGCCTTCACTATAGACCGAAAGCTCCTCGGACCCGTCGAGGATTTCGGGGTTGATGAACACCATCGGCTTCTTGACCGACGGCGCGTCTTCCTCGTCGGACTCCGGCTCCTGCAGGTCGATCACCAGCACGCGCTTGGGAACGCCGACCTGGATCGCGGCCAGGCCAATGCCCGGCGCGTCATACATGGTCTCGAACATGTCATCGATCAGATGTTGCAGTTCATCGTCGATCGTCTCCACCGGAGACGAAATGCTACGCAGGCGCGGGTCTGGCGCCTCAAGGATCGGAAGAATGGCCATGACTGTAAAATAGCCCGACAATCGGCGAAATTCAAGCGACCGCCAAATTCAGCCCAGGGGGCGACGCGCCCGCAGCGCCTGCGCCAACGTCCCCTCGTCCAGATAGTCCAACTCCCCGCCCACCGGCACGCCATGCGCCAGCTGGGTGAGGCGCACGGGGAAAGCTTCCAGCCGCTCGGCCAGATAGTGGGCGGTCGTCTGCCCCTCCAGCGTGGCGTTCATCGCCAGCACCACTTCGTCGATGCCGCCCGCCTCCACCCGCGCGACCAGCGCGTCGATGCTGAGATCCTCCGGCCGCACCCCTTCCAGCGCGGAAAGCCGTCCACCCAGCACATGGAAACGGCCGGGGAACAGGCGCGACTTGTCCAGCGCCCACAGGTCGGCCACATCCTCCACCACGCACAGCCCACGGGCATCGCGGCGCGGATCGGCGCAGATGCCGCAGGGGTCGACCGTATCCACATTGCCGCAAATGCCGCAGGTCACCAGCCGGTCATTGACCGCGTCCAGCGCGCGCAGCAGCGGTTCAAGCGCGCTTTCCCGCTTTTTTAGCAGGTGCAGCACCGCGCGCCGCGCCGAACGCGGGCCCAGGCCGGGCAGGCGGGACAGCGCCTGCGTCAGCGCATCAATCTCAGGAGAAGCCATTTGCCTGAGATAAGGGCTTGCAAGTCCCGCACACAAGGGGTTTGAGAGCGATCATGCGCATCATCTACATGGGAACGCCCGATTTCGCCGTGCCGGCGCTGGATGCCCTGAAAAAGGCCGGGCACGAAATCGTCGCCGTCTACAGCCAGCCGCCCCGCCCGGCCGGTCGCGGCAAGGCGCTGCGCCCCTCCCCCGTGCATCTGCGCGCGACGGAAATGGGAGTGGACGTGCGCACGCCGCTTTCGCTGAAGGACGACACGGTGCAGGCAGAATTCGCCGCGCTGAACGCCGATGTCGCGGTGGTGGCCGCCTATGGCCTTATCCTGCCGCGCGCGATCCTGGATGCGCCGCGCCTTGGTTGCCTCAACATCCATGCTTCGCTGCTGCCTCGCTGGCGCGGCGCCGCGCCGATCCAGCGCGCGGTCCTGGCCGGCGACAATGTCACCGGCGTCACCATCATGGATATGGAGGCAGGGCTCGACACCGGTCCGATGCGGGCGAAACATGTGACGCCGATCGAAGACAAGACCGCCGGGGCGCTCACCACGGAACTCGCCGAAGCGGGCGCCAAGCTGATGGTGGAGGTGCTGGACGACCTGCCGTCGCATCCGCCCGTTCCGCAACCGGAAGACGGCGTCACCTACGCGGCCAAGGTCGACAAGGCCGAAGCGCGGCTGGACTTCACGCGGGAAGCGCATCAGGTCGAACGGCAGGTGCGCGCCTTCAATCCCTTCCCCGGCGCCTTCTTCGAATATCGCGGCGAACGTTTCCGCATACTCGCCGCCCATGTCGAGGAACATGGCGGCCCGGCGGGAGAGTTGCTCGACCACAGCCTGCTGATCGGCTGCGGCCATGGCGCGATTCGCCCGACCCTCATCCAGCGCGCGGGCAAGGGCGCGATGTCGGCGGGCGAACTGCTGCGCGGATTCGACATGCCGGCGGGAAGCCGGGTCGATGGGTGATGTGATCCCCCGTCATGCCAGCGAACGCTGGCATCTCAGGAGGGCGCGCGCCACGCCGCCCAAGATCCCAGCTTCCGCTGGGATGACGGGTGTGGCGAAACAATGACCCGCTTCGCCCTCACCGTAGAATTTGACGGCCGCCCCTTCATGGGCTGGCAACGGCAGGCCCACGGCCCCAGCGTCCAGCAGGCGATCGAGCAAGCGATCCACGCCGTCACCGGCGAACATGCTGCCGTCCACGCGGCGGGTCGCACCGATGCGGGCGTCCATGGCCTCGCCATGCGCGCCCATGCCGATATCGCAAAGGACATCGCCCCCTTCCGCCTGATGGAAGCGCTGAACGCCCGGCTGCGCCCCAACCCCGTCGCGATTCTGGCTTGCGAGATCGTGCCCGATGACTGGCACGCCCGCTTTTCCTGCACAGCGCGCGCCTATGTCTATCGCATCGCCAACCGCCGCGCGCCGCTGACGTGGGAAAGCGGCCTCGTCTGGCGCGTCATCCAGCCGCTCGACGCGCCAGCCATGCAGGAAGCTGCGCAGCTGCTCATCGGCCGCCACGACTTCACCACCTTCCGCTCGGCCCATTGCCAGTCCGAAAGCCCGGTGAAGACGCTCGACCGCCTCGACGTGGAGCAATCGGGCGACCGCATCGCCATTCATGCGGAGGCGCGTTCCTTCCTCCATCATCAGGTCCGGTCGATGGTCGGATGCCTCGCCCTGGTCGGCATGGGCCGCTGGTCGGTGGAGGATTTAAAGGCGGCCCGCGACGCAAAGGACCGCGCCGCGCTCGGCCTCAACGCACCGCCTGATGGGCTCTATTTCGTGCGGGCAAGCTACTGATCCCCTCATCCTCCCCGCACGTCAAATTGGAACCACCTAATCCCCGTTCGGGCTGAGCCCTTCGACAAGCTCAGGGCGAACGGGGGGGGAACTGATCCCGATATAACGCTATCCCCTAAAGGCTGGTGCGAAACGGCGTGAAATTGGTATGCTCGTCATAGACATCGAGCCCTTCGGCGCGTTTCAACCCACCCACCACCAGATAGGTGACAGGCGTCAGCACCGCTTCCCACGTCACCTTGAGCAGCCAGTTCGTCACCATCACGGTCAGCACCTGCGCATTGGTCCAGTCGCCATAGAAGGCGAGCGGATAGAAGATCAGGCTGTCCACCCCCTGCCCCACGATCGTCGACCCAATCGTCCGCATCCACAGATGCCGCCCCTGCGTCAGCAGCTTCATCTTCGACAGTATGAAGCTGTTGGCGAACTCGCCCGCCCAGAAAGCGGTGAGAGAGGCGAAGACGATGCGCCATGTGCTGCCAAACACCGCCTCATAGGCTTTCTGGTCCGGCCAGCCTTCCGCCGGGGGCAGCTGCACCACCACCCAGCTCATCAGCGCCATGAACAGCATCGCGCCAAAGCCCGCCCAGACGCATCGCCGCGCCCGCGCATAGCCATAGACTTCGGTCAGCACGTCGCCCAGCACATAGCCGAGCGGAAAGAAGAGGATGCCCGCGCCAAAGGTGAAGCCGCCCACGGTCGACAGCTTCGCCGCGCCGATCAGGTTCGACAGCAGCAATATCGCGACGAACGCCGCCATGAAAAAATCGAAATAGCGCATCGGCCGCTGAGCCAGCGCCTGCGCGTCGATTTTCCGAACCCCCATATCGGTCATGCGCCCCTGCATATCGGGCCGATGGGAGAATGCAATGCCGCGCGTCATTGCAAGGCGGCCAAAGCCCGGCTATCGCTCCGGCGCACGGCCCCGTAGCTCAGCTGGATAGAGCATTCGCCTTCTAAGCGAATGGTCACAGGTTCGAATCCTGTCGGGGTCGCCAACTCCTCCTGTCAGCGCCAGCCCAGCAGCAGCGCCAGCAACCCCGCGATCAGGATCGCGAACGCCAGGAAACCGAATCCGAAATCGGGGCCGCCCTTATTCGCCATCCAGTTCGCTCTCGAACGGGCGCGCCCGCAGCAGCAGGTCGTCCGTCACCGTCATGGTGAAGATGGGGTCGGCTTCCGGGGGCACTTCGGCGATGGCGTCCACAAAGGCCGAACGGGTCTCCGGCTCATCATAGACCATCTTCTGGTCGAACGCCGCGCGCCACGTCGCTTCGTCGGGCCATTCGGCATAGCCCACGAACCGCCCGTCCGCGTCCCGGTGCAGCCGCGACCCGTAGCTGCCATATTTTTCGCGGATCAGGTCGGTTCCGCGCCGCCACGCCTTGCGGAACTGCTCTTCCTTGCCGGGATGCACCCGCCACCAATAGACCGCGACGAACATCGCCTCTCTCCTTTACGGGGAGAGAATGATGCGCCGGGCGAGAGGTTGCGACAACTATCCTCCGTTCGCTTCGAACGAACGGAGAAGGTCAGCCGATCAGAGAACCGACTGCCCCGTCTTCTCCCAATCGGCCAGGAAGCCTGCGATCCCCTTGTCGGTCAGCACGTGGTTGAACAGCGCCTTGATGACCGAAGGCGGCGCGGTCATCACGTCCGCGCCGATCCTCGCGCTTTCCAGCACATGGATGGGGTGGCGGACGGAGGCGACCAGAATTTCCGTGTCGAACTGGTAATTGTCGTAGATCAGGCGGATATCCTCGATCAGCTTCATGCCGTCGAAGCCATTATCGTCATGTCGCCCAACGAAGGGCGAGATGAAGCTTGCGCCCGCCTTGGCCGCCAGCAGCGCCTGATTGGCCGAGAAGCACAGCGTCACGTTCACCATCACGCCCTCGCTCGTCAGCGCCTTGCAGGTCTTTAGCCCGTCGATGGTCAACGGCACCTTGATGCAGACATTGTCCGCGATCTTCCGCAGCACGGCGGCTTCCTTCATCATCGTCTCATGGTCGAGCGCGACGACCTCGGCCGACACCGGCCCTTCGACCAGTCCACAGATTTCCTCCACCACTTCCAGGAACTTGCGGCCCGACTTGTGGATCAGCGACGGGTTGGTGGTGACACCGTCCAGCAGGCCCGTGGCGGCGAGGTCACGGATTTCATTGGTGTCGGCGGTGTCGACGAAGAACTTCATGGGGATGCTCCGGAACGGAATGGTCGAATCGCCACCCCTTTAGCGGCTGGTGGGCCGATTGGCTAACATTGCTGCGGCAAAGCCTTTGCCTTTCCCCTTTGCAACATTATGACGACCGCACCTTTCCAAAGGACCCAGTCATGACCCGTCTCCTGCGCCCACGCCACATCTCGGGCGCGCTCCTCTTGGCCGCGACATCGCTCGCGCCCGCCGCCGCCGCGACCAGCGAAACCCAGGCATGGCTCACCGAATCGCTGATCATCAAGGCGAGCGACGCCGACACGATCAGCCTC
>DASVOF010000104.1:0-1964 GCA_036383495.1 Sphingobium sp. | reverse complement strand
ACGCCCTTGATGTCGAGTCCACGGGCCGCGACGTCCGACGCCACCAATATGTTGACGGTTCCGGCGCGGAAGCGTTCCAGTTCAGCGATGCGTGACGACTGATCGATGTCGCCGTGAATCTCGCCCGACTTGAAGCCGTGGCGCTGGAGGCTCTTGTTGAGGTCGCGAACGGTCGTCTTGCGATTGCAGAAGATGACAGCGCTCAGCACCTCCTCCGCGCCCAGCATCGCGCACAGGGCGTCGCGCTTCTTACGCGAATCCACCTTCACCAACCGCTGCGTGATGTTGGTCGAAGCGGTCGCGGGCCGCGCCACCTCGATCGACTTGGGGTTGCTCAGGAACCGGTCGGCCAGCTTCTTGATGACCGGCGGCATGGTCGCCGAAAAGAGCAGCGTCTGCCGCTGGGCGGGCAGCTTGGTGCAGATTTCCTCGATGTCCGGGATGAAGCCCATGTCGAGCATCCGGTCGGCCTCGTCGATCACCAGCATCGAACAGCCGTTGAGCAATATCTTGCCGCGCTGGAACAGGTCCATCAGGCGGCCCGGCGTCGCGATCAGCACGTCGACGCCCTTTTCCAGGGCCTTAAGCTGATCGCCCATCTGCACGCCGCCGATCAGCAGCGCCATGTTCAGCTTGTGATATTTGCCGTATTTCTCGAAATTCTCGGCCACCTGCGCGGCCAATTCGCGCGTCGGCTCCAGGATCAGCGATCGCGGCATCAGCGCACGGGCGCGGCCATGCGCAAGGATGTCGATCATCGGCAGCACGAAGCTGGCCGTCTTGCCCGTCCCCGTCTGCGCGATGCCGATGATGTCCTTCATCATCAGCACGGGTGGGATCGCCTGCGCCTGAATCGGCGTGGGCGTGTCATATCCGGCCTCGGTGACGGCCTTCAACAGTTCATCGGAAAGGCCGAGATCGGCAAAAGTCATTCAGTTGTCCGGAACAGGAGGCTTTTCCATAGCATGCGGAAGCACGCCGGAAATCGCGCGCGACTTGCGGAAATATCGTCACCTTGTCAAGAAATTCGCGTATCGGACCGCATTCCAGCTCGGTTCAATCGTCCGCCTCGGACTGCTCCAGCCGGCGGAAACTGTCGATGGCGCAGCTAAGCCCACTGCGCGCCTGCAACTCGTCCCGGCCCGAACAGAGCGATCCGTCCTCGTCCGGCTCAACATAGAAACCGGAATAAAATCCCGTCGAATTGCAGCCCCGCTCCAACCGGGCGCGATAGCGATGATTGTCGGCGAGCAGCAGGTCAACGCCATTTTCCACCGCGATGGCGGCGGAGCGAATCGACCGCAGCGCGACACAGCGCGGCCCCTTCTTTTCCTTCCATGCGCGGCGCGCCTGGGGAGCGACTCGCACAGGCGCTCGACCCTTTTGCGCCATGGGCACGCGAATGATGACTCGCTGCTCGATCGTCAGTCGCGCCGACTGCATGGAATCTCCGACAGGCGCGATAAGGAGCAACAATACGGAATGAAGCAAATCGAACCCCTCTTGGGTCGGGCATGCTACCGGGCGATGGTTGAACCGTCGATGAATTTCGGGGCATAGCATGGCGCCATGATAGGACAGGACATCATTGCCCGCTTTCGGTCGCTTCTGGACGACAAGGGCGTCGTTACCGATCCCGATGACCTGGCCCCCTGGCTCACCGACTGGCGCGGCCGTTTCCACGGGTCGGCGGCGGCCATGCTCCAGCCCACATCGACGCAGCAGGTCGCCGCCGTCGTCGAGCTGGCCGCCGAACTTGGCGTGCCGCTGGTGCCGCAGGGCGGCAACACCTCCATGGTAGGGGGCGCAACGCCGCCCGCCGATGGCTCCGCGCTCATCCTCTCCCTTCGCCGGATGAACCGGATTCGCTCGCTTGTCCCTGAAGACAATCTCGCCATATGCGAGGCCGGGGTGATCCTTTCCACGCTGCATGACGCCGCCGATGCGGTGGGCCGCCGCTTCCC
>DASVOF010000103.1:0-33396 GCA_036383495.1 Sphingobium sp. | reverse complement strand
GTTGGGCTTGACGCCTGACCTGCTTCTGGTCAGTTTCCATGGAATGCCGGAACGGACCCGAGAACGGGGAGATCCTTATTATGAGCAGTGCCTGACCACTGCTCGGCTGCTCGAACGAGCATTGGACAGGGAAATCCGCGTCACCTTCCAGTCGCGTTTCGGGCGGGCGAAATGGCTGGGCCCCGCGACTGACGAGACACTGCGGGATTTGCCGGCTCAAGGGGTCGGGAAGGTCGCTGTGCTGACCCCAGGATTCTCCGCGGATTGCCTCGAAACGCTCGAAGAGATCGCCATGCAAGGGCGGGAGATTTTCCTTTCCGCCGGAGGCGAAGATTTCGCCCATTTACGTTGTTTGAATGCGTCGCCGGACGCTATGATCCTTTACCGCCATCTGGTCGGCCGTGAGTTGAAAGGCTGGCTGGAAATCTAAGTTACGTCTTGTTGTCAGGAGGGGCTGTTATGACCAGAGTTGCTATAGTCACGGGCGGATCACGCGGCATTGGGGAGGCCATCAGTTTGGCCTTGAAGGAGATGGGTTGCGCCGTCGCCGCCACCTATGCCGGAAATGACGAAAAGGCGCGCGCCTTCACCGAGAGAACCGGGATCGACGCGTTTCGTTGGGACGTGGGCGACCATCAAGCCTGCCTCGACGGCTGTGCGGCGGTGGCCGAGAGATTGGGGCCGGTCGATATCGTCGTCAACAATGCCGGCATCACGCGCGATGGCGTGCTCGCGAGGATGAGCCTGGACGACTGGAATGAGGTTATGCGCATCAACCTCGGTGGTTGCTTCAACATGGCCAAGGCGACTTTCGGCGGCATGCGTGAACGGGGCTGGGGCCGGATCGTGAACATCGGTTCGATCAACGGGCAGGCCGGCCAGTACGGTCAGGTGAACTATGCCGCCGCGAAATCGGGCATCCATGGCTTTACCAAGGCGCTGGCGCAGGAGGGCGCGAAATCGGGCGTCACCGTGAACGCGATCGCTCCGGGCTATATCGACACCGACATGGTCGCGGCGGTGCCGCCGCCGGTCCTTGAAAAGATCGTCGCGAAGATTCCGGTCGGGCGACTCGGTCAGGCGCAGGAGATCGCCCGGGGCGTCGCATTCCTGTGCAGCGAGGAGGCCGGCTTTGTGACGGGCAGCACATTGTCCATCAATGGCGGCCAGCATATGTACTGATCCCATGAGCGGGGGCGACGATCGAGAGGGGGCTGCTGTGCAAAACCCTTTCTTCGCGCCCCCGGTCAAACGAAGCGTAACGATAGCGGGTCATCAGACCGCCATCAGCCTGGAACCGATATTCTGGCATGCGCTGCGGGTTCGTGCAGCGCAGGAGGGGCTCCCGGTAAACGCCCTGATCGCCCGAATCGACGTGGAACGTCTGTCGGCGCCCACGCCACCCAATCTGACGAGCGCGCTTCGCTGCTGGCTTTTCGAAAAAGAGGGCGGAAGTAAGAATAATTCGCAATAGCGTTGACTCTGCGAACTGATCTCAATAGCAGGACCCCCGAAGCAAAGAGAAAAGGGGATTCTGTCCATGTCCACTTCCAAATCCGCACCGTCATTTCTAGCGCTCAGCTGTGTCGGCGCGCTCGCATTCGCATCGGCCGCCCATGGTCAGGAATCGGCGCAGGGCGCAAAGCTTGGCGGGATGACCGTCACCGACACGGCGATCGACGAATCGGAAGTGAAGGTCGAAAAGGCGGAATCCCCCAAATATACCCGCCCGCTTCTGGGTACGCCGCAGACGATCACCGTGATTAGCAAGGCAACCATTCAGCAGCAGAACCTGCTGACGCTGCGTGACGTTCTTTCGACGGTGCCCGGCATCACCTTCGGCGCGGGTGAAGGCGGCTTCGGCTATGGCGATCGCATCATCCTGCGCGGACAGGATGCGAAAAACGATGTGACGGTCGACGGCGTGCGCTCCGGCGCGTTCCTCAACCGCAACGAAGTCTATAATATCGAGCAGGTTGAAGTCACGAACGGCGCCAACTCCGTCATGAACGGCGGCGGCTCCGTGGCGGGCACGATCAATCTCGTCACCAAGCGCCCGCTGGCCGACGACCAGACGATCCTCAACGCCGGTATCGGCACCGACAATTATTATCGCGCGACCATTGACGCCAACAAGCGCGTCAATGATCTGGTCGCGGTGCGCATCAACGCCGTCTATCATGAAAATGACGTGCCCGGCCGCGACGTGGAGAATTACAAGCGCTGGGGCGTCGCTCCCGCCGTCACCATCGGCATCGACGGCCCGACCAGCCTGACGATTCAGGGTGAGCATCTCGATGACAAGGCGATGCCGCAATATGGCCTGCGCTATTTTCCCGATCAGGGCGGCATCCTCGATGAATTCGATCGCTCCGGCTATTACGGCTTCGCCAATATCGACCGGCAGGACAGCAAGACCAACTCGCTTCAGGCGATCTTCAGCCACGCCTTCAGCGATAGCCTGAAAATCCGCAATTTGACCCGTTATGAGAATATCCGGCAGCACACTGTAACGAGCCAGCCCAACGGCGACTTCTGCCTGTCGACGGGCGTTCAGCCCGGCGGTGCGGCCTGTCTCGCAACCGTCCCGCCCGGCTATTTCATGCCGAATCGCGGCAATGGCCGTGGCAATACCCGCTTCATCAAGAATGAGACGGCCTACAATCAGGTTGACCTCAGCGCCGATTTCGACACCGGGGGCGTTGGTCATACGCTGGTGCTGGGCGCATCGGCGCTCTGGGAAAAATATAACCAGCTGGGCGGCAACATCATCCGCAATGCCGACGGTTCGAACCCCTTTGCCACGGCGTATCCGCTTGTGAGCATCTCGAACCCCGGCGAAGTGGTCCAGGGTCCCGCCGGCTTCACCTACGGCAGCAATATCTATACCGGGCCGGTCAACTTCATCCGCGGTACGCGCAATCTTGGTGAACAGACCAGCTATGCCGCTTACCTGTTCGACACTTTGAAGTTCAGCGACTGGTTCGAGATCAACGGCGGCTTGCGCTACGAAAAGGTGAAGGGCAACAACCGCAACGTCACTTATGACACCACTGCTGGCTCGGTGACGCTGGGCGATCCCACTGCGGTGAGCGCGCCCGTGCGGATCAACGACAACCTGTTCTCCTACCGCATCGGCGCGGTGGTGAAGCCGACGCCGAACACGAGCCTCTATGTCGCCTACGGCAATTCCAAGCTGCCGTCCAAGGCGTCGGTCGATGGCTCTTGCACGGCGGACAACGCTTCCGGCGGCAGCGGGACCTGCAATGTAAAGCCTGAAACCACCAAGAATTACGAAATCGGCGTAAAGGCCGACCTGTTCGATGCGAAGTTGCTGCTGACGGCTGCCTTGTTCCGCAACGACCGGAACCAGATCAAGGTGCTCTCGGGCGATCCTTTGCTGCCGGATCAGGCGACGGACGGTCATCAGCGTGTCGAAGGTATCTCGCTCGGTGCGTCCGGAAACATCACGAGCAACTGGACCATCTCGGCCAACTACATGTACCTCAAGAGCGAGATCAAACAGGGCGTGTCTGACTTCTGTCTCGCCAATCCCGGCTCGACCAGCACGGTGGCGGGCAACTGCGCCAACAGCGTCCCCTTCCCCGACCCGACGGCGGGTCATGCGCTGGCCAACACACCCAAGCATTCGGGCAGCCTGTTCACGACCTACCGTTTCGGTTTCGGTCTGGAACTGGGCTATGGCATCACCTACCAGGGCAAGTTCCTGCTGAACCAGCCGTCGCTGGCGCAGCTCAGCGCTCCGGGCGGCAGCACCTATGTCGCTTTTTATGTGCCCAGCTACACCATCCATCGCCTGATGGTTTCCTACCCGATCACGGAAAATCTGAAGGCTCAGTTGAACGTCCAGAACTTCACCAACGAGAAATATGTGACGACGGTTCGCACCAATGTGGCCAGCAGCTGGGCGCAGCCGGCTCCGACCCGCTCGGCGGTGTTCAGCCTGAACTACACCTTCTGATGTCCTGATTGCCCCCGGCATTCGTCCCTTGCCGGGGGAAACGGGCGAGTGGTGGCGCTTCCCTCCTCGTAGGGCCGCCGCTCGCCCGGTCCGTTCGCCAGGGGCGGTCGATATGAAATGCAATTGTATCGCATTATGACTTGCGCTATTGCCCTCGGCATAGGTTCAGGGGCCAGATAGGGGATTCGGTACATGCTTCGTGTAGCGGACAGGGCCGTGGAGCAGGACTTCGATGTCCTTCCTTCAGAGCCAGTCGTGCCGATTTCCCGCCACCCGTCGGTCGGTCCTCAAGCAGTGACGTTGAGCTCCCGCTATGGCGAGCGTCGGTCGCCCAATTGGCTGGTCATCGCCCTCATCCTCATCGCGCATGCCGTGCTGATCACGGCGATCATGCAGGCGCGCCAGGCGGCGCAGCGCCGTGAAGAAGCCCGTCTGTCCGTCGTCAACCTGACGCCGCCTCCGCCGCCGCCGGAGGAGCAGACGCCGCCTCCTCCGCCTTCCACGCCGAAGGTGGTTGCGCCGCCGCCGATCGTGCAGGTCCCGGTTCCACAGCCGGTGAAGGTTGCGACGACGCCAGAGCCTTCGCCCTCGGTCCCCACCACGCGGACCATCATCGCGCCTCCCGCTCCGGTCGCCGTGACCGCCGCAGCGCCCTCCATCGTGCAGGGTGGAGACTTGAGCGCCCAGATGGTGGCGGGCAAACCGCCCCGCTATCCAATCGAAAGCCGCCGCAAGCGCGAACAGGGCACGGTCGTCCTGGCGTTGACGCTTGGGACCGATGGCGCGGTCGAGTCGGTCGTGGTCGCCCATAGCAGCGGCTTTTCCCGCCTTGATGACGCCGCCAGGGACGCGGTGCGGCGCTGGCGCTGGAGGCCCACGATCCAGCAGGGACAGCCGGTCAGGGTCAAGGGCGTCGTCGAAATCCCCTTCGTCATCCAGGTGGCGGCTACGTGAGCCGTCCCGCGTCGACAAGGCGTCCTATTTGATGCCCGCCATGGAAGCCGCCTGATGCTCACCGTCGTTCCCGACCTGTTGCAGGGCGAGAGCCTCCATTCCGTCCGCTCGCTGATCGAAGGCGCGCAATGGGTCGACGGCAATGTCACGTCGGGGCATCAATCGGCGCTCGCCAAGCGCAACATGCAGCTGCCCGAGGAGGCTCCCGAAGCGCAACAGGCGGGCCAGATCGTGCTGGACGCACTGGGCAAGTCGCCGCTGTTCATCGCCGCCGCCCTGCCGCTCAAGGTCTTCCCGCCGCTGTTCAACAGCTATGCGGGTGGGCAGGCCTTTGGCGTCCATGTCGACAATGCGGTGCGCATACAGGCGGGCACGGGCTTCCGGGTCCGGTCGGACCTGTCGATCACCGTCTTTCTGGAAGACCCGGAAAGCTATGACGGCGGCGAGTTGACCGTCGAAACCCATTTCGGCGTGCAGCAGGTGAAGCTGCCCGCCGGGCATGCGGTGCTCTATCCCTCCTCCTCGCTACACCGGGTCGAACCCGTGACGCGTGGGCGGCGGCTGGCCAGCTTCTTCTGGTTGCAATCCATGGTGCGGGATGACGCCGCCCGGCAGATGCTGTTCGACCTCGACAGCAGCATCCAGGCGCTGGCGGTCGACCGGGGGCATGACGATGCGCAAGTGATCCGCCTGACCGGCGTCTATCACAATCTGCTGCGCCGGTGGGCCGACGCCTGATCGTCACAGGATTTGAGTGACGTAGGTTGCACACGCCGCTCCATTTCCCCTCCACCAGCCTGCGGCTGGTCCCCCTCCCCATCGCTGCGCGACAGGGAGGATTGGAGCGCTCACGACGATCCCCTCAGTCCAGCATCGCCGCGAGGGCCGGGGTCATATATTCCTGGCCGTTACCGCCTTCGCGCCGGATCAGCCGCGCGGCGAGGCCGTGGTGGGTCGCCAGCGCCATGCCGCGCTCGGGCCCCAGCACGGTGATCGCGGTGGCCCAGGCGTCGGCGAGCATGGCGCTTTCGTGCAGGACCGTCACCGATGCCACGGCGTTGCCGATAGGGTTTCCGGTCGCCGGGTCGATGCTGTGGGATAGCAGCGTGCCGCCTTCCTGCCTGAAGCGGCGATAGTCGCCGGAGGTGGCGACGCAAAGGCCGCAGAGCGCGATCCGGAGCGTGGGGAGGGGCAGGCCGGGCGGGGCCTCCACATCGACCCACCAGGGCTGGCCATCGGGCCGGACGCCTTCGCCGCGCAGTTCGCCGCCGATCTCGATCAGGAAATGGCGGGCGCCCAGATCGCGCAGAGCCTGCGCGACGGCGTCGACGGCAAAGCCCTTGGCGATGCCCGAGAAGTCGAGCGCCACGTCGGCCAGACGCCGCGCCTTTTCACCGTCGATCTCGATCGCCGTCCAAGGGGAGGCATGGCTGGGTTCGACGGCCAGCGCTGTCACGCCCCCAGGCCCAAAGCCCCAGCGCGTGACCATGCGGCCGACTGCCGGATCGAAAGCGCCGTTCGAGATGCGGGCGATCTCGACGCCCGCGCGCAGCACCTTCATCATGTCGGCGGGAAGGGCGATCCATTGCCCGACGGGCGCGGCGTTGAAGCGGCTGATGTCGGAGGCCGCTTCCCAATTGCTCATCTGGTCGATGACGCGGTTGAGGACGGCGTCGATCGCGCCGCTGCATTCCGGCGGCGCGTCGACAATGCGGGCCGACCAGCAGGTGCCCATGGTCGGCCCGGATAAGTCAGTGACGCGGCCCAGCCGATGTCGCCCGGCGACCATGTCGGGCGAAAGATCGGCCGGTATCGCGATCCGCAGGCCGGTCAGGGGGCGAGCACTTCCAGCGTGGTGATGTAGGAGGCGCGGCGCTGCGGCGGGCCAGCCGGACGCTGCGGCTGCGGCGCGTTGCCCTGACCTGCATTGGGTCCACCCATGCCGCCGGGGCCGCCTTCGCCGCCCTCGCGTCCGCCGCCAAGAGTGGCGTTCAGCCAGTACATGCCCGGCTGCGGCCAGGTGATGGACAGCTTCCCGTCCTTGTCGGTGGTTAGGTCCTGCTGGCCCAGCGTGTCGCGATAGCGGATGCCGCCGGGGATCACCGTGACCTTGAGGCCCGCAGCGGGCTTGCCGTCGAGCAGGAACTGGAAGGTCGCCGCCTCGCCCGACACGAGGTCATTGGGGTGGGTGACGGGGGCCAGCTCGATGCCGACGCCGGTGGGCTTGAAGATGGTGGTCGTGGGCGCGCCGAGCGTCAGGAAGATCTCGTTGCGGTTGGCGGTTTCGGCGGTCTGCACATTGGTGGCCCCGGCGGGGATCGCGGCGGCGAGATTTTCCTTGGTCGTGCCGCGCGGCAGACGCTTCTGCTCGCCATTGAGCGTATAGCTGCCCATCACGCCGGTGGAGACGCTGGCGACGCGGTAGGTGCCGGGCTGGGTCAGGTGCACGTCGAAGGTCGATCGATATTTGCCGGTGGCGGCGTTTTCGATCTTGCCCTGCGTGCCGTCGGGCTGCGTCACCGCGATATTGTCGGTGCGCATGGGATTATGTTCGAAATAGAAGAGGTCGTTGGAGACCGCAGCGTCCACCGTCACCCAACTGTCGTTGCCCGACAGGGTGGTGGAGGAAGGGAGCATCCACTGGCGGTGCGCCTGCGCCGCGCCGGAAGCCAAGAGGGCGGCGAGTGCGCCCGCGATCATGAGTTTGGCCTTCATCCGATTTCCCCTTATTTGCCGAAGCCGAGGCTGACCGCCCCCAGTTCATTGCTGCCCTTTGCCCGCACGACCGCGCCCGGCTTGGGTGGCCAGCTGAACGGCAGGCGGACCAGTTCGCGGCCGCCCACTTCGCGCGTAGCTTCGACGACCAGCGTGTAATTGCCTGCGCCAAGCTGCCCCAGGGGCCCCTTGCCTGCGGTGAAGGCGAGCTTGTGTTCATCGGGGGCGCGGGTGGCGCCCGTGACGCCGTCGGCCAGGAAGCTCATCGTGCGACCTGACGCCCGCCACCATTGGCGAATGTCGCGCAACCACTTCGTGCCTTCGCCTTTCGCCTTGTCGACATCATACCAGACCGACAGGGTGCGGGGGCTCGCGCCCTCCTTTTCCAGCCAGATGGCGACATAGGGGCGGTGATATTCGGCGACCGAGAGGCGCGGGATGGCGACGCTGACGTTCATCGTCTGCGCGCTGGTGGGCATGGCCACCGCGCCGACCGCGCCGAGCGCCGCGCTGCCGCCCAGGATGAGTTTATAGCCGCTCTGCATGACGCTGTTCCCCTGATTTAATGAATGAAGACGATGGCGAGGACCGCCGGGATGGCGAGGCCGATGGCGACCAGCGGCCAGGTGCTGGGCCGTTTGGCGGCGTGAAGCTGAAGCAGCAGCAGCCCGGTCAGCGCGAAGAGGAAGCAGGCGACGGCGAAAATGTCGATGAACCATTTCCACACGGTTCCGGTGTTGCGGCCCTTGTGCAGATCATTGAGGTAGCTGACCCAGCCCCTGCTGGTCGCTTCGCTCGTCACTTCTCCGCTCTGCCGGTCGATAGATACCCAACCGTCGCCGCCGGGGCGGGGAAGGGCGAGGTAGATTTCACCAGCGGACCATTCCGCTTCGCCGCTGGCGCGCGCGCCGATTTCCTTTTCGACCCAGCTGGCGACGGGCGCGGGCAGCGGCTTCTTACTGTCGGGCGCGCTGTTCGGGGCGACCTGTTTCAGCAGCGGGGGCGGCAGGGTGGCGGATTTTTCGACCGTCTGCGGCGATCCTTCGACATCGGCGGCGTGGTTGAGGGTGATGCCGGTGAAGGCGAACAGCAGCAGGCCGATCAGGCTGACCGCCGAACTGATCCAGTGCCAGCTGTGCAGCTGCTTCAGCCAGAATGTCCTCGGGCTCTTCTTTTTCTTGGTCTGAGAGCGGACGGGAGCGTGCATGAAGCAGGGAAAATCCTGAAATGGCGAAGGCGCTCGCATAACGCGAACGACTCGCAATTGCAAACCTGCCAGGGAGAAAAATTGTATCAAAATGTAGGATGAGGGGCGCGGGGAATGGTGCCGGGCGGCGGCCTCCGCCTCCTACAGGATGGAGTTGGGGCGGGGTTGGGAGATGGGTTCCCGCCTTCGCGGGAATGACGATCCTTTCTGTGCTACCTCCCCAGCAGCCCGCGCGCCTGTCCGGCAATTTCGGCGAGCATGGCGACATTGGGCGCGGCGGCGGCCTTGGCGCGGCGGACCAGGGCGCGGAACTGGGCGATGCGGGCCTGTTTTTCGGTCAGCCAGCGATCGACATGGGCTGCGATATCCTTGCCCTCGCCTTGGGCCAGGAAGTCGAGCCGCACCTGCTGCATGTCGCGCGCGACGCCTGAAATGAGTAGCCGCTCCCACGGATCGAAAGGCTGCATGCGCGCGGCGGTGGATTGCACCCAGTCGATGCCGACGGCTTCGCCCAGATAGGTGAAGGCGCGGGTGAGCGCGACTTCATCCACCTTCAGCCGTCCGGCCAGCGCGGCGATGCCCACGGCTCCGTCCAGCTTGAACAGGCCGGCGGTGCGTTGCGCCAGTTGCGGCGGCGCGCCTACGCCAAGCAGGCGATCGGCCACCGCCGTGGTGCGGCGCAGTGCTTCGCTGGTGAGCAACTCATCGACCTGTCTCGCGAGCTTGCCGACGCCGTCCGCGAGCAGGGCATGACCCGGCCCCGGCAGGATGCCCGCGGGCAGGCTGCGCAATATGTCCGCGATCTGTGCGCGCATGCCGTCGGCAATGTCGCCGAACAGCGACAGGCGCGCGGCCTCCGACATTTCCGCCGCGTCGATGTCGGCCCACAGCGCGCCGATGTCGTACAGCCGCTCGGCGATCAGGAAGGCGCTGGCCAGATCGGCGAGCGAGCAGCCTTCCTCCTCCGCCCGTTCGAACGGGTGGATGAGGCCGAGCCGGTTGATGATGCGATTGGCGACTTTCGTGGCGATGATCTCTCCGGCGAGCGCATGGGCGGCGATCGCGTCGGCTTCCTTCTTCCGCATGGCGGGGGGGAAGGCGGCGGCGAGTTCCGCGCCCATGCTGGGGTCGCTCGCCAGATCGCCATGCTCGATCGCGTCCTGAAGCGCGAGCTTGGCGGTGGACAGCAGCACCGCGATTTCGGGACGGGTGAGGCCGAGGCCATCCTGCCCGCGCCGGAGCAGTTGGTCATTGGCGGCCAGTCCTTCCACCTGCCGATCAAGCCGCCCGCTGCCCTCGAAAGTTTCGATAAGGCGCACATAGCTGGCGAGGTCGGCCGCGCCGCCGCTTTCCGCGATGGACAGGCCCAGCGCCTGGAGGCGGTTGTCCTCCAGCACGATGTCGGCGACCGCGCCGGTCATGCTTTCCAGCAGCTTGTTGCGCGCGTCGAAGGAAAGCCGCCCTTCGGCCATTTCCTTGTTGAGCGCGATCTTGATGTTCACTTCATTATCGGAACAGTCGACGCCTGCCGAATTGTCGATGAAGTCGGTGTTGATCCGGCCTCCGCGCAACGAGAAGGCGATGCGCGCGGCCTGCGTGACGCCCAGGTTCGCGCCTTCGCCCACCACCTTCACGCGCAGATCCTCCGCGTTGACGCGCAGGCGGTCGTTGGCGGGATCGCCGACGTCGGTTTGGCTCTGTGCGGCGGCCTTTACATAGGTGCCGATGCCGCCGAACCATAAAAGGTCATTGGGGCTTTTGAGGATGGCGGAGATCAGCGCCGACGGCTCCATCTCCGTATCGGCGACGCCCAGCAGCGCCTGCACCTGCGGCGTCAGGGGGATGCTTTTCAGTGCGCGGGAAAAAACGCCGCCACCCTGGGAGATCAGCGCCTTGTCATAATCATCCCAGCTGGAGCGGGCGAGTTGGAAGAGGCGGTCGCGCTCTTCCCATGATTTTGCGGGATCGGGATCGGGATCAAGGAAGATGTGGCGATGGTCGAACGCGGCGACCAGCCTGATCGCCTTCGATAGCAGCATGCCGTTGCCGAACACGTCGCCCGACATGTCGCCGCATCCGACGACGCGCACCGGATCGCTTTGCACATCGACGCCCATTTCGGCGAAATGCCGCCGCACGCTGATCCACGCGCCGCGCGCGGTAATGCCCATCGCCTTGTGGTCATAGCCGTGCGAGCCGCCGCTGGCGAAGGCGTCGCCCAGCCAGAAGTCGCGTTCCAGCGCGATGGCGTTGGCGACGTCGCTGAAGGTCGCCGTGCCCTTGTCGGCGGCGACGACGAAATAGGGATCGTCGCCGTCGAGGACGAGCACCTGCGCTGGATGCCGGACCTTGTTCCCGACGATATTGTCGGTGACGGACAGCAGCGCGCGGATGAAGATGCGATAGCTTTCGGTCCCTTCCGCAATCCACGCGTCGCGGTCCACCTGCGGACTGGGGAGTTGCTTGGGATAGAAGCCCCCCTTGGCCCCGGTGGGGACAATGACCGCATTTTTGACCCGCTGCGCCTTCATGAGGCCAAGGACTTCGGTGCGGAAATCGTCGCGCCGATCAGACCAGCGCAGCCCGCCGCGCGCCACGGGACCGGCGCGCAGGTGGATGCCCTCGACACGCGGCGAATAGACCCAGATTTCGCGCCACGGCAGCGGCGCGGGCAGGCCTGGAATCTTCGCGCTGTCGAGCTTGAAGGCGAGCGCTTCGGCGGCGGCGTCGCTGAAGAAATTGGTGCGCAGGGTGGCGGTGATGACGGCGCGGAGCAGGCGCAGAACCCGATCCTCGTCGATCGCCGTGACCTTCTCCAGGCCCGCATTGATCGCAGCATCGGCCTCGGCCGCGCGCCTTACCCCGTCCTTCGCGGCGGGATCGTGCAGCGCCTCGAACAGCGCGATCAACTGGCGCGCGATCCCCTGTTCCCGCCGCAGGGTTTCGGCGAAGGTCGCCATGCCATAGGCCATGCCAGTCTGGCGGAGATAGCGGAACAGCGCGCGGAACAGCACCACCGCATGGGGCGCGAGACCGGCAGTCACAATCAGTTCGTTGAAGCGGTCATTTTCGGCCCGGCCTTCGAGCACCTGTGCGACCGCCTCGGTCACGACGGAGGCGCGCGCGATCACCGTGTCAGCGTCGCCGCCCGCGGGCAGTTCCAGCACGAACCGCTGGACATGGCCCTGCGCGCCGCCATCCACCGCCGTGGTCATCTCGTCGATCACGCGGAAACCGAAATTTTCGAAGGCGGGAACGACCTCCGACAGGGCGATCACATTCTGGCTGTAGAGCTTCAGCCGCATCCGCTCCAGCCTGTCCTCGCCATTGCGATAGATACGGATCGACTTGTCGCCGGGGCCGGTCAGGCCGTGGAGCAGCCGGATATCGATCGCCGCCTCGACCGGACCCGCGCCGTTGCGATAGGCCGGCGGAAAGCCCGGCGCATAACGCTGCGCGAGAGCGGCGGCGCGTCCGGCTTCCTCCGTTTCGGCGAGCGCCTCCTCCACGGCGGGCGCCCAGCCGCGCACCATCTGCTTGAGCTGCCGGTCGAGCGGCTGTTCGTCGGGCGCCACGCCGCCCTCGCGCAGGTCGAGCGTGATGCGCAGCAGCGCGAGGCCGCTTTCCTCCAGCGCGATCGACCAGCTGAGCGCCGGCGCGTTGGCCGCCTGGCAGAGCATGTCCTGCACCGCGACCCGGCGCGCGGTCGTCAACTCCTCGCGCGGCAGCCATGCGAAGGCGTAGAGATGCCGCGCGAGCGCGCTGGTGCCGAGCGCCAGCTTGGGACGCGGCCGGTCAGTCAGCGACATGAAGGTGAGCGCCAGCCGCTCCAGCGTCTCATGGTCGAAGCCGATCAATATGTCGTGGGGCAGGGCGGTCAGCGCATGGGCCAGCACCTTGCCCGCATGCCCGCCGGGATCGAAGCCGAACTTTTCCATCAACGCCGCCAGCGCGGACCGCAACAGCGGCACCTTGTCGGGCGACGCGGCCAGCGCGGCGCTGGTCCACATGCCCGCATGGATCGACAGGGCGACCACCTGTTTGCCCTCGCGCACGGGCACGATGATAAGGTCCAGCAGAATGTGCCGATGCACGCGGGAGAGATGGTTGGACTTGATGATGAGCGGGTTGCGCTTGCCCTCTTCGAACCAGGCGAAGGCGGCCTCCAGCGACGCGGGCGCCAGCAGGGGCGCATCATCGCGCGCACAGACGCCCATGCGCGCCTCCACGCCGCCGTCGCGCCGCCGCTGCTCATGGCCGATCTGGGTGAAGTGGCGGGCGAGGAACCAGCGCAGCAGCGCCGCGCCTTCGGCATCGGGCACGGTGTCGGCGTCCTGGCTCATCGCCTCGCGCATGCGCGGCCAGTCGGTGACGGCGGCCCGCACATCGGCCAGCGTTTCCCGCAGCGTCTTTTCCAGCGCGCGGCGGCCCTTCGCATCGGCGCGGTCGGCTTCGATATAGATCAGGGATTCGCGCCGGGCGCCGGGCGCTTCGTCGTCGAGGATGGCGTTCAGCTGGCCCTTGCCGTCGCGATCGACCGACAGGACGGGGTGTAGCAGGCGGTGGATGGTGATGTCGACCGTGGCAACGGCGTTGGCGATGGAATCGACCAGGAAGGGCATGTCGTCATTGACGATCGCGATCCGCATGTAGCGTCCGGTCGCGCCCTCTCCCAGCGTGTCGATGGCGATCGCGACCTGGCCGGGCTTTCGGACATAGGCCGTGCGTCCCAGGAAGCCGGCGGCGGCGGAGGCCGCGTCATGATCGAAATCCTCGCTTTCGCCCGGTAGCGCGCCTCTCTCCAACGCCGCCTCCAGCGCCTGACGGATCGACGCGTTGACTTCCTTGATCTTGGGCTCAGCCAGTGCCGTCATGCGCATGCCTCTTCTCAGAGCGGCATTTTACCGCTTCTGCCTGAACGGGAGGGATCGCTGGAACGCCGCCATGCGATTCCTCGGCTAATGCCGCTTCTTATGCGCTAGCATGCATGGAGGCTCAAGCTGGATTGAGAAATAAAGTTACGTAAAATTGTAATATTAGGATGCAGTGCAACATGAAGACCGGCCCCGGTCAGCCGGCGGCGGCGACGATCACGCGCTGGCCGAGATCTGACCCGTCGGGCAGGGTGGCGACAATGGAAAGCGTTCCGTCGACTTCGCGGCGCGCGACCAGCACGGCCAGCCCGTCCCCATCGGTCGCGATCGTCACCGGGTCCAGCGCCGTCGCGGCCTTCATGGCGGCGCGCGCGGTCTGGCCGCGATCCGGGCGGGCGGGGGCTTCGGCCCGGCGCTGCATCCGCTCGTCGCGAATAAGGGCTTTCAGGCCGCCGTCATAGCGGGCGAGATAATCGCCCAGCGCGCCCATCTCCAGTTGCGCGGCCTTGGCATGTTCGAGCGCGGTGGCGTATTCGGTGATGCGCGTCTTGTCGTAGGCGCTGCCGAACACCAGCTTGACCACCGCAGTCAGCGGGCTGCGGGCCTGCGCCTTGATCCCCGCGTCGGCCAGCATGTCCGCATAATCGTCGGGCGCGGCCTCCGCCGCCAGGCTGAAATCATAGGCAAGGCCGATCGCCCGGTAGAGCGCGCCGTGGCTGCGCGCCTCGCTGGTGCGGGCTTGCTCGGCGGTGTCGCGCGCCAGCGCCAGCCAGTCGGCAAGCGGCGCATCGGCGGCCGGGCTCTCCATGCCGGCGAGGTCGAGCATGTCGCCGTCGTCGGCATCGGCGGCCGGACCGTCCGCCCAGATTGGAACCACGGGTCCCGGCGCAGCCGTGCCGCGCAACGCGGCGTTCACTTCGCGGCCGATCTCGTCATTGATTTCCTGGCTCGCCATTTCCTTCCAACTGATCACCCCGAATACGAAGTCGATCGTGTCGCCGTCGGAGGAAAAGGGCATCAATATGCCGCGATACACGATGTCCGCTCCGCGCTGGTTGACGAAGCCGGCTTCGAAACCGATCGGCGCGGCGTTGGCGATGATCTGTAGATAATGGTCGGTCAGGCGCGACAGCAAGGAACGCGACGGCACATCGTTGATGAACTGGATGGCGCCCTGCACGTCGCATTCGCGCCGCAGCGCCGTGCCCAGATAGACGACCGCCGGATTGTCCAGCCCCGCCGTGAAATCGAGCAGGACGCTGTTCGGCCCGAAATCCTCAAGCTGGTCGGGCGATAAATCCTCTATCGACGGCAGCGAACGGTCGCCGAGCAGCGACGCCCAATAATTATAGGCGCGCACCTGCATCCGCCGCTCGTCCGAGCCGACGGAAAGCGGCGTTTCGATTGCTGCGTCGTCGGCATAATCGAAATCGTCCCGGTCGTTGGCGATTTCCTGCCCTCGCAGAGTGTCCATCGATAGTCCTTAGCCCAGAAGAAAGCTTTTCCTGAGACTCGACAATGACATGGGATGGTAAACATGCTGTAAAGAGCCGGCATGGACGGGAGAGCGAGGCGGGCCGGGGTTTAGCGGGATTTTCAACTGCCCGCTTGTCCTGCGGATCAACCGCTGTTATCTGCCCCCTCCAACGCCGCTTTAGCTCAGTTGGTAGAGCACATCATTCGTAATGATGGGGTCACGTGTTCGAGTCACGTAAGCGGCACCATTACCCCCTCCGCCAGCATCCACTTCAGGTTGAAAAAACGGCGGAAATCTGCTAAAAATTCACTCTTTCTGGCTAGGTGCGTTTGTCGCCGTCCATGCCTATCCGTTCCCCATTGGGGGTATCGGGAAGGGGTATGAGGCTAAAGCGTGAAACGCGATACCCCCAGGAAGCGGACGAGGCAGATGGGATGGTCGACGGATGGCGCTTTCAGACACGAGAATCAGGGGGCTGAAGCCTCAGGACAAGCCATACAAGGTCGCGGACGAGCGCGGCCTCTTCCTCTTGATCAGCCCGAATGGCAGCCGGCTATGGAGATTGAAATTTCGGATCGACGGGCTGGATGCCCAAGGACGGTTCAAAAAGATCGAGAAGTTGCTCTCCCTTGGCGCTTACCCGGATGTCTCTCTCAAGAGAGCTCGCATATTGCGTGACGAGGCGCGGGAAGCGCACGCGGCTGGCCTGGATCCCGCTCTCGAAAAGCAGAAGGCGAAGGCTGCTGCCAGGATCAGTGCGGAGAACAGCTTTTCCAAGGTGGCGGAAATGCTTCTGGAAAAGCAGGAGCGCGAAGGGTTCGCGGAAGCGACGATCAAAAAGAGGCGCTGGTTCATTAAGCTCGTCTTTCCTGTGCTGGGGAAACGGCCCATCTCTGAAATCCAGCCCATGGAGGTGCTGCTGGCCCTGCGGCCAATCGAGAAGAAGGGGCGGCACGAGAGCGCAAAACGTGCGCTGAACTTTATGGGGCAGGTATTTCGTTACGCAGTGGCATCTCAATTGGCGCCCGGTGATCCCACGCGCGATCTTCGTGGCGCGCTGACCATACCCAAGGTCAAGCATCACGCGGCCATTCTTGATCCCGAACGCGCGGGCGAGATGCTGCGCGCCATAGATGGATATGAGGGGCAGCCACTGACGCGCTGGGCCCTGCAGTTGTCGGCGCACCTTTTCGTTCGGCCGGGGGAACTCCGGAAAGCCGAATGGACAGAGATTGACGTGGTGAAGTCCGTATGGCGCATTCCGCCCGCAAAGATGAAGGGACGGGTCGAACATCAGGTGCCTCTGTCACGGCAGGCTTTGGCGATCCTGACGGAGATCAGAAATCTGACCGGGAGGGGGAAGTATGTTTTTCCTTCGATCAGAAGCGCGGCAAATCCAATGTCAGAAAATACCGTGAATGCGGGCCTGCGACGGCTGGGTTATTCCGGCGATGAGATGACGGCGCACGGTTTCCGTTCCATGGCGTCCACTCTCCTGAATGAGTGCGGGAAGTGGCATCCAGACGCCATCGAACGGGCCTTGGCACACAAGGATCGGGATTCGGTTCGAGCGGCTTATGCTCGCGGGGCTTTCTGGAATGAACGTGTCGAAATGGCGCAATGGTGGAGCGATTATCTGGATCGGCTGAAGGACGAGCGGAAGGTGTTGCGCCCGGCGTTTGGTCAATGAGGGGGTAGGGGTATGAGATGCCACGCGTTCTGCGATGGGCAGCGGATCGTAAGAAATGCTAAATTTCGACCCTGCTCGGTCATTTGAAGTCCACATTTCGCTTATCAGCACCGGACGCTCTGCTTTGTTGACGATGTGCATGCACTGAACTCAAGAGCGCGTCTTTCGAATGAGCCCTGCGCGAAATTCGAGACGGTGCAACCTCGGACTATCACCATCAACTCGTCCGACTGGTAAGCTTGTCATCATGAGGAAACAGGACAAAGCCAAGACCGTTCTTCCAGATCACCCAACGGGCGTCACTTAAATGATGAACCGCCGCCAATTCACCATGAGACTCTGCGCGGTATTGTTAATGGCCGCAGCCCCAGTATCGGCCGAAAAATTCACCGTGGCGGTGGTGTCGGACACGCAGAATTATTCGGATGTCTCTCTGCCCCAGCCGCGGGGAGTCGAGACGTTCGTCCAGCAGATGCAATATCTGGTGGATACGCGCGAAGAAAAGCATCTGGCGTTCGTCACCTTCGTCGGGGACATCGTGCAGCATGGCGATGGACAGTTCCGCGGGGCTGCTGAAGGTGGGGCGGCTGACGCCTTTCGCTACTGGGACACGCGCAGCGAATGGGACAACGCCAATCGCGCTGTGTCGATCCTGAGTCGCTCCTCGATCCCATTCGGCATGGTTCCGGGCAATCACGACTATGATAATTATAGCTGGTGGGATGGGATCAACAGTCCCGGAGCCAGCCGTCCGCTTTCCGGTGGCCGGACATGGGAGCTGTATTTCGGCCCGCAGTCGCGCCACTTCGAAGGCAGATCCTGGTTTGGCGGCTCCTTCAATCAGGGCCTGAACAGCTATCAATTCTTCACGGGCGCGGGAAAACGCTTCCTCCACCTGTCGCTGGAAATGCAACCCACGCCGGCCGTCCTCGCCTGGGCGCAGAAAGTCGTCGACGCCAATCCCGGCCTCCCGGTCATCGTCACCACCCATGAATGGCTTAGTCCTGACAAGATAGAACGCTCCAACGGTCACAAGATCTATTTCGAAGGGAGCGATCATCTGCCTCCCGACGAGATCTGGAGCCGCTTCATCCGGAAGAACCCGGCCATTTTCCTTGTCCTTTGCGGGCATAACTGGACGCCGACGCAGGGGGGCAAATCGCGAGGAGAGAATCTGCGGGTTGACCGCAACGACGCCGGTTATCCGGTGTACCAGGTGTTGCAGGACTATCAGGGCAACACGACCGGCCCGGACGGAAAGCCGGGCTCAGCCAGTGGTGGAGCCGGCTGGATGCGCTTCATCGAGTTCGACACTGACAAGCGCCAGATGCACTTTACGACCTATTCAACGCTGCTCGGTCGCCATGCTGGCCGGGACGGCGAAGCGACGTTCGGCGCCCCAGCGCGATATTCCGACTTCAAGCTGGATTTTCCACCGCAACTCACGAAATAGCAGTTGGATCTGGTGCGTTTCACTGCACAGCTTGATGAGCCTCAACTTAAAATCCACCAAAGTATCGCGGCCATGAATGACCAACTGCCGCAGTCCGTTCCGTGCAACAAGCCGCAATGATGCGGCTGAGCGGGCGCTTTTCTCTGCCGGAGAGAGTTCGCAGCCGCCGGCTCCGCCTTTGCGGACCCGCCGAACGAACGGTCAAGCGACGAGAGTTCAAGCCGCATACCTATTCTCCTGCATGAGCTTTCCATATGTCGCGAAAAGCCGTTGGAAATGGTCGTCCATGGTGATCACCGATCCTGCCATGTCCACGGCATCCCGGCGGCGCGCTTCCGGGTCGCTGGCGATGAAGTCGAGGATGGTCGCAGCCAGGCCGTCTGCCTGGGCCGCCTCATAGAGAAAGCCCCCTCCGCCGCGCGCCTGGTCGGACGCTCCCCCCTGGTTGGGCACGATGACCGGCACGCCGCTCGCCCGCGCCTCGGCCGCGACCATGCAGAATGTCTCCGCCTCGCAGCCGTGGACGAGCGCGTCGGCGCTGGCGAGCAGTTCGGCAAGAACTGCCCGATTATGAATAGGCGCGAGCAGTTGAATATGCGGATTGTTGGCGGCCGCCCTGACGATGCGGGCGCGCTCCCTCCCATCGCCTACCAACACCAAGCCGACCGGGCTGCTATAGCCTGCGGACGCGACGGCTTCGATCACCATCGGCCAGCGTTTCTCCGGCGCATGCCGACCGGCGCCCACCAGCAATGTCGCGTCCGGCGCCAACCCGCAGCGCTCCAGAAGACGGGCCCGAAGGTCCTCGTTTCGCCGCGTTGGGCTGAAATAGCCCGGCTCGACCCCCATCGGCAGCGTCACGACACCGCGCAGTCCGCCCGCCCGCAACCGTTGCGACAGGCTGTCGCTGGCGCTTACGACCAGATCGAACCGTTCGTCGAGCCGTCGCAAATGACGCCAGAACCAATCGAAGCCCCAATCTATCGCCTCCCGGCTGAGGACTGGCCCGAACCAGCGATAGGCATAAGCGGACAGCGGATCGGCATGCATGATCAGCGAACGGGGCGCCCGCCCGCGCCAGCGCGCGACCATCGACGCGCTCACCCAGGGTGAAGACGCCTCGACCAGATCGGGTTGCAGGCGGTCCAGCATCGCGTGGAGCGATTGTTCGTCATCGAAATAGGAATAGCGACGATCCAGGGGAAAGCGCCGCGCGGGCATCATGACGATACGCCCACCGCCCTGCGCTTCCAGCACCCCGTCACTGTCGGAGGGAGCCAGGATGATAACTTCATGACCTGCGGCTGCGCCCGCGTGCAATTTGCGCTCGACATAGGTTTTCACCCCGCCGCCGCGCGGGGCATAAAAGGCGCAGACATCAACGATGCGCATCCGTCACTTCTCCACCGCGCCGAAGGACAGCAGACCTCGGCGATAATTGACGATGATGGTGACGCGCGTGGGGCTGGGCCCGACTGCGGCGCTCGCTGCGGCGGCGCGGGGTTTCGACCAGCCGATCCGCGGGTTGCCGGCAAAGCCCACGCCGTCCACCGACAGCGCGAACTTGTGATTGGCGTCGCGGTCATGCAGCAGGCTGAGCGCATAGACGCCCGGCGCGGGCGCGCGGATGCAGAGTTGCACCGGCCCCGCCGACGGCACGGGCGCTTCCACCCGCCCAAAGGGCTTGCCGGCGGCGACGAGGACATTGTCGTCGGCCAGGAAATCGGCGTCGCTGGCGGGGTAGAGTTCGAGCTTCAGCAAGCCGTGCCGATCCTTCAGGCCCTTGACCTCCACCAGATAGGCCGGACCCTTTTCATCGGCGCGACACCGGCCCTCCGCCTTGCCTAGATCAGGCGTGGAGAGGATGCCTCCGCCGGCCAGAAGAAGCGCCAAGATCACAGCCGGCGCCCTTCGCGCAGCAGTTCGCTCGCGCCGAGCACGATACCGACCAGCAGATGGGTCGCCAGCGTCAGAGAAGCCATCAATGCCATGGCGGATGTGATTTCGCTATCCCGCCCGATCAGGAAGGCTGCGATACCGGCGAAGATCACATCCTTGTTCGGAAGGAACGGCAGACGCGAGAGCAATTGACGCAAGGTGCCGAGCAGGCCCCACCAGCTCAGCGCCACCGCAGGCAGCAGCAGATGCCACATCAGGGCAGCGAGCGCGATCTTCCCGACGATCCGCAGCAGATGGATGCCAAAGACGATCCACAATTCCGATCGCGGCAAGGTGAAAAGCCGTCGGCGCACCAGCAGGACGAACAGCGAAGTGAGCAACACGAAGAGGATGGAACCGCCCGCTTCCCATTGGCTGAAATTGGCATTCACCACGCTCAGCAGCGGCAGGGCGAGCACCACCATGGCCAAGGTGACGATATTGCCCGCCAATGCCGACAGGATCGCCACATCCTTGATCGCGCCAAAGGGCGCGGTGGTGATGCTGGCGCTGCGCCGCGCCCAGGCGTAGAAATAAAGCTCTCCTAGATAGCCCAGCAATAGCTCGTTGCTCACCAGCTTGCGCAGCAACGCTGCGAGGCCAGCCAAGGGGATCGACCACAGCCGTCGGAAGATGACCCATTCCGACAAGGGACCGACCAGATAATTGAGCAGGAAGATCAGCCAGAAGGCGGCCGCGCCGGGCAGCAGCGCCCACAGCCGGCCAAGATTGATGTCGCGAAACTGGCTGAGAGCCACGACAAGGATCAGCATTGATACCAACGGTCCCATCCAGCGGGTCCAATTGCGCCCCGACCGGATCAGCGGCGCGGGATCGAACCCATTCACGCCCAAGGGGGCCACGGCCGGAGAGATAAGGCTGCTGGCGGTATCGCTCGTCATGTCATGCTCGCAATGTGGGCTGGGGTAGCGGCGGGACTTCCCTGCCGGAGGGCAGATGCGGCGGCGATGAGTGCGGTAAATGCGGCCAGATAGGAGGGAAATGCGTCCTCCATGGTGAAGCGGTGCGCCTGTTCGAGACTGGCGGCGCGATCCTGGGTCAGCGCGTCTGCTTGAGCGATGGTCTCGGCAAAAGCGTTCGCATCTCCAGGCGGAACCAATCGGCCCAGCCGCCCGTGATCGAGCAGCGGCCGCATGGCCGCGCTGCAGTCGGTGGCGATAATCCGGACCCCCGCCGCCAAGGCTTCCAATATGACGGCTGGAACCCCTTCATAATCGGACGACAGCAGGACAATGTCATCTTGATGCAGGCGCGCTGCCGGATCGGAAACATGACCCGCGAAATTGACCCGGTCGCTCAAGCCCAGACGATCGGCCAGCCTGACCAGCGCTTCGCAATCTGGCCCATCGCCATAGATGGTCAACCGATCCCCGGCCCTCGCACCCGCCGCGAAAGCCTTCAGCATCAGCGGCAGATTCTTCTGGCGAGCCAGCCGGCCGATGGCGGCGAATTGGCGTGAGCCATCCCCCTGTGACGCCGGGCCAGCGATCGAGCGCAGTCGGCTGATCTGGGCATGCGAGAGGGCAGGTGAAGGGATGACGCTGATCGCACCGGGACGTACCCGGATGAAGGTGGCGATCTCACGCTCCAACCCCGGCGCCATGGCGACGAAATGATCGATGAACCGGCCTTGGATACGCAGCCACAGCCGATAGCAGGCGCGCGCAGGCCAGGACATGTCCCGCCGGTTGAGGTCATTGCTGATCTTGGCAAGGACCGGCGGGCATCGCGATCCAAGCAACAATTTCATCGCCACAGCGACCACCGCATAGCTGTTACCGGCACAAAACAGGGCATCGGGCTGTAGCCGGCGGATCATGGGCGGCAGGGTCAGGATCATCCAGAATGTTTCAAACCACGCCACGGAAAAGCGGGGCTGCGGCGGAATATGACAGGGCATATCGGCCGCGACCTCCGCCCGCAGCACCCCGTCGGCGCGGCCCATGAAGAGTGGCGCGTCCATCCCCTCCGCGCGCCACCGGCGCACGAGCCGCAATGCGACGCGCTCGACGCCGCCCGGTTCGAAGCTGTGGAGGAATGTCAGAATGCGCATCTACACGCCTCAAGCCGCCAGCAGATCGTCATAACGGGCAGGCGCATGGGTCTGCGCCAGGCACTTCAACACGCGGTTGATACTGGCAAGAAGCAACGGCTGGTGCGCATCGCCCGGATGAACCGCGACCCGCGCTACCGGTGCATGACGCAGCAGCGGCGGCAACAGCCGAGCGGCCAGCAGCGAGGAAGCCATCCGCGCCCGGCTGCGGCTGGCCCATGTGATCACCGGCCCGCGCGCCAATACGCGCCCGGATGGCGGGTGCCAGACCTTCATATGATCCTCCGCCAGCGCGAAGCCCGATTGTTTCAACGCCTCCATCGCAGGAGCGCCATACAGCCAGGCGGGAGCGACAAAGCCGGCGACGGGCTTGCCCGTAATCTGCTCGATCAGGTCGCGCGCCTCAGTCATTCGCGCTGCCGCCACTTGTCCGTCCAATCCCAGAAACTCAGCTTCTCCGGCGGTCATATGCCGCGCCTTGAAGCGCGACGCCGGGTGCGCGTGAACGCTGTCATCCTTGTGAAACCAGCCATGAGCGAACATGCTGACGCCTGCATCCGCCCATGCTCGCAGCCGCGCCGCGAAAGGCGAATGGATAAGCAGCGGATGTTCCCCCCAATGATCGGGCACGACCAGCATGGCGAGCTTGTCCGGGACGACATGACAGAACATCTGCGCCAGCAGCAGGTCGACCTCCGCTTCGAAACGCGGTCCGACATCATGAATGGAAAGAAGCATTTTTCTCATGGCCGGCCCATGCAGATCGAAGTCCGTGGCATCGCGAACGGCCCTATGCTGCCGATCCATGACTTGATTGTTACAAAATAAGCGAAGGTGAAACTTTACAATCGTTCATGATCTATGATTACAAAAATATTACATTATTTCAGGATCGTCCGATGACATTTACATGGCATATTAGTGAATATTACTACCTAAATATTTAACTTCATCGCCATTCAAAAGACATCCCCCGGACCTAATACGCCGCTAGTCGCCGGCAACGGGGGACAAGATCATGATCAGGATTTTACAGATATCGCTGTACCTCGGCATGGCGACGCTCGCCACGTCGGGGGCGGGACGGGAGGATGTGCGGCTCAATCCGCCGGAGCACTCGGCGCCCGCAATGGGAAGCGAAGCGCAGACGCTGTCGGTCATGACCTATAATGTCAAAGGCCTGCCCTGGCCGATCGCGCAGGGCCGTAGCGAGGCGCTGCGGCAGATCGCCGTGCGGTTCAGGACATTGCGCCGGGCGGGCCGGCAACCGCGCGTCATCCTGTTGCAGGAGGCCTTCTCCGCAGAGGCCGCTTTGCTGGCGACGGGGGCGGGTTACCCCTATGTAGTCAGCGGGCCCGACACCGAGCTTCGCACGCCCGCGACAATCGATAAGGGCGACGCCGAATATCTGAAGCAAATCCGTTGGGATCGGGGCGAGCAGATCGGCAAGCAGCTCGACAGCGGGCTTATAATCCTTTCCGATTATCCGATCATCCGCGCTGATCGCATGGCCTTTCCGGATTTTGCCTGCGCCGGCTTTGACTGCCTGGCGAACAAGGGCGTGCTGATCGCCCATCTGGATGTGCCGGGCTCAGGACCGGTCAGCATCGTCAACGCCCATCTCAATGCGCGCAGAGCGGCGGGCGTGCCCGTTGGCCGGTCGCAGCGCGCCTATGAACGCCAGGTCGATCTGATGGCGCGCTTCGTGGCCCGCCATGCGCCGCGCAGCCGGCCGCTCATCCTGGGCGGCGACATGAATGTCGGGCATGATCCCGATCGCCGGCAGGCCTTTTTCGGCGGCTTCACGCGGCTCGGCCTACGTTTCGTGACGCCGGGATTCAGCGGAGCGCAGCAGGCCCTGGATCGCGGCGCGGCAACCGGCGCCGGTGTACGCGACGATCTGGCGCTTGCCGCCCGGCATGCGAAGGACTGGCTGTTCGCTCGCGACGCTGACGGCGCGGCCATGCAAGTGGTCCGAGCGGAGGTCCCCTTCGGCTCCGAAGGGCAGGGCGAACCGCTGTCCGATCATTTCGGCTATGTCATCCACTATGCCGCCCAGCGCCGCGCGCCGCATGAGGCCGTTCATTTCGCCAACGCGTCCCTGCCGGTGCGGGCCGGACAGCGCTGATGCGGGGCGTGGCTCTCACCCTCCTCGCTGGAGCGCTTCTCACCGGCCATAGCGCCGCGGCAGCGCAAGGCCCTGCGCTCAGCAATGCTATCCGGTTCACGCTCAAGCCGCAGCCTGTCGCCTTTATCGGCGCAAGGCGCGACCCCGCCGAGCGGGCGCGCATCAACCCCCTCGCCCAGGTGTCGGCTAATGATCGTGCGCATGAACTGACCTTCATGGTGCGCCGACAGAAGGCGCGGCTGCTGCGGAGCCGGAGCCTGTCGTCCCTGTCCCCCATCAATCCATACAGCCGCTTCATCCTGGTCGCGGTCGAAGATCGTGCGCCGCTTGGCGACTTGTTCACCCTCGTCACGGGGTTTCAAGGCATGAAGCTGAGCAATCGCCACGCCAATGTTACCACCCTGGATGGCAATACGCGCCTACGCACGCACGACTGGCTCATGCCTTACGCCAGGGTCGAGATCACCCCCGGTCCTGCCCTCGGCCTCGCGATAAGCTATCGCGAGACGATCCACGCCTATGGGGACACGGGCGTGACAGGACCGCTGGGACTTACTCGTGGAGATTTCCAGTCTCTGGCGGCCCGGTTGCGACCGGAGTCGCGGAGCCGACTGCGGATCGACGCTGGCTGGGCGCCCGCGCAAAATGTCACGATGAGAATGACCGCCTATGGGGGACGGATCGATGATCGGCTATCCTTTGTCGATCGCACTTATCTCCCGGTGAACAGCGGCTCGGCCCGGCTGCACGGCATCAGCATGGCCATCGAACACAGGCTGTCCCCCAACTGGCGTTGGTCGATGCGCTATAATGCCGCGCGCTTCAGCACGACAGAAGGCGCCCGCGGAACGGAAGAAGGCGTAACGTTGGAAGCCACATGGGCGAACGGTCCGTGGAGCGCGACCCTGCGTGGCGCTCAAGGCAGCCGGCCCGCGCCGATCACCCCCGATCATGATCGTTCCCGCCGCCGGATTGAAGGGGAAATACGCTATCAGCTGCCCAGTGAAGCGCCCGCTTGCGTCACGTTGCGCCTGACAGATCCGGACAGGTTCGCCGGAACCGCCTTGCTGCGCGAGGAGTTCGCCGGCCCGCTCCATGCCACCGACCAGGCGCGAGGGTTGATGTTGGGCGCCGATATCCGCTGGTGATGCGCCGAATAAACTCGGGTCAGCGCCATTTTTCTGTAGCGAAATCGCCTTACTGCCGAGCAATGCGGCTATTACTGATGTCCGGTGGCGCTTTTCGGCCAGTCTGCGCCTTGCTGCTGGGAGCAGCTAGCCTTGCGATGTCTACCCAGACTGTCGCGGAGCAAACCGGCGTCCGCGCGCTTCCTGCAACCGCAGCAGTGGTTGTGCGCCTGCCTGCGGTTGAAGCCCGTCAAGGCGCCGCTTCGGACGGGACCTATGTCTACGCCATCGACAATGACCGCATCGGTAAATACCGCATCGCCACCGGCAAGCGGGTCGCCGAGTGGAAGGGCGACCCCCGCCTCTTCCCGCACATGAACAGCTGCACGGTCGCGGGGCGTAAACTTGTCTGCGCCGCATCCAACTACCCGGCCGTGCCACAGACGAGCGCAGTCGAATTTTTCGACAAGGCGACGCTGCGCCATGTGGGGACGGTAAGCCTTGGGCTGGGGCCGGGCTCGCTCACCGCCATGGACCGTTATGGCGGAAAATGGTGGGCGGCCTTCGCCAACTATGCGGGCAAAGGCGGCGAAGCAGGGCGCGATCATCGTTATACGCTATTGGTGCGGATGGACGATGCTTTCCGGCAAGAGGCCGCCTGGACCTTTCCACCCGAAGTGCTGGCGCGCTTTGCGCCATATAGTTGTTCGGGCGCAAGCTGGAGCAAAGATGGCCGGCTGTTCGTGACTGGGCATGACCGACCGGAAATATATGAAATCGCCTTGCCGCGGGCCGGTTCGCAGCTGGAGCTTGTCCGCATCTTCGCCATCGCAACACCGGGACAGGCGATCGACTGGGACCCGCGGTTCTCAGGGCGGCTCTGGTCAATCGACCGCGCGAAGAACGAGATGGTGGCAAGTGCGATACCGGTGCCGCACGATCGGCTTACACGACGACAAGGAGGTGAAGAGGTCGAGCCATAGTATGCGCCGAGCTTCGTGCATTGGGTTACACAGCCAGCGCCGCCCCTTGTCACAAAAGTGTAAATAATTCCTAACGATGTGTTTACCATCTCCGGCTAACCCTGCGGCCGGAGGACATATGCTTCAGCCCAATATCGCCGCTCAGCGCCGAGGCGCCATGAACGAACATGCGACGGCTTTGATACCGATCAGTCACAGGATCAGCATCAGCCGGTCGTCCCAGCTGGCTGACGCCCTAGACATCTTCCAGGCCAATCCGCATCTTCGCATGCTGCCTGTTGTCGATCAGGATTCATCCCCTATAGGCTCCCTGTTCGAACGCGACATGCGCCTGATCCTGTTCAATCCCTATGGCCACGCGCTTTTGAAGAATCCCAGCTATGGGGCGCATCTGGGCGATCATGTCCGGCCATGCGCGATCGTGGAGGAGGTCAGCTCGCCCGAGACATTCATCGAAGCCTATGCGCGGGCGGGAAGAATGGGAGAGGGCGTCATCGTCACGCGAAATGGGCGTTACAGCGGCGTCATGGACAATGATGATCTGCTGCAACTCACGGCACGGCGGGATGAAGATGCCGCCCGGCGGAAGGCGGAACGCTATGAGCGGGTCGAACTGGCCAGCGCGCAATTCCGGGACGAAGCACAATCGCTGGCAGGGACGCTCGTGACCATCGCCGGCCGGCTGTCGGCGACCGCAGAAAATATGGCGGACCGGGCATCGCAAAATGGCGAACGCTCAGGCGCCGTCGCAATCGCGGCCTCCCAGGCAGCGAACAACATGTCCGAAGTCGCTTCACGGGCGGGCGGGCTTGCCGATACCTCCTCCGAAATCGAGCAGGATATCAAGCATGTCCGAGCTGCCACGCGTCACGCAGTCGAGCGCACTGCGCACAGCGAAACACAGACCCGCCTGCTCCACGCCGCGGCGCAGGAAATTGGCGATGTGATCGCTTTTATCGACGACATCGGCCGGACTACCACGACCCTGTCGCTGAACGCGACGATCGAGGCGGCGCGGGCTGGAGAGGCCGGCAAGGGCTTCGGGACTGTGGCGACGGAAATCAAGTCGCTGGCCGATCAGACACGGCGCGCCGCGGCCGGCATTTCCGACCGCGTGACCAAAATCTGCGTGGCGACGTCGGAAGTGCTGAACGGGCATGGACAGATGCGCCATGCAATCGAGTCAGTCGAGGACCTGTCGTCCGCCATTGTGACCGCCATCGCCGAGCAAGGCGCCGCGACCCTGGCGATTGCGAAAAATGTCGAAGAAGCGAGTCACGCGACCGATGACATTCATCATAACGCCCATCAGATCCATCACAATGCGCTGAACGCGGCTCACGGCGCGGCCGAGATCAAAGACCACGCCCAGCAGCTCGCGTCGCAGGCGCAGCGGATGCACGGCCGACTTTCTCATTTCCTGGAGATCGTCTGCAGCGCCTGACCCTTGCGGCCGACGCGATCCAATATGCCGACATTGCCAACAATATCGACCGGGCGAACAATAGCGGCGGATCGCCCTTCCCGGACGGCTGTCGGACATCACCGGCCTCTCCGCTTCCAATCCTGCCCACGGCATCGCGCGGATCGCCGACCGCCAGGTCATCGCGAGATGGGTGGAAATCCGCAGGCCAGTTTCTACCTTAATCTCCGGCCCGACTTCGGCACCGACATTTTTCGCCGGACAGACATAGCCGTCGTCCGACCCGCACCTGTCAACGGTATACACGGCTATTATGTTGCTGGGCGAGGGCGTTCCGACAGGCAAGGACCTGGGCTGGATCGACATGCGCGTCATCGCCCCGACAATTGCGAAGATATTGGATGTCTCATTGCCCGATGCCGAGAAGCAGCCGGTCGCCTGGCGTCCTTAAGCGAGCGCGGCAGCCATAGCGGGTCGGGTCTACCGAGTGACCCGCCTCATCGCTTTCACGCGGCCGCTTCGGGCAGCGGCATCAGGGCGATAGCGGAATTGCGAAAGCGAGGATCGTCTGTAACCTCCTCTCCGACCCAGTCGGGCAGATCGAACGGCTCATCCGGCGCGCGCAGCTCGATTTCGGCCAGGACCAACCCTTCCACCCGACCGGCAAAGACATCCACATCCCAGGTCTTGCCGCCATGAGAAACGCGGTAGCGCGTCTTTTCGATCACCGGGCCGACGCACAGCCTGTCGAGCATATCCTGCGCATCGTTGCGCGAAATCTCATATTCGAACTCGTCCCGAACGATGCCTGCCCGCCCGCTCTTCAGCGTGAGCCAAGCCCTCTCGTCGGAAAGGCGGACACGCACGCTCGCATGCGCCTCATGCGCGATATAGCCCTGACGCAGGAAATGCCCCTTGTCGGCCTTCTGCCGCCATCCATCGCTCACAACCAGAAATTTGCGTTCGATCTCTACCGGCATACTATCCTCACATGGGATCGCCGGAGAGAGGCGACTAATCCAGATTAGCTTTGTTCGCGGCCAAAAGCGAGTCGCTCGACGCCACGATGGCGTCATCCTGCCGCGCGACATTTTTTGAAGATGCTGCGCCCAATCTCGTTCGGCCAAAAAAAGGGGCCGCGCCACGCAGCCCCTTTCTCTTTTCCAGCCCGATCGCGTGCTCAGAAGTTGAAGCGGATGCCGCCCGTATAACGGCGGCCAAAGCGCTCCCACTCGATCGTCTGGCCAGTGATGCTGCTGGTCGGCGTGCCGGACGCCGTCAGCAGGCTGGCCGGATCGGAGAAGCGGCGGCCCGGATGATTGAGCAGGTTCGACGCGTCGAAATAGATCTCGAAATTCTTCGTGACCGCATAGCGCGCGGAGAAATCGAGTTCGTCATCCGAGTCCCAATAAGTGTCGCCCGCGTCAGCCAGCGTGCCGACCGTATCCAGCCACTTGCTGCGGTTCTGATATTGCAGGCGCAGCGACAGGCCGTATTTCTCGTAATAGCCGCCGATGTTGTAGACGAAGTCGGACGTGCCCGGCAGGCGGATTGAACGGCCCGGCAGCGAAACCTTGCTGTTGTTGAGCGTCAGGTTGGCCGAAACACCGAAGCCTCCCATGAATTCAGGCAAGCCAAGGCTTTGGGTCCACGGCTCCAGCTGTAGCTGGGCAGCGGCTTCCAGGCCGTAGATGCGGCCCGAACCGCCATTGACCAGGCCGCTGAAGGTGTAATCGGAGCGATCGATACCGTTGCTATTGAGCGCGGTCGAGTTGAAGGTACGCTCGGAAGTGTAGAGGAAATCCTCGATCTTCTTGTAGAAAGCGCCGATCATCAGATAGCCCTGCGGACGCAGATACCATTCGAAATAGGCGTCGACGCCATAGGCGCGCTCGGGCTTGATCGCTGGATTGCCGCCTGAGATGCGGTTTGTGCTGTCGTTGACCATGACGTTGGGTCGCAGCTGATCATAGTCCGCGCGCGCCGCGCCGCTATTGAAGGACAGGCGCAGCTTCTTGGTGTCGTCGATATTGTAGTTGATGTGCAGGCTGGGGAAAGCGAGCGTCTGCGTCGCCTCGGCCGTGACCGGACCGGTGACGGCACCGACCGTGCCCACTGCAGTGCCGCGATTCTTGATATGCTCGACGCGCACGCCGCCGACCACCGAACCCCAGTCATAGCGCACGGCGCCCATCACGAAACCGGCCAGCACTTCCTCGCGCACCTCATAATTGTTGCCGAGGTTGGGCGCGAAGGCGAAGCCTGCCTGTGCCGCCTTCGACGCCGCGCGCATCTGGTCGGTGTCGAAATAGTGGAAGGTGTAGCCCATGGGGATTTCGCCCAGGAACTTCTGGTCGGTCGAGAACTGGTTATAATCCGTGGGCATGATCGTCGCGGCCTGGGCGGCGCTCAGCGTGATCTGCTGTTCGTCGGCCACCTTGGTCCGACGATCATATTGGATGCCAGCCTTGAGCGTCGCATTTTCAAGTTCGCGCGCCAACACCAAACGGCCGGTATAGGCCTTGGTCGTGTCGACCGCATCCAGCACGGTGAAGCCCGATAGCGGCTTGGTGAAGCTGTCCACGTCCGTCACCTGTGCACCGGCGGTGTAGCGGGTCGGGCTGGCAAGCTGCAACGTGCGGTAGAGCGTCAGGCGCGACAGGTTCGGGTCGGAGAAGTCGTAGGCCACCGTCGGGCGCAGGTTGCGCGTCGACGGGCTGTCCCAGGTCGCCTCACCCACAATCGAACGGTCGTCCTTCGATTCGGTATAGTTGCCGAGCCAGCTCAACTTCCAGCCGTCGGCAAATTCATGATCGCCCGCCAGCGTGTTGGTGAAGACCGACTGGCGGAATGCGCGCAGCGTCGAGCGCTGGCGGATGTCGATGCCGTAAACCGTGCCCCGTTGGGGCGTGTTGCCGATGCAGACATCGGCATAGCCCGATGTCGTGGGCGCGCTGTTGGGCGTCACGGTGCAAGCGGCGGAGCTGTTCGACAGGTCGGCTTCGCGGTCGTCCAGGTCGAAGCGATAATTGTCCCGCGCCTCATCATCGGTGAAGATGGTGTAGATGGACCGCAGCGAGATGGTGTTCCTGTCATCCGGCTTATAATCCAGGCGGCCCGACACCGACCAGTTCTTGCGCGTCAGGCGATACAGCTTGTTTTCCGCTTCATGCGCCCAGAAGCGCGTGCCGTTGCCGGGCCGGGCGTCGCGGGCGACGCGCTCATAATCCGTCTCGAAATTGTCGGTGACCATGTTGCGCTCGTAATAGCTGCCCGACAGCAGCACACCGAGTTCACCCTCGCCCACCTTGAATCGGTTGGAGACGATCAGTGATCCTTCATATTCCTTCTTGTCGCCCAGTTCGGCAAAGCCCATCCCGCCTTTGCCGGCGACGTGGAAGCCGTCATAGTCGAATGCCGAACGGGTGATGACGTTCACATTGCCCGCGACGGTTTCGCCCGGCATGTCGGGCGTCACCGCCTTGGACACGATGATCTTGCCCGCGATCGCCGATGGTATGGAGTCGAAGCGCGCGTCGCGGCCTTCCGGGCTCACCACATTGATGCCATCGAAGGACAGGGTGGTCCAGGTCTTGGGCGCGCCGCGCAGATTGATGTAGCGGGCCTGGCCCTGGTCGCGCTCGACGCTGATGCCGGGCAGGCGGCTGGCGGCCTGCGCGATATTCTGGTCGGGCAGGCGGCCGACCGAGTCCGATGCCGCGACGGTGACGAGGGAGTCCGACGCCTTCTGAATTTCGAGCGCGGCCGCTTCGGATTCGGCGATGGGGCGGGCGCCGGTGACGACAATCGCGCCGACGTCCTCTTCGGCGGCGGGCGCCTGCGCCTGGGCAGCGCCGATGGCAAGGGGCGCCGCGCCTACGGCGAGCAGGCACAACAGCAGGCGGCGACCGTCGCGCCGCGTCGAATGGATTTTCATGATGGTCCCCTGTTTCACCGCATCTTTGCGGTTCGCGACAGGGCGGTTAAAGGGCGGAGCTTACAACGTCGTGACGAACTGATTTCAGTTTAATGTCACCTTATCAGCGCTTTATGACAGGCCAGTCATCTTCGTCGGCGACATCAAAATGTCACGACTGATCGTCAGCAGAGCTGCGCTTTAAGTCAGGGGGCGGTGAATGAATATCTCCAGCAGGACAATTGCAGGGCTTTTCCAGTTCCTGCCCGTCATGGTCATGGCGCTGGCAGGCTGCGCCGCTGCAGGTGAGAAGGAAGTTCCCCTCGCCACGCGCATTGCCAATGCCACCCCTGCGGTCAGCGTGATGGCGCGCGGAGAAACCGCGCCGGTCGGCACGCCCAATGCGGACGCAGCAGACGATCCGGCGATCTGGCGCAACAGCGCCGACCCCAGGCAAAGCCTGATCGTCGGCACCGATAAGAAGGCCGGACTCTATGTCTATGACCTGGACGGTAAGACCCGAGACTTCTTCGACGCGGGCCGGGTCAACAATGTCGACCTGCGCGAGGGAGTCGCCCTTAATGGCCAGAGCGGCATCCTCGTGGTCGCCAGCGACCGCAACGATGTGGCCAACGCGAAGCTCTCCCTGTTCCGGCTGGACCCCGCCACCGCGAAACTCACCGCCCTGGGCAAGGTGGATGGCGGCAAGGGCGAGGCCTATGGCATTTGCCTGTATCGCGAGGCCGCTGCAACCTACGCCTTCATCGTGCTGAAGGACGGCACGGTGAACCAGATCGCGCTCGACGCTTCCGGCGCGGCGCCCACGGGCAGGATCGTGCGGACGTTGAAGCTCGCCACCCAGTCGGAAGGCTGCGCCGTGGATGACCGCACGGGGATCCTTTATGTCGCGGAAGAAGATATCGGTCTCTGGCGCTTCGACGCCCGCGCGAACGGCTCCACGACGCCCACGAAGATCGCGGCGGCGGATGGCAGGAATCTGGTCATGGATGCCGAAGGCGTCGCCATCGCGCCCCTTGGGGCGCGGGACGGCTACGTCCTCGTCTCCAGCCAGGGTGATAATGCTTATGTCGCCTATCGCCTGAGCGACGACAGCTATGCGGGCCGCTTCCGCGTGATCGACGGGAAGATCGGCGGATCGGAGGAAACTGACGGCATCGACCTGATGCTGGGCAATTTCGGACCTGACTATCCTGGCGGGCTGTTCGTCGCGCAGGACGGCCACAACGCAACGGCAGCGCAGAATTTCAAACTGGTGGCGTGGGACGACATTGCGAGGGCGCTGGGCATCGCCCACTAGAGTCTTTCTGAGGTTGATTGAATCGCTGGGGATTCCCAACCGGGTTGAAGTGTGATTCAAGCTGGCCACTGGTGAGGAGGTCAGCATGGATGAGGCCATTATCGCAGGATTTGCGGGTTCGTTTTTGCCGTGCGCTG
>DASVOF010000102.1:0-15379 GCA_036383495.1 Sphingobium sp. | reverse complement strand
GACGGCGGGGTCTCCCGGCATCCCCTCGATATCGCAGAAAAATTCCGTCGCGGCGAAGCTCGCGCCACGCTGGTAGCTTTCCAGCTTGGTCATGTTGACGCCGTTGGTCGCAAAGCCGCCCATCGCCTTGTAAAGCGCGGCTGGGACGTTCTTCACCTCGAACAGGAAAGTCGTCATCACCGGCCCCACGCCGGGTTCCGGCATCCTGGGTTCGCGCGACAGGACCAGGAAGCGGGTCATATTATCGTCGCTGTCCTCGATATTCTCCGCGATCAGGCGCAGGCCGTACAGTTCCGCCGCCAGATAGGGCGCGACTGCGCCCTCCCCGGCCTTGCGCGATTCCGCGACCAGCGCGGCGGCGCCCGCCGTGTCGGCATAGGCGACCGGCTGGATGCCCCGCTCGCGCAGATAATGGCGGCATTGGCCCAGCGCCTGCGGATGGCTGATCGCGCTTTTGACCGGCGTGTCGTCGATGGCCATCAGGCAATGCCGGATGCGCAGGAAATATTCGTCGATGATGTGCAGGCCCGATTCGGGCAGCAGGAAATGCATGTCGGCGACGCGGCCGTGCAGGCTGTTTTCGATCGGGATGATCGCCCGTGCCGCCTCCCCGCTCCGCACCGCGTCGATCGCATCTTCAAAGGCGAAACAGGGCAAGGGCACGCAATCAGGCGCGTAGCCAAGCGCGGCGAGATGTGAATTGGCGCCCGGCGCGCCCTGATAGGCGACCGCGCGCGCGGGGTCGGCTGCGGCCTTGGCGGCCAGTTCCGCGACGATGACGCGGGCGGGTGCGGGATAGTTTTCCATGGGTCGAAGCGCGCTTAGGCAGTCCTACGCGCGCGCGCAAGCATGGGAAGGAGCCCGCATCGCCAAAAGCGCACACGCGCCTGTTCAACCCGGCTTGCGCGTTCGCGCTTGCGCCATTATGGCAGCGCGCTAGAGGGGCGCGGAAAACAAGCCGCCAGAACAGAAATTCAAGGGAATCCGAGCGAATGGGCGATCGTTTCAACACCGTTGCAGGCTGGGCGCTGTTCGCAGGGATCATCGCGCTGGGCGGCGGAATCGTCAGCTCCCATATTTTCCATTCCGAACGGCCCGAGAAAATGGGCTATGCGATCGAGGGCGTCGAAGCCGAGGGCGCAGGCGGCGCAGCCGCCGGTCCGGGCCTCAACACGCTGCTCGCCAGCGCCGACGTCGCCGCCGGTGAAAAGGTGTTCGCCAAGTGCGCCGCCTGCCACACCGTCAACCAGGGCGGAGCGAACGGCATCGGTCCCAATCTCTACGCCACCGTGGGCGAAGGCATCGGCCAGGGCAAGGGCGGCTTCGCCTTCTCCGAAGCGCTCAAGAGCAAGGGCGGCAACTGGTCCTTCGAGGCGCTGGATCACTGGCTGACCAGCCCGCGCGAATTCGCCCCCGGCACCAAGATGACCTTCGCGGGCCTGGGCAATCCGGCCGACCGCGCGAACCTGATCGCATGGCTGAACACGCAGGGTTCGAACCTGCCGCTGCCCGCCGCCGATGCGGCCCCGGCCGAAGCAAGCGCGGCTCCTGGCGAAGCCGCCGGCAACGCGACCAACGCGGCGGAAAGCGTCGAGGGCAAGGCCCCCGCCACGGCTGCTGCGGGCAAGTAAGACCTGCCTGGCAAGCTACGGATCGAAGAACTGACGGGCGCGGCGATCATCGCCGCGCTCGATGCGATTACCGATCTGCGAATCACGGTCTTTCGGGACTTTCCCTATCTCTATGATGGGAAACGCGCCTATGAGCGCGACTTTCTGGCCGCTTATGCGCAGAGCCGCGGCGCGCTTGTCGTAGGCGCGTATGATGACGGCCAACTGATCGGCGCGGCGCTCGCCACACCCATGGCCGATCATCCGAACGAGTTCGCCACGCCCTTTATCGATCGTGGCATCGACATCGGCCAGGTCTATTATTTCGGGGCGATCATGCTTCTTCCCGAATGGCGACGGCGGGAGGTCGCCGATCTATTCTTCGACCGACGCGAGGCATGGGGTCGCGACCTTGGCTTTCCTATCGCCTGTTTCTCCACGGTGGTGCGACCGCCGGACCATCCCGCCCGCCCCGACGGATATGCGCCGCCGGACAGCTTCTGGCGCGCCCGCAACTATGCGCCGGTGCAGGGGCTGGTCGCCCAATATCGCTGGAAAGAGACTGGCGATGCGGACAAAAGCGATCACGCCATGCAGTTCTGGGTCAAGCATCTCGACGTCTGACGCGCTTAGCGTTTCCCACGAATTTCACGCACCCGGCGCTGCTCGTCCAGCGCGATGACCATGTCGGCGCGGGTCGGCATCTCCGCCAGGACATGGCGGGTGATCCGCTCATAATGCTGGATGAAACGGGCCAGTTGCTCGTCCGACATGACGCCGGGCCCGGCGGCGGCATCGGCGCGCAACGCCTCTTCCTGTTGCCGCCGCCAGCGCAGCACGACATCGAACCCCGGCGCGGCCAGAAGGACCAGCCGGTCGATCCGGGCGAACAGCGCCTGATATTCGCCAGCCAATGCGCTGTTCGCATGACCGCGCCAGACGCCCTGAGGGTCCTCGTCCCGCTCCAGCGCGTTGATCGGCGCGGCCAGCGCCTCCTCGCGCTCGGGCCGCGCGCCGACGCACCAGCCTTCCAGGATCAGGAGGCGGGTTCCCGGAGACGCCTGTTCCCAGCGGCTTTCGGGCAGGCGATCGTCAGCGGCCTTGTCGAAACGGGGCAGCAACGCGCCCTCCCCCCGCTCCAGCCGAGCGATGATGTCGAGGCCCAGCGCAACGTCATGCGTCCCCGGAACCCCGCGCGTCAGCAGCAGCGGATGGACGGTTCGGGCCAGCGATTCCCGCTCCGCACGGGTGCGATACAGATCGTCGATCGACAGCAGCGCCGCCGGTGCGTCGGTGGCGTCGAACCTCGCCTTCAATCCCGCCGCCAGCGTCGATTTGCCGATGCCCTGCGCACCGCAGATACCGACTACGATCATCCCTTCGCCTTCGGCGAGCGCGCGGCGCGTCATCGCTTCCACCGCATCGATCGCGGTGGAGGCTGGCGGGTTCAACGCGCCGCCACCAGCAGCTTGTCGATCTTGCGCCCGTCCATGTCGACCACTTCGAAGCGCCAGCCCTGATCATCGACAAAATCGCCGACTTCGGGCAGGCGCTTGAGCAGCCAGAGGGCATGGCCGGCGACCGTGGCATAGTCGCGGTCCTCCGGCAGGTCGATGCCGATGCGGTCGGCGAGCAGGTCGACCGGCATCTGGCCGGAAACGAGCAGGCTGCCGTCATCACGCTCCACCACATCCGGCTCGTCATACAAGTCGCGATCGGACGCAAAATCGCCCGCGATAGCCGACAGCAGGTCGGCGGGCGTGGCGATCCCTTCGAAATGGCCATATTCGTCATGGACCATCACCATCGGCACGTCCGCGCGGCGCAGCACTTCGAGTGCGTCCATCGCGTCGACCTGGTCGGGCACCACCTCCACCCGGCGCATCAGCGATTCCAGGTTCAGCGATTCGCCCCGGAACAGCGCGGTCATGATGTCGCGCGCCTGGACCACGCCGATAATATCCTCGACCGTGCCGCGTCCGACCGGCAACCGTGTGTGCGGCGTTTCCAGCAGGCGGGCGCGGATGGTTTCCTGGGGCGCGCGAATGTCGATCCAGTCGACGTCCATGCGCGGCGTCATGATCTCCCGCACGGGCCGGTCCGCGAGCCGCACGACGCCCGAGATGATGGCCCGTTCGCTTTCCTCGATGACGCCCGATCGGCTCGCTTCGGCGACGATCAGATGCAGTTCCTCGGCCGTCACATGGCTGTCGGATTCGCGCGTCATGCGCAGCAGGCGGAAGATGAGCGCGCTCGATCCGTCCAGCACCCACACGATCGGCGCGGTGATCTTCGCCAGCCACAGCATGGGGGTGGCCATATACACCGCGATCGGCTCGGGCGCGCGCAGGGCGAATTGCTTGGGCACCAGTTCGCCGATGATCAGCGAGGCGTAGGTGGTGAAGCCGATGACGAGCACGAAGCCCATATTTTCCGCCGTGTTCGACGACAGGCCAAAGCCCTGGAGCCGCTCGCCGACCGGGCCGCCCAGGCTCGCCCCGGAATAGGCGCCCGCGATGATGCCGATCAGGGTGATGCCGATCTGGACGGTGGACAGGAACTTGCCCGGATCGCTCGCCAACATCAGCGCGGTGTGGGCGCCGCGTCGCCCGGCCTTTTCCATCGCCTGCAGGCGCGGACGGCGGGCGGACACGATCGCCAGTTCCGACATGGCGAAGACGCCATTCAGCGCCACCAGCGCGATGATGATGAAAAGGTCGACCCAGGGAAAGGGCGTCGGAGCGTGCGGGGGGATCGTGGCCATGGCGGTCAGCTACGCCTATAACCTTGTTTCTTACAGTTTCACAACCATCGCATCATTTGGCGTTCAGTTCGCTTGTGGAACAAAGGGCGGCGTTCGACCATTGGGGGCGCATCCGGCGCTTCGGGCGTATAATGACAAGGGAGCTGAATTTTATGCGGATTTCTCATCGCATCATGGGCGCGGCGGGGCTGGCCGCGATGCTGGCGACGGCTGCCTGCACGACCGATCCGAACACCGGCCAGCGCCAGATTTCGAAGGCCGCGATCGGCGGCATCGGCGGGGCGCTGGGTGGTTATCTGCTGGGCGATCTGGTCGGCGGACGGCGCGACCGGACCGAAAAGATATTGGGCGCGGGTATCGGCGCGGTCGCGGGCGCGGGCATCGGCGCCTATATGGACGCGCAGGAACGCAAGCTGCGCGAAGAGACCGCCGGCAGCGGCGTCGACGTGATCCGCGACGGCGACAATCTGGTGCTGCGCATGCCGTCGGGCATTACCTTCGCCTATGACAGCGCGGCGGTGCAGCCGCAGTTCCAACCGACGCTGAACGACGTGTCGTCGGTGCTGGCGCAATATCCCAAAACCTATATCGACGTGTACGGCCATACCGACAGCAACGGGTCGGACGCCTATAATCAGGGACTTTCGGAACGGCGCGCCCAGGCGGTCGGAGGATATCTGACATCGCATGGCGTGCAGTCGGCGCGGATCGCCACGCGCGGCTTTGGCGAGACGCAGCCGATCGCGTCCAACGAAACCGAAGCGGGCAAGGCGTCCAACCGCCGCGTCGAAATCAAGATCGCGCCCGTGACGGAGGGCGACGTCAGGACTTGAAGCTGATCCGGCGCGCTTGTGACAAGCGCGCCGGCTACTATCAGAAACTCGCCTTCAGCCCGTCAATCACGAACTGGGCGGCGAGCGCGGCGAGGAGGACGCCGAGCAGGCGGGTGATGACCGCCTCGATCTTCGCGCCCAGCAGCGCCATGATCGGCCCCGCCGCCAGCAGCGAGCACAGCATCAGCGCCAGGGTGACGAGGACGGCGCCCAGGACGACCAGCCGCTCGGAAATGCCGTTCGCCTGCGACATCAGCAGCATGACCGTGGCGATGGAGCCCGGCCCGGCGATCATCGGCATCGCCATGGGAAAGACGGAGACATCCTCCACTTCGGGCGTTTCGGCGATCTTGTGGGCGCGGTCCTCGCGGCGCTGGGTGCGCTTTTCGAACACCATGTCCATGGCGATGATGAACAGCATGATGCCGCCCGCGATGCGGAAACTGTCCAGCGCGATGCCAAGCAGGCCCAGCAGTTGTTTGCCCCAAAGCGCGAAGATCAGCAGGATCGCGGTCGCGATGCCGACGGCGCGTATCGCCATCGTGCGGCGCTGGGCATGGTTCGCGCCGTTGGTCAGGCTGGCGTAGATGGGCGCGCAGCCGGGCGGGTCGATGACCACGAACAGGGTCACGAAGGCGGAGATGAACAGTTCGATCATGCGCCGGGAGCCCCCACCCGGTCGTCGATCACCACGTCATAGCCGGAACCATTCCATGCCCGGACGGTAATGCGTCGACTGCCGTCCGCCGCCACGTCCGCGCTCCAGATCAGGCTTTCGTCAGCGGGCGAAGGCGCGGCATCGCCCTGTTCCCGGCGCTTGCAGGTCGCCACCTTGCCCACCAGAAACTCCGGCGCCGCGCGCGGGCTGGCGAGCGTGTCGCCATGGTCCAATATCCATTTCCACGCACCCTTCTTCTCGCGACGCCAGATGGTGGTGAAGTAGCCGACCGACCCATCGGGCCGCTTCCAGTCGCCAGTGCTGGCGGCGAGATTGCCATCGCAGGAAACGTGAATGACGGACGGGCTCCACGTCACCGATCGCGGCGGATCGGCGCGGCCCTTGAGCCACTGCTTCGCCACCACCCGCTGCGGCGTGAACATCACCGCATCCTCGGCGGCGGTTTCGCGAAAAGCCGTCCACTGCCCCTTTTGCTGGGCGAGGCGATTAAACGCGATTTCCGCCGCGAAGACGGAACTTGGATCAGGCTGGTGGCGCATCGGCGGGCGCGCGGCGACGAGGCCCAAAAGGACCGCCGCCAGCAGCACAACCCGCGCCTGCTTCACAGACCTTCCGGCTTGGCGAGGCCCACGCGCGCATGGGCCGCCACCAGCGTGTTGCGCAGCAGGACGGCGATGGTCATCGGGCCGACGCCGCCGGGAACGGGCGTGATCGCGCCGACATGGGCCAGCGCCTCGGCGGTGGCGACATCGCCGACGATCCGGCTCTTGCCGTCCTCCGTATCCGTGACGCGGTTGATGCCGACGTCGATCACGGTCGCGCCGGGCTTGATCCATTCGCCCTTCACCATTTCGGGACGGCCCACCGCCGCGATCACGATGTCGGCGCGATGCACGACCGACGCGAGATCGCGGGTGCGGCTGTGCGCGATGGTGACGGTGCAGTTTTCCGCGAGCAACAGCTGCGCCATCGGCTTGCCGACGATGTTGGATCGACCAACCACGACAGCCTCCAGCCCGCTAAGATCGCCCAGCTGATCCTTGAGCAACATGATGCAACCCAGCGGCGTGCAGGGAACCAGCGCGTCCTGCCCGGTGGCGAGGCGACCGGAATTGACGACATGGAACCCGTCCACATCCTTGGTCGGGTCGATCGCGGCGATCACCGCCGCTTCGTCGATATGGCCGGGCAGCGGCAACTGGACGAGGATGCCGTCGACGCGATCGTCGGCGTTCAATTCCTCGACCAGGTCGAGCAGCTCTTCCTCGCCGATGCTGGCGGGCAGCTTGAACTCCATGCTCTCCATGCCCGCCTCGACCGTCATCTTGCCCTTGTTGCGGACATAGACGGAACTCGCCGGGTCTTCGCCCACCAGGACGACCGCCAGGCCCGGCTTGCGGCTGGCGCGCTGGACGAATGCGGCGACGCCGTCCGCCACCTTGGCGCGCAGCGTTGCGGCGAAAGCCTTGCCGTCGATGATCTTGCCGATGGTCATGCTGCCTCAACCTGTTCCTTGATGATGACGGAAAGCCGCGCAAACGCCAACGCTTGGCCGCCGCCCTTGATCCGCAGCCGCTTTAGCCGGTTGGCGCCGCCCGATTCCAGATAAATCGCGCTGCGCGGCCAATCCAGCCATTTCGCGAGCAATCCGATCAGCGCAGCGTTCGCCCTGCCCTTTTCAGGCGCCTCGCGAATGCGCGCGCTCAGCCACTGCGCGCCCTTCTCGTCCGTCCATCGCCCGCCTACCTCTTCCCGAGTTGCGCCAGGCGTCAGGCGGACGCGAAGCAGCAGGTCGTCGCCATCCTGGCTACAGACGCTCACACCAATCCGAAGAGCGGGGGCAAGACGGCCTGCCGGAGGATGAGGATGGCGAGCAGCACGACCATGGGCGACAGGTCGAGCGCGCCAAGGTCCGGCATCACCCGACGGATGGGGTTGTAGATGGGCGCCGTCATCCGATCGAGCGCGACGATGATGGTGCGCACCACGTCGCTGGAGGTGTTGATGACGTTGAAGGCGATCAGCCAGCTCATGATCGCCTGAATGATGATGATCCACCACAGCACATCGAGCAGGATGACGATGATTTGATACAGCGCGTATGCCATGCGGTCTCCGAATTGACTGGAAGGTGCTTTAGCCGAGTCAGGCGCCGGGCCACAAGGAGGAAGCTTGCGCTTTTCCGATGGTTGGCGTTTAGAGCCAAGTGCTCCTGCGGAGGCAGGAGCCCAGTCCAAACGGCGCGATTATATGTCAACGGCGGGACTGGGTTCCTGCCTCCGCAGGAACACGTTCAGTCCTCTCACCGCCGCACCAAAGTGCCCGCACCGCGCCGGGTGAAGATTTCCAGCAGCATCGCATGCGGCACCCGCCCGTCCAGGATGACGGCGGCGTCCACCCCGCCCTCGACCGCCTTGACGCAGGTTTCGAGCTTGGGGATCATGCCGCCGCTGATCGTGCCGTCTTCCTGCAACACCCTGATCGCCGCGGGGTCGAGGTCGGTCAGAAGCTGCCCCTGCTTGTCGAGCACGCCCGCCACGTCGGTAAGCAGGAAGAAGCGCGACGCCTGAAGCTCCGCCGCGATCGCGCCGGCCATGGTGTCGGCGTTGACATTATAGGTGTGGCCGTCGGCGCCGATGCCCACCGGGGCGATCACCGGGATGATGCCGCTCTGCGTCAGCGTGTCCAGGATGCTGCGGTCGACCTTCACCGGATCGCCGACAAAGCCCAGGTCGACATTGCGCTCAATGCCCGAATTGGGATCGGGCGCGCGCGTGTCGCCGACTTTCTCGCATAGGACGAGGCCGCCATCCTTGCCGGAAATGCCAACGGCCCGGCCGCCCGCGCCCGCAATCCAGCCGACGATTTCCTTGTTGATGGAGCCCGCGAGCACCATTTCGGCGATCTGCGCGGTTTCCCTGTCCGTGACGCGCAGCCCGTTCACGAAATGCGATTCGACGCCCAGCTTCTTGAGCATCGCGCCGATCTGGGGCCCGCCGCCATGGATGACGACGACGTTGATGCCCACCGCCTTCATCAGCACGACATCCTCCGCAAAATCGCGCGCCGCTTCGGGATCGCCCATGGCGTGGCCGCCATATTTGATGACGAAGGTCTTGCCCGCATAACGCTGCATATAGGGCAGCGCCTCGACGAGGGTTTCGGCCTTCGCGAGGAGCGCGGGATCGGGGGCGTGCTTGCTGGTCATGCGCGCGCGCATAAGGCTATATGCGCGTGGGGGCAAGTTTGAGAGAAGCAGAACGCATCGCAACGCTACGTGCTCCTGCGAAGGCAGGAGCCCAGCAGATTGGAGGCTCGAGTCTACCAAGCCATCCGATATTTAACGCCCATCGCCTGCGCCAGATGCCGCTGTCGTCGCTCCACCGCTTCGCCGAACAGGTCGACATCGACGCCGCGCAAGCGCAGTTCGAGCGTGTCGCCCACCATTTCGAGCCTGGACGCGAGCAACGGCCCCTCGACCCCGCCGGACAGCCGCTGCCCGAGCCGTATCGCCAGGCCCCAGAGCATCGCGCGCTTGAACTGAGCAGGGGAAGCCAGTTCCTCAATGCCCGGCGGCACGGACGTCCCGCCGCCGAAATTGCTGTGGAGCGCCTGCGCCAACATCGCGCGTTCGGACGCGGTGATGCCGACCCAATTGCTGTGCAGCCCGATTTCGACGCCGCGTTCGGCGCGGAAATCCGGATTGGCCCGCCAGCCGACATCGGCGAGCAGGCAGGCGGCGCGGCGGATGCGGCGGCTGACGCCGTCATCATCCTGGAACAGCGGCGCGATCCAGCGGTCGATCATGTCGCCATGGTCAGGAAAACGTCCCTGCGCCTCGCCTTCCGCCTCGGCGGCGACCAGCAGCGGGTCATGCGCCCGAATAGCGGGTGGCAAATCCTCGAACAACAGACCTTCGCGCAGGCCATAGGCGGAAACGATCAGCTCGCTGGACTTCAGCTGACGCACCACGACAGACAGCAGCGCGGCGGCGTCCGGCAGGGTCGGCACGCGCGATCCCGTCATCGACGGGATTTCCTTCAGCCGGTTGCGGCCGACATGGGACACGATCCGGGTCAGCTGCTCCGCGCGGGTCGCCGGCATGGCGTATTGATGAACGACCGGCAGCGGAAACTGGGTCAGCTGCATGTCGAAGCGGGCGAGCGAGCGCCATGAGCCGCCCACCATGTAGAAGGGCAGACCCGGCTCCACCGCGAAGTCCGCGCGGGCCAGCATCTTCTTCACCTGCCGTTCGAGCACGCCCGCGCCCTTGGCCCGGATCTGCGGCAGGCGCAGCACGCCGATCGGCAGCGAGATGGTCTGGTGCACCGCGCCGTCCCGCACACGCGCCAGTTCCAGACTGCCGCCGCCCAGATCGCCGACGATCCCGTCCGCGCCAGGAATGCCCGACAACACGCCATAGCCCGCCGCGATCGCCTCCTGCGCGCCCGACAGAAGCTCGACGTTCAGGCCCATGGCGCGGGCGCGCAGGATGAACTCCTCGCCATTGGCGGCGTCGCGCACGGCGGCGGTGGCGACGCAACGGACGTCCTGCACCTCCATCTCGCGGCACAGATGCGCGAAGCGGCCGACCGCGCGCAGCCCGCGCTCCATCGCATCGGGCTCGATCCGGCCGCTATTGCCCAGCGATGCGCCCAGCCCCGCCATCACCTTTTCATTGAACAGGATGAAGGGGATGCGGCGCGGTCCGTCATAGACGACCAGTCGGACGCTGTTCGACCCGATATCGATGATCGCCGTGCGCGCCTTTCCATGTTCGGGCGAAGCCGCCCTCGTTTCGGCGACGGCGCGCACATGGCTCAACATCGAATTCATCGCGCGTCAGGCCCGCCCACGCAGCCGCAGCGTCGGCACAGCGCCGCTGTCGTGCGACGCGCCCCGGCCCGAAAGCGACGGGTTGGTCATGAAATAACGGTGCAGGTTGAACGGCCGATCGCTCGAATCGACGCGGGCGTAATGGCCGTCGCTGTCGAGTTCCCAGCTTTGCTCGCTGTCGATCAAATTGGCGACCATCACCTGGTCGAGGATCTGGTCATGCACCGTCGGATTTTCGACCGGCGCGAGAAATTCGACCCGGCGATCGAAGTTGCGCGGCATCCAGTCGGCGGAACTGATGAACACCTTCGCCCCATTATTGGGCAGCGCCTTGCCATTGCCGAAGACGGTGATGCGGCTATGTTCCAGGAAACGGCCCACCACCGACTTCACCCGGATATTTTCCGACATGCCCGGCACGCCCGGCCGCAGGCAGCAGATGCCGCGCACGATAAGGTCGATCTGAACGCCCGCATTGCTGGCGGCATAAAGCTTTTCGATGATCGCCGGGTCGACCAGCGAATTCATCTTGGCCCAGATAGTGCCGGGACGCCCGGCGCGCACATGATCGATCTCCGCGTCGATCAACTCGCACAGGCGATTGCGCAGGTCGCGCGGGCTCATGACCAGCTTTTCCAGGCGCTGCGGTTCGACATAGCCGGTGATATAGTTGAACAAAGCGGCGGCGTCGCGGCCATAAGCGGGATCGGCGGTGAAGAAGCTGAGGTCGGTGTAGATGCGCGCCGTCACCGGGTGATAATTGCCGGTGCCGAAATGGCAGTAGGTGCGAAACGCCCCCCCGTCCCGCCGCACGACCATCGACACCTTGGCATGGGTTTTCCAGTCGATGAAGCCATAGACCACCTGCACGCCCGCCCGCTCCAGCGCGTCGGCCCACATCAGATTCTGTTCTTCGTCGAACCGCGCCTTCAGTTCGACGACGGCGGTGACGGACTTGCCCGCTTCCGCCGCGTCGATGAGGGCGCGGATGATCGCCGACTGCTTGCCCGCGCGGTAGAGCGTCTGCTTGATCGCCACCACGTCCGGATCGCTCGCCGCTTGTTTCAGGAACGAAACAACCACGTCGAACGCTTCATAGGGATGGTGGACCACAATGTCCTTCGCCCGGATCGCCGCAAAGCAATCCCCGCCATATTCGCGGATACGCTCGGGAAAGCGGGGGGCGTAGGGCTCGAACTTCAGGTCGGGGCGATCCTCATCGACCACGCCGGACAGGTCGCCGATGCCGACGAACCCCTCTACCTCGGCGATGATCGCCTCATGCCCCTGGAGCATGTCCTGGAGCATTTCCTCGACGGGTTCGGGAATGCGCTCCTCTATCTCCATGCGGATCACGCGGCCACGGCGGCGGCGCTTGATGGCGCTGCGGAAATGGCGGACGAGGTCCTCGGCCTCTTCCTCAATCTCGATATCGCTGTCGCGGATGATGCGGAAAACGCCGCTGTTGCGCACCCGATAGCCGGGGAAGAGATCGGCGGAAAAGCGGCGAATGACCGCTTCCAGCGCCATATAGCGCGCCGTATCGCCCGGAATCCGCACGAAGCGGGCCAGCGAGGAGGGGATCATCACCAACTCGCGGATCGGCTGCTTGTCGGACAGCCGCTCCAGGTCGAAGACGATCGACAGCCCCTGATTGGGGATGAAGGGGAAGGGATGCGCCGGGTCCAGCGCCTGGGGCGTCAGGATGGGGAACACCTGGCCCAGGAAATGCTCGCGCAGCCACGCTTCGCTCGCCGAGTCCATCGGGCTGGACGGGCCGATGACTTCGATGCCGACCTTCACCAGCTCGCCGTGCAGCGCTGCCCACACCTTCTGCTGCGCCGCCATCAGCCGGGCGGTTTCATCGGTGATCGCGGCGAGTTGCTGCACCGGGGTCAGCCCGTCGGCGGAGCGCATGTCGACATCCTGCAACTGCTGGCCCTTGAGGCCCGCCACGCGCACGCTGAAGAATTCGTCCAGGTTCGCGCCGGAAATCGACAGGAAGCGCAGCCGCTCCAGCAGCGGATGGGCGCGGTTCATCGCCTCCTCCAGCACGCGCTGGTTGAACGCCAACCAGGATAGCTCCCGGTTGAAATAGCGATCGCTGGGCAGGATCAGGCTGGCGGAGGGGTCAGCTTCGGCCACGTCTCTCTCATTTTGATGAGGGATGGGGATCATCGGGGACTATAGGCAAAAATCCGGCCCTTTGCAGGGCCTCTTTCGCCATAGCGGTAGAAATCTTACGTCCCGATGACAAGGCGGCCTCATTAAGGAGGCGCGTGACACGGGCGATCGCGGCGTAGCTGCGCTCGATCCGGCGGAACAGCCAGTCGGGAAGGTCGGCCGCATAATAAGCGCCCATCCGGCCAAGCGCCCGTTCGATGAGCGCGCGGGCCAGCGGCTCGTCAGGTTCAGTGATGGCGACATGGGGCGCGGCGGCAAGGCGCGAGCGCAGGTCGGGCAAGGCGACGGTCCAGTGCGTCGGCGCGCTTTCGCCGATGAGCAGCAGCGGCCGGCGCGCGGTCTGCGCTTCGTTCCAGGCGTTGAACAGCAGCCGTTCGTCCTGCCCCTGCGCATCGTCGATGACCGCGCCGCCGCTCATGCCGGCGAAGCGGCGGCCCAGCGTCGAGCGGCCCGAACAGGGCGGACCCGTCAACACGGTGATCGCCAGCGGCCAGTCGCGCCAGCCCTCCAGATGACGGACGGCGATGCGGTTGGCTCCGCTGACCAGGAAATCCTCGTCCGTCCCCTGCCCTGGCCAATCGAACGGCAGGCTGATCTGGCTCATTGCGGGGCCGGGGCTCCGCCTGCCGGGGCGGACGCCCGCCGGACTCTTAAGGTGGAGCCAGACCCGGTCACGGTGTAGCCGCGCGCCTGCAACGCCGCGCGCAGCGCTTCGACCGTGCCGTCGAAGCTGACCTGCATCACGGACGTGCCGCCCAGCGCCAGGCTGCTCGTCGCCGCCGAACGCACGCCCGCGATAGAGCGGAGCGCCGCCTCGCCCTGCGCCACCGATCCGACATCGGGCGTGTCGAACTGGATCGCCACGCTGCTGGTCGTCGCCGCCACCGGCACGTCAAGCGTGTCCACCGGCGACTCCGCCGCATTTTCGATCGCCAGCGCGTCGGCGTCCACCGGCTCCTCAATGATGAGCGACGAGTCGGGACGCAGGCGGCCGTCGTTCAGCGCGGTGGTGTAAAGCTGGTCGATCCGCCGGGCGGCTTCGTCGAGCATCTGCGGGATCGCGCTTTCAGCGGACGCGCGCAGGGAGAAGCTGCCGATCAACCGATCATCGGGGCCATAGCGCGCAGTGAAGGTGCCGGTGACCGGACCGCCGGGCCATTGCCGCTCGATCCGGGCGATCGGCACGACCACGTCGGCGGCGCCATATTGGTCGAGCAACACGCGCCACCACAGCCGCCCGCGCCGCCCGACCTGCCCCGCATTAAGCAGGATGGGATCGGCGATCGAGCCGCTGACGCGCACATAGTCGATGGCGCTGTCGCCGGTGCGGAAGCGCGCCCAGGCCTTTTGCCATTCGTTGATCCGTTCATAGGAGACCGCCGATCCGCCGTCCCACATGACGGGAATGACGAGCAGCGGGGGCGATCGCATGACATTGCCCGACACGCCGAGCAACTGGCCGGTGCGCGCCCGGTCGAACAATATGCCCAGCGTCGCGATATAGCGGGTGGGGCCGATCTGCTCATATTCGATCTCGATGCCCGAAATCATCGCTTCAAGCTGCGAATCCGACAGGCCGGGCACCCCCGCATCGCCATGGGTGCGGGCCCAGAGCATGCGCCATGCCTGCCGCTGCGCCAGGCGCCAGCCTGCCGCGCGCGCGCTGCTGGAATCCTTGCCCAGCACGTCCACCTTGACGCCGCTCACCTCAAAATCGCCGCCACTGGCGATCGGGGGAACGCCCCGCTCCCCCTCCATCTGCGCGAACAGGGCCGCCGCCGCGAGGCCGAGGGCGATCGCGGCCAGAATCTGCACCGGGCGCGACAGCAGGCGAAGCAGGGATGAAGGCCGGAAAGTCAGGCGACGAAAGCCAACGGCAGAGGTGGGGGACAGGCTCACGCGCGCCCTTTTGGCGAGATTTACCCCATCTGCCAAGCGGCAACCCATTTCCCGTTCCGTTTTCCGCTCCATTGCTTTAGGGCGCGGGCATGAGCGACACCGAATCCTACAGCTACGCCAAGGCTGGCGTCGACATCGCCGCCGGCAACGCGCTGGTCCGCGCCATCGCCCCGCTGGCCAAAGCCACCCGCCGTCCCGGAGCGGATGCGGAACTGGGTGGCTTTGGCGGCTTCTTCGACCTCAAGGCCGCGGGCTATGACGACCCGCTGCTGGTTGCGGCCAATGACGGCGTCGGCACCAAGCTGAAGCTGGCGATCGACCATGACCGGCATGACGGCGTGGGCGTCGACCTGGTGGCGATGTGCGCCAACGACCTGATCGTGCAGGGCGCCGAGCCGCTTTTCTTCCTCGACTATTATGCGACCGGCAAGCTGGAAAGCGGCGTCGCCGAGCGCGTGATCGCCGGCATCGCCGAGGGCTGTCGCCAGGCGGGCTGCGCGCTGATCGGCGGCGAGACGGCGGAGATGCCGGGCATGTATGCGGCGGGCGACTATGACCTTGCCGGTTTCTGCGT
>DASVOF010000101.1:0-5487 GCA_036383495.1 Sphingobium sp. | reverse complement strand
GCTCGCCCTCTGGCTGCTCGCCGTGGCCAGCCTGGTGTTCTGCATGGTCGTGGTCGGCGGCGTCACGCGCCTCACCGAATCGGGCCTGTCCATCACCCAGTGGAAGCCGATCACGGGCGCCATTCCGCCGCTGACCCACGGACAGTGGATGGACGCGTTTCGCCTCTACCAGCAGATCCCCGAATATCAGCAGCTTCGGCAGGGCATGACCTTGTCCGATTTCCAGTTCATCTTCTTTTGGGAGTGGATGCACCGGCTGCTGGGGCGGCTGATCGGCATCGCCTTCGCCTTGCCGCTTGCCTGGTTCGCGTGGAAGCGGGCGATCCCCAGCGGCTATGGTCCGCGGCTCGTCGCCCTGCTGGCGCTGGGCGGGCTTCAGGGCGCGATCGGCTGGTGGATGGTGACGTCGGGCCTGTCGGTCCGCACCGATGTCAGCCACTACCGCCTTGCCGTCCATCTGCTGACCGCCCTGTTCATCATGGGCGGCCTGATCTGGACCGCGCTCGACCTGCTGGCGCTCGCGCGTGACCGCGCCGCGCGTCCGGCGAGGCTAAGGCTCTTCGCGCTGGTCGCGCTGCTGGTCCTGACCGTGCAACTCCTGTTCGGCGCGTTCACCGCTGGCCTCGATGCGGGCTATGTGTCCAGCACCTGGCCGCTGATGAACGACCATTTCGTGCCGGAAGGGATTGAGTGGCTGGGCTCATTCTGGGCGACCGTCACCAGCGATCCCTATCTCGTCCATTTCCTCCACCGCTGGTGGGCGTGGGTCGCCGCCGCCATGCTGATCCTGCTGGCGCGCAAGGCGAAGCAAGCGGGGCGGCGCGGCCCCTCCATCGCCATCAACGCCGCCGTGGGGACGCAGATCGCGCTCGGTATCGCCACCGTCGTCAGCGGCGTCGTCCTGCCGCTCGCCGTGCTGCATCAGGCGGTGGGCGCGCTGGTGGTCGCCGCCGCCGCCTGGGGCGCGCATGTCGTGGGCGCGCGCCGCCGGAGGTGACGGGTATTATTTTACCCGTCGGGAAAGCCGCCGAATCTCTTGACTTCTTAGGCCCCACCCGTCATTAGCGCCCCTCTTCCGATCGCTCGAAAAAGCGTTCGGTTCGCTATTTCATCCTGGAGATTGGCACCATGAAGGCGCTAATGAAGACCACCAAGCCGGCAACCCCGGCAACGGTCGAAAAGAAGTGGATCCTGATCGACGCGGAAGGTCTCGTCGTCGGCCGCCTCGCTTCGACCGTCGCGAATATCCTTCGCGGCAAGCACAAGACCAGCTTCACGCCCCACGTCGATTGCGGTGATAATGTCATCATCATCAACGCGGGCAAGGTGAAGTTCACCGGCCGCAAGCTGACCGACAAGGTCTATTACAAGCACACCGGCTATGCCGGCGGCATCAAGGAAACCACGCCTGCCAAGATCCTGGAAGGCCGTTTCCCCGAGCGCGTCCTGGAAAAGGCCGTCGAGCGTATGATCCCCCGCGGTCCGCTGGGCCGTCAGCAGATGCGCAACCTGCGCGTCTTCGCCGGCGCCGAGCATCCGCACGAAGCGCAGAACCCCGAAGTGCTCGATTTCGCATCGCGCAACCGCAAGAACAAGGTGGGTGCCTAATGTCCGATAACCGCCAGTCCCTGTCCGACCTCGCGTCGCTGGCCGCCAACGCGCCGGCTCCGGTCGCAGCCGAAGCCGTCGCCGCCGATGCGCTGATCGCTCCGGTCCAGCCTTCGGCTCCGCTGCGCGAACAGGAAATCGACAGCCTCGGCCGCGCTTATGCGACCGGCCGTCGTAAGGACGCCGTCGCCCGCGTCTGGGTGAAGCCCGGCACCGGCAAGATCACGGTCAATGGCCGCGATCAGGAAGTCTATTTCGCTCGTCCGACCCTGCGTCTGGTCATCAACCAGCCGTTCGGCGTCACCGAACGCGAAGGTCAGTATGACGTGATCGCCACCGTCAAGGGCGGCGGTCTGTCGGGCCAGGCCGGTGCGGTCAAGCACGGCATCGCCCAGGCTCTCACCAAATATGAGCCGGCGCTGCGCAGCGCGGTCAAGGCCGAAGGCTTCCTGACCCGCGACAGCCGCACCGTCGAGCGTAAGAAGTACGGCCGCGCCAAGGCTCGCCGCAGCTTCCAGTTCTCGAAGCGCTAAGCGGTTCGTTCAATTCTATCGGGAGAGGGGCCGGGTTTCCGGCCCCTTTTCTTTTGTCCGCCCCGCCGTTCCGCCTGCGTATCGGCGGCAACCTTTACTCCGCCCCGCCGTTGATCTGAACAATGGCGACGCAGGAGAAAGCGCATGGGTGAACTGACCGACAAGGTGAAAGCGGCGGGCAACAAGATAGCCGGCGCGGCGAAGCAGGCCGCCGGCAAGCGCCAACGCGACCCTGATCTGGAGGCTGAAGGCCGGGCACAGAAGACCAAGGGCAGGGCGCAGGATATCAAGGGCTCGATCAAGGGCGCCTTGGGCGACAAGATCTGAAAAGGACGAGCCAACGCCCCGCCGTAAAAGGCGGGGCGAACTCCGTTACCCGGATGAGACCGAAGCGATGGCCGCCCGGCCCTCCGCTTCGCCTTCGCCTTCGCTCAGATAGTCCCGCACGTCCCGCCGCAATTCACCCGCGCATAGATAGAGCGCGATGACGTTGGGGATCGCCATCAGGAAGAAGCTGCTGTCGACAATCCCCACCACGCGGCCCAGGTCGATGGCGGCGGCGGGGGGCAGGGCTATGATGTAGAGGATCTTGTAGCTCCACTGCGCCCTGGGTCCGTGGCCGAACAGATAGCCCCAGGCCTGCAACCCATAAAATCCCCACGCCACCAGCGTCGAATAGGCGAACAGCACCACGACCACCGCAAGCAGCCAGGGAAACCAGGGCGACACTTGGCCAAAGGCGGCGGAGGTGATCGCAATGCCCTCAAGCCCCGACTTCCACGTTCCCGCCACGACGAGCGCCAGCCCGCCCGCCGCGCAGACGATCATCGTGCCGAGCAACGGCTCCAGCAGCGCGACCAATCCTTCCGATACCGGATGCCGCGCGCGGGCCAGGCTGTGCGCCATCACCGCCGAACCGACGCCCGCCTCGCTGGCGAACACCGCGCGCCGCATACCCGAGACGAAGGCGCCGACGGCCCCTCCGGTCGCCGCGCTCCCGCTCCACGCGCCATGCCAGATTTCGGCCAGGGCGCCGGGGATCGCATCCGCATGGAATCCCAGCACCGCCGCAACCCCGGCCAGATAGACCGCGACCTTGAGCGGGGTGAGCCGCTTCGCCACTTCGCCCAGCCAGGCCGCGCCGCCCAACGTCACCAGCGCCACGCAGGCCGCCAGCACAGTGCCGTAGGCCCAGCCGTTGGACAAGCCCGTTACCACTTTCACCTGCGCGAAGCTCTGGTTCACCTGCACCATCGGGATCGCCCCGAACAAGGCGAAGAAGGCGTAAAGCCCGCCCAGCGTCAGCCCGATCCTGGGCCACCCGCGCGCCGCGCCCACGGCTTTGAGCACATACATCGGCCCGCCATGGACATGGCCCTGAGCGTCGAACACGCGATATTTTAGGCCCAGCGTCACTTCGGCCATCTTCACCGTCATCGCGAACCAGCCGATGACGAACATCCACAATATCGCGCCCGGTCCGCCCATGGTCAGCGCCACCGCGACTCCCGCGATGTTGCCTAGCCCGATCGTCCCCGCGAGCGCCGTCGTCAGCGCGCCCCACTGGCTGACATCGCCCTTCGCCTCGCCCGCTTGGGGCTGGGTCCGCAAGATGCGCAGCGCTCGTCCGACCGCGCGGACATTGGGAAAGCCGAGCCAGACGGTGAAAAACAGCATGGGCAGTGCGAGATAAAGCACGATCAGTTCGATCTGCGCGCCCATCAGCGGGACTTTGAAGAAGACCACGCCCGAAAGCGCGTCCACCGCTGCATTGAACCCGTCCATCGGCGAAGGAATGGCCGCTGCCCGGTGGAAAGTCGATCAAAGATTGCTATGGACGACCATAGGTTACACCGCGATGCGGGATAGGGAATCGATGAGCAGGCGATATTTCGGCACGGACGGCATCAGGGGCCGCACCAATCAATGGCCGATGACGGCCGAGCTGGCGATGAAGGTCGGCATGGCGGCGGGCAAGCATTTCCAGCGCGGCAGCCATCGTCACCGCGTCGTCATCGGCAAGGATACCCGCCTGTCGGGCTATATGGTCGAGAACGCATTGGTGGCGGGCTTCACGGCGGTGGGCATGGACGTGGTTCAGTTCGGTCCGATTCCCACGCCCGCCGTGGCGCTGCTCGCCCATTCGATGCGCGCCGATCTGGGCGTCATGATCTCCGCCAGCCATAATCCCTACGCGGACAATGGCATCAAGCTGTTCGGCCCCGACGGCTACAAGCTGTCCGATGAGGATGAGCTGAAGATCGAGGCGATGCTGGAGCAGGATATTCCGCTCGCCCCATCGACCGACATCGGCCGCGCCCGTCGCGTGGAGGATGCGCGCGGTCGCTACATCCATGCGGTCAAGTCCAGCTTTCCCGCCGACCTGCGCCTCGACGGGCTCAAGATCGTCGTCGATTGCGCCAACGGGGCCGCTTATCAGGTCGCGCCGTCCGCCTTCTGGGAACTGGGCGCGGATGTGATCGCGGTTGGCGTTACGCCCAACGGCACCAACATCAACGACCAGTGCGGATCGACCTCGCCGCTGCTTTGCCAGGAAACCGTCGTATCATCTGGCGCGGACATCGGGATCGCGCTGGACGGTGACGCGGACCGGCTGATCGTCGTCGATGAAAAGGGGCAGATCGTCGACGGCGACCAGATCATGGCGCTGATCGCCGGCAATTTCGCGCGCGACGGCTTGCTGCGCGGCGGTGGGCTGGTGGCGACGGTGATGTCGAACCTGGGCCTTGAACGTCACCTCATGGGGCAGGGCATTACGCTGGAACGCACCAAGGTCGGCGACCGCTATGTGCTGGAGCGGATGCGCGAGGGCGGCTTCAACGTCGGCGGCGAACAGTCGGGCCACATGATCCTGAGCGATTACGCCACCACCGGCGACGGCACGGTGGCGGCGCTTCAGGTGCTCGCCGCGCTGGTCCGTTCGGGCAAGCCCGCGAGCGAGGTGCTGCACCAGTTCGACCCGGTGCCCCAGCTGCTCAAGAATGTCCGTTTCTCCGGCGGCAAGCCGCTGGAGCATGAAGAGGTGAAGCGCGTCATCGCCCAGGCTGAGGCGGAACTGCACGGCTGCGGCCGTCTTGTCATACGTCCTTCCGGCACCGAACCCGTCATCCGCGTCATGGCGGAAGGGGACCGCGAGGAGCAGGTAAAGGACGTGGTCGAGCGCATCTGCGAGGCCGTTGCGAGGGTGACGGCGTGATCCTGAATTTTTACTGTCATTCCCGCGGAGGCGGGAATCCATCTCCCCTAAGAATGGTCTGGACGCGATGGCCGGAGATGGGTTCCCGCCTTCGCGGGAATGACGGAGATATTTGATGCTTGAGATGCG
>DASVOF010000100.1:0-37841 GCA_036383495.1 Sphingobium sp. | reverse complement strand
GTGACGAGGCCGCGCAGCCTGCGGTCGCCATCCACGACGATGGCCTCGCGCCGCGAGCCGCTGGTGAGCGGGCGCAGCAACTGAGCGATGGGCGTGTCCGCTGATACGAGCAGCGGTTCTGACGCGATGTCGCGCACATTTTCGCCTTCCCGCGACAGGTCGAGCGGGCCTACCAGACCCCGGACGCGGCCCGTATCGTCGATTACCGGGAGCGAGAGCAGGCGGCGGGCGTGGAGCAGCCGATGTGCATCCCGCACGGGCTGATTCTCGCCGATGGAGATTACGTCGCGCGACATGATCTCGCCGCATGTGATGTCGCCATGGCGCCGCTCGGCGGCTCGGACCTCGGCGTCGTTGAGCACGAGCTGAAGGTCCGCCGGATCGACGTCCAGAACATCTTCATAGGCGTTGAGCGCCTCCTCGACATCCTGCTCGGACGGCGTCGGCCTGAGCAGCGGGGCGGGGTCGGCGGCGCCATGCGCGCTGGCCGCCTTGGGCGCGACATGGGGATAGCTGTGCCCGGCGATGCGGTGGAACAGGATGGCGACGGCCAGCAACAGCGCCGTGTTCATGCCGACCGGCACGAGGGCGTAGATATATTCAGGCGCTGCATGGCCGCTCGCCCCGAGCACCGCCGACAGGGCGACCGCTCCGCCCGGAGGATGAAGGCAGCGCAGTAAAGACATGACCGCGATCGCCGCTCCGACAGCGATCGCCGCCGCCACGGTGGGATCGGGGATCAGCCGGGCGACCGTGATGCCTACGAAGGCGGAAATGACATTGCCGCCGAGCACTGGCCAGGGCTGGGCCAAAGGACTGGCGGGCACGGCGAACAGCAGCACCGCCGAAGCGCCCATGGGCGCGACCAGAAATGGATGGGCGAGGCCGTTACCCAGCATCAGGCCGCACAGCAGGCCGGTGATGGCGATGCCGCCGATCGCGCCGCTGGCCGCTTTCAGGCGATCGACGAAGCCGGGACCGGGCGGGGCGGGGATGAAGGCGCTGTAATAGCGGCTCCAGATCAGGCGGGCTTCATTTTTCTCGGCGCTCATCGTGGAGCGCGGCTAACGCTCCTCGGGCAGTCGGCCAAGCTCAAAATTATATGCTCGTTCAAATGCGAGCTTCGGACGAACTTCGATTATAGTGAAGCGCATATTCGTAATCACCTCACCCCGTTCGGGCTGAGCCTGTCGAAGCCCACCTCTTTCTTGAAGAGAAGTGAGGCCCTTCGACAAGCTCAGGGCGAACGGGGGGTGAGGTGATTCCGATTTTGCTGAAACAAGTTCAGCATGTCGGATGGATGTCTTTGACTCAGCGGATCGGCGAGTCCGGCGACAGGCGCATGTCGAGATAATTGTCGACCGACTTCATCAGCTGGTCCAGCTCATGTTCGAAAAAGTGGTTGGCGCCACGGATTTCGTCATGGTGGATGGTGATGCCCTTCTGGGTGCGTAGCTTGTCGACCAGCTTCTGCACCGCGTTGGCCGTCACCACTTCGTCCGCCGTGCCCTGAACGACGATGCCCGATGCGGGGCAGGGCGCGAGGAACGAGAAGTCATACATGTTCGCCGGCGGCGCGACCGAAATGAAGCCGCGAATCTCCGGACGACGCATGAGGAGCTGCATGCCGATCCATGCGCCGAAGGAAAAGCCCGCGATCCAGGTTGTCTGCGCTTCGGGATGGAAGCTCTGCACCCAATCGAGCGCGGCGGCGGCGTCGGAAAGCTCGCCAATGCCGTTATCGAACGTGCCCTGGCTGCGGCCCACGCCCCGGAAGTTGAAGCGCAGCACGGCGAAACCGCGCTTCACGAAGGTCTTGTAGAGCGCCTGGGTGATGCGGTCGTTCATCGTGCCGCCGCCCTGCGGATGCGGATGCAGGATCATCGCGACCGGCGCGCGCGGGCGGGGCGGGGGGCTGAAACGGCCTTCGAGGCGGCCTTCGGGTCCGGGGAAGATAACGTCGGGCATGGCACCTGTTATGGTTATGGCCGTTCCCCCGAGACAGGAGGCGGCTGGTGGATGCAGGGGCGCTTGAAGCCAAAGCTGGCCTTGCGCGGCAGACCGCCTATATAGAAGTCGCCGCCATTTCCGCAATCAATGAGTAACATGCCCCTCGTGGCCGCCGATCGTCTCTATCTGGATCATGCCGCAACCACGCCCATGCTGGCCGTGGCGAAGGCCGCGATGGTCGAAGCGATGGATCGCTGGGCGAACCCGTCGAGCCCGCATGCCGACGGGCGCGCGGCGCGCGCGGCGCTGGAGGAGGCGCGTCGTCGGATCGCGGATGCGTTGGGGTGGCGGGGCCATGTGTTGTTCACCTCCGGCGCGAGCGAGGCCATCGCGATTGGCTTGGGTCGCGGCAAGGCGGGGCGCATCCTGACCTCGCCGGTCGAGCATGATTCGGTGTTGCGCGTGACGCCGGATGCCGAGCGGTTGGGGGTGGATAAGGATGGGCTTGTTTTTTCCTCTCGCCATCCTTTCCACCTCTCCTCCTGTCATTCCCGCGAAGGCGGGAACCCATCTCCGGCGGTGCAGCGGAGGATGGGGTGGGAGATGGGTCCCCGCCTTCGCGGGGATGACGGACATAATAATGACGGACGTGAGGTGAAGGCCCTCCTGGCCATCCAGCACGTCAATAACGAGACCGGCGTCATCCAGCCGCTCGACCGGATCGAGCGCGATGGCGCGATCCTGTTCGCCGATTGCGCCCAGAGCGCCGGGAAGCTGCCCCTGCCCGACGCCGACATGATCGCAATCAGCGCGCACAAGTTCGGCGGACCGCCCGGCGTTGGCGCACTGCTGGTGAAGGACCTAGCGCTGCTCCACCCGAGCGGCGGGCAGGAGCAGGGCTATCGCGCGGGAACGGAGAACCTGCCGGGCGTATTGGCGATGGCGGCGGCGCTGGAGCATCGAACCGACTGGCTGACGCCCGCCGCGCGGTTGCGGGTGCGGCTGGACGAGGCGATCGAAGCAGCAGGCGGAGAAATTGTCGCGCGGGATACCCAGCGCCTCCCTGCTATCGCCAGCTATCGCATGCCTGGCGTCTCCGCCCGCGCGCAGCTCATCCAGTTCGATCTCGCGGGCATATCCGTTTCCGCCGGCAGCGCCTGTTCATCCGGCTCGCTCAAGACCAGCCATGTCCTTCAAGCCATGGGCTGGGACGAAAAAGCGGCGGCCGAAGTCATCCGCGTAAGTTTCGGCCCCGCGACCAGCGAAGCGGATATAGACCGCTTCCTGTCCGTCTGGACCAGCATGGCGGAGCGCGCGCGATGACCATCTATCTCGACTATCAGGCGACGACGCCGCTCGCGCCCGAAGCGTTCGATGCGATGGTTCCCCTGCTGCGCGACCAGTTCGCCAATCCCCACAGCCCGCATCGGCTTGGCAGGGCCGCCGCCGCTCAGGTGGAGCGGGCGCGGGACGAGGTCGCCAGCCTGTTGCCCGATGGCGGACGGCTGCTCTTCACATCGGGCGCGACCGAGGCGCTCAATATCGCGATACAGGGCGCGCCTGCGGGCGGCGTCGTCACCATCGCTACGGAACATGCCGCCGTCCTCGATACGGTGAAGGCGCTGGGGCTCAGCGGCCGGGAGATCACGATACTGCCCGTGGGCGTGGACGGGCTGGTGGACATGGAAGCCGCCACCGCTGCGATCCGCCCCGGCGTGGCGTTGGTCGCGGCGATGCTGGTCAATAATGAGGTCGGCGTCATTCAGCCGGTCGGCCTGCTTGCGGACCTCGCCCATCAGGCTGGCGCTTTGTTCCTGTGCGATGCGGTGCAGGGCTATGGTCGCGTTCCTGTTCCTGCCCAATGCGACATGGTCGCGGTGAGCGCGCACAAGATCCATGGCCCCAAGGGCGTGGGGGCGCTGTGGCTGAGAGATGGGGTGGGCCTGTCGCCCGTCATCCATGGCGGCGGGCAGGAAGGGGGCTTGCGGTCGGGCACGCTGTCGCCTGCGCTGTGCGCTGGATTTGGCGTCGCCGCCCGGCTGATGCGGGAGCGCGCGGAAGAGGATAGCGCGCATGTCGAGGCGCTCTGGAAGCAGGCGCGAACGCTGTTCGGCGAATGGACGCTGAACGGCGGCGCGGATGCGCGCTACCACGGTAATCTCAACCTTCGTCGCGACGGGATCGATGGGGCGCGTCTGTTGTCCGAATGCCGCAATGTCGCTTTTTCGCTCGGCAGCGCTTGCGCGAGCGGGTCCGGGCGGCCTAGCCATGTGCTGCGCGCACTCGGCCTGTCGGACAGGGAGGCGCGTGGATCGGTGCGGATCGGTTTTGGCCGATACACGACCCCGGCCGAAATAGAGAATGCAGCAAATAGAATAAACCAGGCGGCAGCCGTACAAGCGGCGCTGTAAAACAGGGGTAGTCGCAATCATGATCAGGGTCACCTTCATCAGCGCGGATGGCGAGCGAAGACAAGAGGTTGACGCCGCCGCAGGATCGGTCCTGCTGGACGTGGCGCAGGCTGCGGGCCAGCCGCTGGAGGGCGCTTGCGAAGGGCAGATGGCCTGTTCGACCTGTCATGTGATCGTCGACGTCGCCGATTTTGAGAAGCTGCCGCCCGCCAGCGAAGACGAGGAAGACATGCTGGACCTTGCCGCCTCGGCGACGCGCACCAGTCGATTGTCCTGCCAGATCGTGCTGGACGATAAGCTCGATGGGCTGACCGTCCGCATCCCGGGCGAATCATACAATATGCAGGGCATGTAGGGCCTGATGCGCTTTCCCACCTTCGCTGCGGCGACGATCCTGCCATTGCTGATGGCCAGCGCAGCGGAGGCTCAGGAGCGCAAGTCGTTATTGCCGCCCGCGCCCCGCTACATGGTCAGCGAATCGGCGGTGAAGTCCGTCCGCAATCCTCGTGAGATCGAGCAGGAAAGCGGCGGTCGGCTGGGCGTGGCGCTGGTCGACAGCAAGGGCGCTTTGATCCTCGGCTTCAACCGGGACGAACGCTTCGCCATGTGCTCGACCTTCAAGGCTCCGCTGGCCGCAGCGGTCCTGATGGGCGCGGAGGCGGGTAAGTTCGGGCTGGATGGGCAGGTCGCTTTTACGAAGGGCGACATCCTCGACCATGCGCCGGTGGTGAAGCAGAACCGCAAGCGCGGGCGCATGTCCATGTCCGAACTCGCGCAGGCGGCGGTCGAGGTAAGCGACAACAGCGCCGCCAACCTGCTGCTGCCGATGGTCGGCGGGCCGGAGGGACTGACGGCCTTCATGCGATCCCATGGCGACAGCGTGACGCGGCTCGACCGCAATGAGCCCGCGCTCAACGAAAATGCCGAAGGGGACGCGCGCGACACCACCAGCCCGGCGGCGATGGCGCGATTGATGGCGCAACTGATCTTCCGCGACATGCAGCCCGAAAGCGCGAAGACGTTGCGGGAATGGCTCAACGCCAGCAGCACGGGGAATGGCCGGATTAAGGCTGGGCTGCCCGACGGATGGACCTCCGGAAGCAAGACCGGCAGTTGCGGCAGCGCCTTCAACGACGTGGCGCTGGTGAAGGCCCCCTCGGGTGAGGAATATATATTGGCGATCTATCTCGACCGGCCGACGGTGGACGCGAAAGCAGCCGACGCAGCGATAGCGCAGGCTGCGCGGGCTGCGCTCGATTTCGTCGGAAAGACGCAGCGGACCGGTCTCGACTGAGGGAGCCCCTTGTCATTGCCGCCGCACTTCGCCATATGCCGCGCCGGGAGTCGGGCGGACGTGGTCGTCGCCAACCTGGTCAGGTCCTGACGGAAGCAGCCACAACGATTTCGCCGCGGGTCGTTCCGGCTCCCACCCTCATCCAGCTTTTCCGGCTTCGACAGCCTCGCTCCTAGACGCTAGACTGGACCGATGTCCGATTCCCCACAGCCCTATCGCGTGCTTGCGCGCAAATACCGGCCGCGCAATTTCCGCGAACTGATCGGGCAGGACGCCATGGTCCAGACGCTGGGCAACGCCATCCGGCGCGGGCGGTTGGCGCACGCCTTCCTCATGACCGGCGTGCGCGGGGTAGGCAAAACCTCGACGGCGCGGCTGATCGCCAAGGCGCTGAACTGCGTCGGTCCGGACGGGCAGGGCGGCCCGACGATCGATCCCTGCGGCGTGTGCGAGCCCTGCCAGGCGATTGCCGAGGGCCGCCATATCGACGTGGTCGAAATGGACGCGGCGAGCCACACCGGCGTCGACGACGTGCGCGAGATCATTGAGGCGGTTCGCTATGCCGCCGTGTCCGCGCGCTACAAGATCTACATCATCGACGAAGTGCACATGCTCTCGAAGAACGCGTTCAACGCGCTTCTCAAGACGCTGGAAGAACCGCCTGCGCATGTGAAATTCCTGTTCGCGACGACCGAGGTCAACAAGGTTCCGGTGACGGTCCTGTCGCGCTGTCAGCGTTTTGACCTGCGCCGCATTCCGGCCGAATTGCTTGGCGCTCACTTCGCCCATGTGGTCGAGGCCGAAGGCGTCGCGGCGGAGGCTGACGCCCTCGCCCTGATTGCGCAGGCCGCCGAAGGGTCAGCGCGCGACGGCCTCTCGATACTCGATCAGGCGATCGCTCACGCGGAAATGGGGGCTGGCGCGCCGCTCGTCACCGCGAGCCAAGTGCGTGACATGCTGGGCCTGTCGGATCGCGGATCGGTTCGCCGATTGCTCGGCCTGTTGCTGGCGGGGGATACCGGCGCGCTGTTGGGCGCGGTGCGCGATCAATATGCGCTGGGGGTCGAACCCTTGGCGTTGATGCGCGGACTGCTCGAACTGGTGCATGCCGTGACGCTGCTCAAGGCCGGGCGCGACATCGCCAATCCGGGACAGGCGGCGGAAGAGCGGGAAGCGCTGGCCGACTGGGCATCGCAGATCGGCTTCGCGCCGCTCCACCGGCTGTGGCAGCTGCTGCTCAAGGGGCATGACGAGGTTGCGAGCGCGGCTTTCCCGATCGAATCCTGTGAAATGGCGCTGCTGCGCGTCATGCACGCGGCGACCATGCCGGACCCCGGCGAACTGGCCCGCCTGCTGCGCGAAGGTGGAGCGCCAGCTGCCACCGCCGCGCAGAGCCCTGCCGCAACTGGATCGGCTGGCCCTGCCGCCGCGCTGCCAGCCACGTTCGAGCAACTGATCGACCTCCTATTCGATCGCGGTCGTGGGCAATTGTCCCAACATCTCAAGGATTGCGCCGGCCTGTCCCAATATGCGCCGCCTCTGCTGGAAATCCGATTGACCAGCGCCTGGCTGGGCAACGGCGATTTCTACCGGGAATTGTCTCAGGCGCTCAAGGATATTACCGGAACGCCCTGGCAGGTTAAGCAGGCCGAAGGTCCCGCCGCGCCGACGTTGATGCAGCAGGAGGCGCAACGGCTTGCCGAGCGCCGCGCCGTCATCCTGGAGACACCCGTAATCAAGGCGGCGATGGCCGCTTTCCCCGATGCTGAGCTCAGCGATGAGCCCGAAATATGGAGCGCACAGCGATGAAGGATTTGAACGAGATTTTGGGCATGGCCAGCCGCGTGCAGGAAGAATTGCAGCGCGCGCAGGACAATCTGGACAAGATCGAGGTGGAAGGCGCGGCCGGCGGCGGCCTGGTGAAGGTCCGCGCTTCGGCCAAGGGACGGATATTGGGCGTGTCCATCGATGACAGCCTGCTGGCTCCTTCCGAAAAGCAGATGCTGGAAGATCTGGTGGCGGCGGCCTTCAACGACGCGCGGAAGAAGGCTGATGAAGTAAGCTCGGCCGAAATGTCGAAAATGACCAGCGGCCTGCCTCTGCCGCCGGGATTCAAGCTGCCGTTCTGATTATCGGAACGATCAGCGCCCATTCATCGTTCGTTTAATAGAATGGCGCAATTGAACGGCGGGAAGATTGTCCCCATAAAGCGATGAACCGCATGGCAGGGTCGCAGATCAAAAGGCCCCCGGAGACTGAATGACAACGCAATATCCCCTTCTTCCACTGCGCGACATCGTCGTTTTCCCCCAGATGATCGTGCCGCTGTTCGTCGGCCGCGACAAGAGCGTCGCCGCCCTTGAATCGGCGATGGAAGGCGACAAGGAAATCTTCCTCGTGTCCCAGCTCGACCCGGCCGAGGATGATCCGGGCCGGGACTCGCTTTACGACACCGGCGTCGTCGCGATCGTGCTGCAACTGCTGAAACTGCCTGACGGCACGGTTCGCGTGCTGGTGGAGGGCAAGCATCGCGCCCAGCTGCAATCGCTCAGCACGACCGGCAGTCACCTGGTCGCCGACGTCAGCCCGGTCGAGGAAGTCGCCGCCGAAGGTCCGGAGGCCGCCGCCCTGATGCGCTCGGTCGCCGAGCAGTTTGAAAATTACGCCAAGCTCAACAAGAAGCTGCCGGCCGAAACGCCGGTTCAGCTGCGCGAGATCGAGGATGCCGGTCGCCTCGCCGACGCGGTCTCCGCCAACATCAACGTCAAGGTCGCCGACAAGCAGTCGCTGCTGGTCGAGGCCGATCCGGTCAAGCGGCTGGAGATGGTCTTCGCCTTCATGGAAGGCGAGCTGGGCGTGCTCCAGGTCGAAAAGAAAATCCGGGGCCGCGTGAAGCGGCAGATGGAGAAGACCCAGCGCGAATATTATCTCAACGAGCAGTTGAAGGCGATCCAGCGCGAATTGGGCAATGGCGAGGGCGAGGAAGGCGACGAACTCGCCGAACTGGCCGAAAAGATCGCCAAGACCAAGCTCAGCAAGGAAGCGCGCAGCAAGGCCAATGCCGAGTTCAAGAAGCTCAAGGGCATGCAGCCCATGTCCGCCGAAGCGACGGTGGTGCGCAACTATCTCGACGTGCTGCTGGGCCTGCCCTGGGGCAAGAAGGGCAAGGTCAAGACCGACCTGAAGCGCGCGCAGGCGATCCTGGATGAGGATCATTTCGCGCTGGAGAAGGTCAAGGACCGGATCATCGAATATCTCGCGGTCCAGGCGCGCACCAACAAGCTCAAGGGCCCGATCCTGTGCCTCGTCGGCCCTCCGGGCGTCGGCAAGACCTCGCTCGGCCGTTCGATCGCCAAGGCGACGGGGCGTGAGTTCGTGCGCCAGTCGCTGGGCGGCGTCCGCGATGAAGCCGAAATCCGGGGGCACCGCCGCACCTATATCGGTTCGCTGCCGGGCAAGATCGTGACCAACCTCAAGAAGGCCGGGACGATGAACCCGCTCTTCCTGCTGGATGAGATCGACAAGCTGGGTCAGGACTTCCGCGGCGATCCCGCGTCGGCGCTGCTGGAGGTGCTGGACCCCGAACAGAACAGCAAGTTTCAGGACCATTATCTGGAGATCGACGTCGATCTTTCAGACATCATGTTCGTGACCACCGCGAACTCGCTGAACCTGCCGCAGCCGCTGCTCGACCGTATGGAGATCATCCGGCTCGAAGGCTATACCGAGGACGAGAAGGTCGAGATCGCGCAGCGCCACCTGCTGCACAAGCAGATCGACGCCCACGGCCTGAAGGAAGGCGAGCTGGAAGTCACCGAGGCTGCCGTCCGTCACCTCATCCGCCATTATACGCGGGAAGCGGGCGTGCGCACGCTGGAGCGTGAACTGGCCCGGCTCGCCCGCAAGGCGCTGCGGAAAATCCTGGAAGGGGCTTTCGACAAGGTCACGATCACGCCTGAAAATCTGGCGGATTATGCGGGCGTTCAGAAATTCCGCCATGGCGTTGGCGAGGAAGAAAATCAGATCGGCGCGGTGACTGGCCTCGCATGGACTGAGGTGGGCGGCGAATTGCTGACCATCGAAGCCGTAACGGTTCCCGGAAAGGGCGTGATCAAGACCACCGGCAAGCTCGGCGAGGTCATGAACGAGTCGGTGCAGGCGGCCTTCTCCTATGTGCGGGCGCGTTCGCCCGGTTACGGGCTCAAGCCCAGCATCTTCACCCGCAAGGACATCCACATCCACCTTCCCGAAGGCGCGGTGCCCAAGGATGGTCCGTCGGCGGGCATCGGCATGGTGACGTGCATCGTTTCGACGCTGACCGGCATTCCCGTCCATAAGGACGTGGCGATGACGGGCGAAGTGACGCTGCGCGGCCGGGTGCTGCCGATCGGGGGCTTGAAGGAAAAGCTGCTCGCGGCGCTGCGGGGCGGCATCAAGACGGTGCTGATCCCGGCGGAAAATGAGAAGGATCTGGCCGAAATCCCCGCGAATATCCGCGAAGGGCTGGAGATCGTCCCGGTGGCGCATGTGGACGAAGTGCTGGCCCGGGCGCTCGTATCTTTGCCTGAGGCGATCACATGGACCGAAGAGGATGACCTAGCCGCCCAGCCAAGTCCGGCGCAGCGGGACGGCGACGCGACTCTGCGGCACTGACTCGCTTTAGGCGGCGGTTAACCTTGATTTTCCGGTGAGATTTGCCCGTTGAACGGCAAAATTTCACCGGAGCTGGGACCTTTGTCGCTTTCCCTTTGACAGTCCTGGAAAGCTGAGCCTTATTGCGCCGCCGACGCCGCGATTCCACGTTTATCACTATAGCTAGAAGGGGGTTCCAAGGCATGAACAAACAGGATCTTATCAGCGCGGTTGCTGAAAGCAGCGGCCTCAGTAAAAGCGACGCCAGCAAGGCGGTTGAGGGCGTGTTCGATTCGATTACGGGTGCATTGAAGAAGGGCGATGAAGTTCGTCTGGTTGGCTTCGGCACTTTCTCCGTTTCCCAGCGCAAGGCGTCCACCGGTCGCAATCCGCGCACGGGCGAGACCATGACCATCAAGGCGTCGGCTCAGCCGAAGTTCAAGGCGGGCAAGGGTCTGAAGGATTCGGTTAACTGACAACCGCTGGCGCCCCTTTACGGGGCGCCTGTCTACTGGTTGTGCCGCCCGGCGTCGCGGTCGGAAATTTTTAGGAGAGCAGCGCTGCAGGGAGGAGATGACTCCACCGCGCGCGGTATGTCGAAAGCATCATGGGAGCGAAGGCCAGGGCGTCTTCGCTCCTTTTTCTTTTTCCCCATGCCGGACGCACTGGCCGCTTGACGACTGGGGAGTGGCCGCATATGTGGCCCTTCTCTCGGGGCGAACAGCCCCTATGGCGACCGTAGCTCAGTTGGTTAGAGCGCTGGTTTGTGGTACCAGAGGTCGGGGGTTCGGATCCCCTCGGTCGCCCCATTTTGCTCCAGTTCGATATATGGCGGGCGCGGCAAGATCGTCGTTCGATCCGTGAGATATTGTGACTTCGCACCGCCCGATTAGGCTTCTATAGCCGTCCTATGGATGAAGCGCGCGACAAGGGCCTGACCCTCAATCCCAAATATGACCGGGACGGCCTGATCACCGCCGTCGTTACCGATGCGGAGCGCGGCGACGTGCTGATGGTCGCGCATATGAATGCGCAGGCGCTGGCCCTCACGGTAGAAACCGGGCTCGCGCATTTCTGGTCGCGCAGCCGCCAGTCGCTGTGGAAAAAGGGCGAGACATCGGGCCATATGTTGCAGGTCCGGGACATCCGTATCGATTGCGATCAGGACGCGGTGTGGGTGAAGGCCGTGCCCGCAGGACCGACCTGCCACACCGGAGCGCGATCCTGCTTTTTCCGCCGGATCGGGCCGGATGGGCTGACTGCCGTCGATGCGGTGGACTAGCCCCGCCGTCCTGCTTCTCCTGGCGGCTTGTCAGCGTGGCGACGCGCCATCCTCTTCGTCGATCGACGCAGGCTCGTCGTCGGCAACGGGGCTGGAGCGCGCGGCGATAGACAGCGGGGTCATCGCCGACGCGGGCAGGCTGTCGCCCGTCGGCCTCTATCAGCGGAGCCATGAATCGGGTCGCGACGCCCTGTGCATCATTCCGGGCAAGGGCGGCGATTTTCGTTTCGGCGCGGAGGCGACGTTCGGCGAAAAGCAGAGCTGTCGGGGCGATGGAACGGCGCGCAGGGCGGGGGACAAGCTGATCCTGAGCTTTTCAGGAGGCGATCACTGCATCGTCGTCGCGCAATATGATGGGGACCAATTGTCGCTGCCCGGCGTTGTCGACATGAAATGCGCGGACATGTGCGACGGGCGCGGATCGCTGGAAGGCGTTTCCTTTCCCCGGATCACGAACGATGCGGCGTCGGCATTGCGGGCGCGGGATGGAGAGGGAGAGCCGCTTTGTGACGCGGGTTAATCCGCTCTGTCCGCATTGAATTCTCCAACCTCCGTTCGGGCTGAGCTTGTCGAAGCCTGTCCTGAGCGCCTGCTGCAAGCAGGCAGTCGAAGGGCCCTTCACTTTCTTTCGATGCGCCGCGCCATGAAGAGAAGTGAAGCCCTTCGACAAGCTCAGGGCGAACGGGAAGGAGAGTGGATCCCGATATTATGTGTTTCGCTTCTCAACCGCCCTTCTTAACCCGCCCCATATCCAGCATCTTCCCATTGGTCACGATCACCAGATCGCCTAGCCGGGTCACGCCGAACAGCTTCCTGGCGAAGGGTGTCGGCACCCCGATGCAGCCATGCGTCGCATTGCCCCACTGGACGTCGCTGCCATGGATCGCGACGCCGTCACTGGTCAGCCGCAGCATATAGGGCATCGGCGCGTCATAGAGGTTGGACACATGATCGGCGTCCTTTTCCGTGATGGGGAATGCGCCCAAGGGACTGGGCTTGTCATCGGCGCCATAGAGGATGACCGCCGCGCCGATTTCATGACCGGCGCGGAAAACCGACAGGGTTTGCGCCTTGAGATCGACGGTGATGATCACCGGGCCGGTTGCCGGGGCGCGGCTTTCGTCCCAGGCATAGTCGCCATGGCGGAACGGCTCGCTGATGGGCAGTACGCTTTTGACCGTCAGGGCATGCGGATCGACGGGCAAGGGCTGGGCGCGCGTCCGTTCGGCGGGCTTGGCGGCGGCCGGAGCCTTGGCCGCATGGGACGACGCTTTTGAAGCCTGTTCCGGTCGCAGTTCCAGGTCGCGGCCCCGCTCGACATAGGCGCTGACGAGCAGGGCGATCGCGCCGATCCCGGCCCCGATCGCCAGCTTCGGGCCAGCCGCTTTCGCCAGAACCGTAATCAGTCGCGCCATGTTCATCCTCTGGGCGGGGAAGGCCGCTGAACGCTCTGCACCAAAAAGGTTAAGCTCAGCCTTCCCGGTCCACTTCGGCCGCCGCGATGGCGGTGAGGTTGAGGATGCCGCGCGCGGTGACGCCCGGCGTCAGCACATGGATCGGTTGAGACAGACCCATCAGCATCGGGCCGACCGTGGGCGAACTGGACGAAGCCGCCAGCGCGGTCAGCGTGATGTTCGCCGAATCCAGGTTCGGCATGACGAGCAGGTTCGCCGGTCCATCGAAGCGGGTGTCGGGAATTAACCGTTCGCGCAACGCCTGGCTGAGCGCCGCATCGGCATGCATCTCGCCGTCGACCGTCAAATCGGGCGCGGTGGCGCGGATCAGTTGCAGCGCACTGCGCATCTTCCGCGCGCTGGGACTGTGCGACGCGCCGAAATTGGAGTGCGACAGAAGGGCGACGCGCGGGGCCAGTCCGAAATGCCTCAGTTCCGTCGCCCCCAATATCGTCATCTCGGCGACCTGATCCGGCGTCGGATCGGGCACCATATGCGTGTCGGTGATGAACAGCGCGCCCGCGTCGAGGATGAGGCCCGACAGCGCGTAAACGCGGCTATGACCGGGCGTGCGGTCGATGATCCGCAGCACATGTTCGACCTGGCCCCAATATTCGCTGTTCCCGCCGACCAGCGCGGCGTCGACCCGCCCGGTGCGCAGCAGCATCGCGGCGGTGACGGTGGGGCGGCGATAGACATGGCGCAGCAATTCGGCGGTCGGCACGCCCTTGCGCGCCGCGATGCCGCGATAGGCTTCGACCAGTTCGTCCATCAGTTCATGATCGGTTTCCGGATCGATCACCTCTACATCGCGGTCCAGCTCCAGCCGCAGGCCCATGCCCGGCAGCTTGTCCTTCAGGACGCGCCGCCGCGCCACGATGACCGGACGGACGATCCCTTCGTCCAGCGCGTCCTGGATCGCGCGCAGCACGCGTTCATCCTCGCCCTCGCCATAGGCGATGCGGCGGCAGGTGCCCCGCGCCGCTTCGAAAACGGGCAGCATCAACTGGGCGGAGCGCGTGTTCTGCAGGGCGAGCGAGCGGCGATAGGCGTCGATGTCGAGCGACCGCTTGGCGACGCCGCTGTCCATCGCCGCCTTGGCGACCGCGGGCGCGATCTCGGCGATCAGACGCGGATCGAAAGGCGTGGGGATGATATAGTCCGGTCCAAAGCTCAGCTTCCGCCCGCCATAGGCCTGCGCCACGCTGTCATGCGCGGGCAGGCGGGCGAGCCCGGCGATGGCTTCGGCGGCGGCGACCTTCATCGCTTCGTTGATCTCGGTCGCCCGCGCGTCCAACGCGCCCCGGAACATATAGGGGAAGCACAGGACATTATTGACCTGGTTCGGATAGTCCGAACGGCCGGTCGCGATGATCGCATCGGGCCGCGCTTCCCGCGCGACTTCGGGCCGGATTTCCGGCTCCGGATTGGCGAGCGCGAAGATCAGCGGCTTGTCGGCCAGCAGCGGCAGCCATTCGGGTTTCAGCACGCCGGGCGCCGACAGGCCCAGGAAGACGTTGGCGCCCGGCAACACCTCCGGCAGCGTCCGCGCATTGGTGTCGCGGGCGTAGCGCGCCATGTTGGGCAGCATGCCCTCACGCCCCGAATGGATGACGCCATCCTTGTCGGTCAACGTCACATGCTCGATTGGCAGCCCCATCGACACAAGCAGGTCGACGCAGGCCAGCGCCGCCGCGCCCGCCCCCGACGTCACCAGCCGCGCTTCGGCCAGCGTCTTGCCCTGCAACACCAGCGCGTTGCGCACCGCCGCCGCGACGACGATGGCCGTGCCATGCTGGTCGTCATGGAAGACGGGGATGTTCATCCGCTTCTTGAGTTCCGCTTCGATCGCGAAACATTCGGGCGCCTTGATATCCTCCAGATTGATGCCGCCGAAGGTCGGCTCCATCAGCGCGACGGCTTCGACGAACTTCTCCGGGTCGGTCGTGTCGATCTCGATATCGAACACGTTGATGTCGGCGAATTTCTTGAAGAGGACCGCCTTGCCCTCCATCACCGGCTTGGACGCCAGCGCGCCTATCGAGCCCAGCCCCAGCACCGCCGTGCCGTTGGAAATAACGGCGACCAGATTGCCGCGCGCGGTATAGTCCATCGCCTTGTCGGGATCTTCGGCGATCTCAAGACAGGGTGCCGCGACGCCGGGCGAATAGGCAAGCGCAAGGTCGCGCTGATTGACCATCCGTTTGGTCGGTTCGATCCGAAGCTTTCCCGGCTGCGGGAAGCGGTGATAGTCGAGGGCTGCGCGGCGGGTATTGTCGTCCATATGCCGCCTTTAGAAGCCAATCATGGTGGGGGCAATGGCGAGGAGGCGTCGACGGCCCAGGCCGCCTGTCCCAATCGAAACCCTCGTTGACCGATATTGGAAGAAACGACGAAAAGCCCCGCTTGTGCGCCGGGACGCTTCCAACTAAATCGCCCTCATGACCTCGACCAACGACATTCGCCGCTCCTTCCTCGATTATTTCGGGGCGAACGGCCACACCATCGTTCCGTCCGCGCCTTTGGTGCCGCACAACGACCCTACGCTGATGTTCGTCAATGCGGGCATGGTGCCGTTCAAGAATGTCTTTACCGGCTTGGAATCTCGGCCTTATTCGACGGCGACCAGCAGCCAGAAGTCGGTCCGCGCGGGCGGCAAGCATAACGACCTCGACAATGTCGGCTACACCGCGCGCCACCACACCTTCTTCGAAATGCTGGGTAATTTCAGCTTCGGCGATTATTTCAAGGAACAGGCGATCACCCACGCCTGGACCCTGCTGACGAAAGAATGGGGCATCCCGGCGGACAAGCTGACCGCCACCGTCTATCACACCGACGACGAAGCCTTCGACCTGTGGAAGAAGATTGCGGGTCTGCCCGAAGAGCGCATCATCCGCATCCCGACCAAGGATAATTTCTGGGCGATGGGCGACAGCGGCCCCTGCGGTCCCTGTTCGGAAATATTCTACGACCATGGCGACCATATCTGGGGCGGCCCTCCGGGAAGCCCGGAGGAAGATGGCGACCGCTTCGTCGAAATCTGGAACCTCGTCTTCATGCAATATGAGCAGGAAGCGAACGAGATCGTCGGCGAACTGCCCAAGCCCAGCATCGACACCGGCATGGGCCTGGAGCGTGTCGCCGCTGTGCTTCAGGGCGTCCACGACAATTATGACACCGACACTTTCAAGGCGCTGATCGAGGAATCGGGCGCGCTGAGCAAGACGGCCATCGACGGCGAGCATAAGTCCAGCCACCGGGTCATCGCGGATCACCTGCGCTCCACCAGCTTCCTGATTTCGGACGGCGTACTGCCCGCCAATGAAGGTCGCGGCTATGTCCTGCGCCGCATCATGCGCCGCGCCATGCGGCATGCTCACATCATCGGCGCGAAAGAGCCGTTGATGTATCGCCTCGTCTCCAGCCTCGTGTCCGAAATGGGCGGCGCTTATCCTGAACTGGTCCGCGCCCAGCCGCTGATCGAAGAAACGCTGCTGCGGGAGGAAACCCGCTTCCGCAAGACGCTGGAAAATGGGCTCAAGCTGCTCGACGAAGCGACCGGAGGCCTTGGCGAAGGCGGCACGCTGCCCGGTGAAACCGCGTTCAAGCTCTACGACACTTACGGCTTCCCCTACGACCTGACCGAAGACGCGCTGCGCTCGCGCGGCCTGGGCGTCGACCGCACCGGCTTTGACAAGGCGATGGCCGAGCAGAAAGCCGCCGCCCGCGCCGCGTGGAAGGGATCGGGCGAAAAGGCGTCGGACGAAATCTGGTTCGACATCGCCGAAACCACCGGCAGCACCGAATTCATCGGCTACACCGCGACCGTGGGCGAGGGCGAAGTCCTGGCGCTGGTTAAGGACGGCGCGCGCATCGACGCCGCCGGTCCCGGCGATGAAGTCGCGATCATCACCAATCAGACGCCCTTCTACGGCGAAAGCGGCGGCCAGATGGGCGACGCCGGCACCATCAGTTCGCAGGCCGGCCTCGTCGCCGATGTCGAGGACACTGCCAAGCCCTTGGGTCGCCTCCATGCCCATAAGGCGAAGGTCGGCGCGGGCGCGATCAAGGTCGGCGACACGGTCCACCTGAGCGTCGATACCAATCGCCGCGACCGCATCCGCTCCAACCACAGCGCCACCCACCTGCTGCACGCCGCGCTGCGCAAGCAACTGGGCGCGCATGTCACGCAGAAGGGCAGCCTCGTCGCGCCGGATCGCCTGCGCTTCGACTTCTCGCACCCTGAAGCGCTGACCCACAGCCAGATCGCCGCCATAGAAGCCGATGTGAACGAGCAGATCCGCCATAATGAGGCGGTTACGACTCGCCTCATGACGCCCGACGACGCGATCGGCGCGGGCGCGATGGCGCTGTTCGGCGAGAAATATGGCGACGAAGTCCGCGTCCTTTCGATGGGCAAGGGCGATGAGCATAGCTATTCGGTCGAACTGTGCGGCGGCACCCATGTCCGTGCGACCGGCGACATCGCGATCTTCAAGATCATCTCGGAAAGCGCCGTGTCTTCGGGCGTCCGCCGTATCGAAGGGCTGACCGGCGAAGCCGCGCGCCTCTGGCTCTCCGACCGCGAGGAACGCCTGCGCCAGTCCGCCGCCGCGCTCAAGACGACGCCGGAGGAAGTCCCCGCCCGCATCGCCGCGCTGGTCGAACAGAGCCGCAAGCTGGAACGTGAACTCGCCGAAGCGAAGAAGGCGCTTGCGCTTGGCGGCGGCGGTACGGCGAATGCTGCTGGCCCCGAACAGGTAGGTAGCGTCAGCTTCATCGGACAGGTGATCGAGGGTCTCGACCCCAAGGAACTGCGCGGTCTGGTCGATCAGAACAAGGCGACCCTGGGCAGCGGCGTCTCCGCCGTCCTCGCCGTGGTGGATGGCCGCGCCAGCATCGCGGTCGGCGTCACCGATGATCTCGTCGGCACGATCAGCGCCGTAGACCTCGTCCGCGCGGGCGTCGAGGCGCTCGGCGGCAAGGGCGGCGGCGGCCGTCCCGACATGGCCCAGGGCGGCGGCCCCGAAGGCGACAAGGCTGAGGCCGCGATCGCAGCGATCAAAGCCGCACTCGCCGGCTGCGGCGCTTAGCAGATGTTCCGACCCCTCTCCCTTGAGGGAGAGGGCTGTGCAGACTTGGCAGCTTGCTGCCTTAGTCGTAGCTGGGCGAGGGAGATGCGATCCACCGGATCGCGCGGGCCAAAGGCCCGCTCCCCCTCATCCAACTCCGCCTAGGCCCTTCGGGCCAAGGTTGCGTATCCTTCTCCCTCAAGGGAGAAGGAAGGCCCGCTTCAAGGCACTTCATCCGGCCGCAACCGGCGCAATTTCGGCGCGGTTTCCATTTGGGCTGCTTCCTTGATGCCCATTCGCAGTTCCTCGCGCGTCTGGTGGATCGACGCGATCACCGGGCCCATTGCGACGCCCAGGTCGACCAGCGCGGTTTCGGCGAGTTGCAGGGAGCTTTCCAGCGTTTCGGGCACGGCGTCGCTCGCGCCGGCCTGATAGAGTTGGGCTGCATGCTGCGTATCGCGGGCGCGGGCGATGATGGGAAGGTCGGGCACCCAGCCCCGAACGCGTTTGGTTACGCGGATCGAAAGAACGGGGTCGTCCATGGTCAGGATCAGCGCGCGGGCATGGCCCAATCGCAGCTTGTCCAGCATCGCCGCGCGCGAAACATCGCCGAAGAGGACGGGATATCCGTCCCGACGACCCTCGGCGGCGACATCGGGATCTGATTCCACGACGATGAAGCGCTGGCTGTGCACCCGCAAAAGATCGCACACCATTCGGCCCACACGCCCAAATCCGATGACGACGGCGGCGGCTTGCGTGCTCTCATCCTCGCTTTCCGGCATCTCTTCGCCCAGTGCTCTTTCCAGTCTACGAGCGACATCATGGCCGATCCGGGCGAGCAGCGGCGTGATGGTGAGGCCGATGGCCGTGACGATCTGCCAGAAGGCCGCTGTCGAGGGCAGGATAAGCTTGGCGGCGGCGGCGGCGGAAAGCACGATGAGCGTGGTTTCCGATGGGCTGGACATCAGCACGCCGACCTCCAGCGCGACGCCTTTGCGCGCGCCGGAGAAGTAGAGCAGCGCCCCGGTCACGATCGTCTTGGCGATCAATACGCCCATCACGGCCAGAACCAGGGTCGGCCAGTTGGCCAGGATGACGCGGATATCCAGGCTCATTCCCACCGTGATCAGGAAGACGCCGAGGGCGAGTCCCTTGAACGGCGACGTCATCACCTCGACCTCGCCATGATAGTCGGTTTCCGCGATGAGCAATCCCGCCAGCAACGCGCCGACGATGGGCGACAGGCCGGCAAGGGAGGTCGCGAGGCTGGAAACGATGACCACCAGCAGACTGGCGGCAAGGAACACTTCGGGGCTTTTGGTGCGGGCCGCCTGGCGGAAGATATGCGGCAGGAACAGGCGGCCAAGGACAAGCATGACCGCGATCGTGGCGCCGCCCTTCAGCAATGTGCTGGCGAGTTCGCCCCATGCGCCATCCGGGCTGGACGCCACCGACGGCGCAAGGGCGCCCAGCAAGAATATGATCGGGACCAGCGCCAGATCTTCGAACAGCAGCATGGAAAAGGCCGCTCGTCCGACGGCGCTTTGCGTGCCGACCATGGGCAGCACCACTGCGGTCGAAGACAAGGCGAGCGCGAGGCCGAGACCGAAAGCGCCTGCTGATGGCTGGCCGAGCAAATACAGACCGGCCGCGATCAGCGCCGCGCTGCCGAGCAATTCGGTCGCGCCGACCCCGAATACCTGCGTCCGCATGCTCCACAAACGGCGGAAGCTGAGTTCCAGACCTATGGAGAACAGCAGCAATATGACGCCCAGATCGGCGAACGGTTCTATCGCCGCCCGATTGGAAATGGTGACGTGATAAAGCCAGGGATATTGGCTGACGAGCGCGCCCAGGCCCGATGGCCCGACCGCCAGTCCGACCAGGATGAACCCGATGACGGGGCTGATGCGGAAGCGGGCGAAGCCGGGAATAACCAGACCGGCCGCGCCCAGAATGACCAGGGAATCGCTGAAACTGTCAGGGTTGAATGCACCGGCCATGCGCCATCATCGCGGCAAGTCGGCGGAATATCCAGCCTTATGGCGTTTTCGCGAGTTTCCGACGACGCCAACCCTGGTGCGGACGGCGGGACTTGAACCCGCATTCCCAGGGGGAGGCGGATTTTAAGTCCGCTGCGTCTACCGATTTCGCCACGTCCGCGTGGCGCTCCCCCTGACGTTTATGTGCGTGAAGGTCAAGAAGCGCTGATGATGTTCAATGCTTCATGTTCAAGCGTTCGCGCATTTCCTTGCCGGGCTTGAAATAAGGCACGCGCTTGGCGCAGACCGGCACTTGTTCCCCCGTGCGCGGATTGCGGCCCGTCCGCGCATCGCGCGGCCGCGTAGTGAAAGCGCCGAAACCGCGCAGTTCCACCCTACCTCCGCTCGACAGGCGGTCGACAATCTCCTTGAAGAAGAGGTCGACAATCCTTTCGACCTCTTGGATGCCGAGGTCTGGATTTTCCTCCGCGAGTTTTTGAATCAATTCTGAGCGTATCATTGGTCCTCCAGCTCCCCCTTCTGGTTCCCATTGAATTTATACTGAATCCTGTAACGCCTGACAATTATCCAATATCGGTAGATACTTTCTCATTTTGGGATAGAAAAAGCCCGCCGAAAGTAATTCCGGCGGGCTCTATTACTTTGGTTAGATGCCGAAAAACATCAACCTTCGTTCTTCGCCTTCAGGGCTTCGCCCAGAATGTCGCCCAGCGACGCGCCGCTGTCGGACGAACCATATTGCGCCACAGCCTGCTTCTCTTCGGCGATCTGCATCGCCTTGACCGAGAAGGTCGGCTTCTTGGCGCGGTCGAAACCGGTGACCATGGCGTCGAACTTCTGACCGATCTGGAAGCGTTCCGAACGCTGTTCGTCGCGGTCGCGACCCAGGTCGCTGCGCTTGATGAAGCCGGCGGCGCCGTCTTCGCCAGCCTGGACTTCCAGGCCGCCGTCACGCACTTCCAGAACGGTCACGGTGACGATCGCATTCTTGTTCAGGCCGGCAGACGCGGCAGCAGTGCCGCCAGCGGCCGGGCCGCCACGCTCAAGCTGCTTCATGCCGAGGCTGATGCGCTCCTTCTCGACGTCGATGTCGAGAACGACGGCGGAAACCGTCTCGCCCTTGCGGTGCAGAGCCAGCGCGTCCTCGCCCGAAATGCCCCATGCGATGTCCGACATGTGGACCATGCCGTCCACGTCGCCGTCCAGGCCGATGAACAGGCCGAATTCGGTCGCGTTCTTGACTTCGCCCTCGACGGTCGAACCGATCGGGTGACGTTCGGCGAAGCTGTCCCAGGGGTTGTGCTGGGCCTGCTTGAGGCCGAGCGAAATGCGACGCTTTTCGGGATCGACTTCGAGCACCAGAACTTCGACTTCCTGGCTGGTCGAAACGATCTTGCCGGGATGGACGTTTTTCTTGGTCCAGGACATTTCCGAAACGTGGACCAGGCCTTCGATGCCGGCTTCCAGTTCCACGAACGCGCCATATTCGGTGATGTTCGTGACGCGGCCCGACAGCTTGGCGCCGACGGGATATTTGGCCGAAGCGCCTTCCCACGGATCGCTTTCCAGCTGCTTCATGCCAAGGCTGATGCGCTGGGTGTCGCGGTTGATGCGGATGATCTGGACACGGACGGTGTCGCCGATGTTGATCATCTCGTTCGGGTGGTTGATGCGCTTGTAGCTGAGGTCGGTGACGTGCAGCAGGCCGTCGATGCCGCCCAGGTCAACGAACGCGCCGTAATCGGTGATGTTCTTGACGACGCCCTCGATGATCTGGCCTTCGGCCAGCGTCTGGATGAGGCCGCTGCGCTGTTCGGCGCGGGTTTCTTCCAGAATGGCGCGGCGCGACACGACGATGTTGCCGCGGCGGCGATCCATCTTCAGGATCTGGAAAGGCTGCGGAATGTCCATCAGCGGGGTGACGTCGCGCACGGGGCGGATGTCGACCTGCGAACCGGGCAGGAATGCCACGGCGCCGTCGAGATCGACGGTGAAGCCACCCTTGACGCGGCCGAAGATGACGCCTTCGACGCGAGCGCTTTCGGTGAACTCGGCTTCGAGCTTGTCCCAGGCGGCTTCGCGGCGCGCGCGGTCGCGCGACAGCATCGCTTCGCCATGGGCGTTTTCGACGCGGTCGACATAGACTTCGACTTCGTCGCCGACCTTCAGGTCAGCCTTCTGGCCCGGCGCGGCGAATTCGCGCAGCGGAACGCGGCCTTCCGACTTCAGGCCGACGTCGATCAGCGCCATGTCGTTTTCGATGCCGGTAACGGTGCCCTTTACGACGCGGCCTTCAAAACCGCCGTCTTCGCCACCGAGAGAATCATTGAGAAGCGCGGCGAAATCGTCGCGCGAGGGGAATGCCGTAGAGGCCATGGTTAAGTCCTTCACTCGTCATTGCTGGCCAATCGGTTGTGTCCGATGGTCTTTGGCCAAACCGTCCGAACGGCCGAATACCGTGCGGACATCCATCGGCCACAAAGGATGATGACGCTCAGGAGAAAAGCGAAAAGGGCGCTTGGGAATCCCCAGCGCCGTCCCGCGTCAGGCCTTGGGCCGACGTTCCAACTGTGCGTCCACCAGTGATATGGCCTGCTGGACGGCCGCGTCTATAGTCAAATTGCTGGTGTCGAGCAAGTCCGCACCATCGGCCACGCGCAGGGGGGCGTGATCGCGGCTCATGTCGCGGGTGTCGCGGGCCTGAATGTCCGCAATCAGGCTGTCCATGTCCGGATGACCGCCATGGTCGAGCGCGTCCTGATAGCGGCGCTGGGCGCGGACATGGACGCTGGCCGTGACGAATATCTTGGCGTCCGCATCGGGCGCGATGACGGTCGCGATGTCGCGCCCGTCAAGGATCGCGCCGCCAGGCTGTGTGGCGAAGTCGCGCTGGCGCTTCACAAGGGCCAGGCGAACGCTGGGATGGATGGACACGCGGGAGGCGAGCGATCCGACGGCTTCGGTGCGCAGGGAAGCGTCATCCAGAAGAGAAGCGTCGAAATCGCAGGCGGCGAGCGCGTCCGCTTCGCGATCCGGGTCGCCGCTGGCCTTGAGGACCGACAGGCCGACGGCGCGGTAGAGCAGGCCGGTGTCGAGGCAGGGCAGGCCATAATGCCGCCCCAGCGCTCTGGCGATCGTTCCCTTGCCCGATGCGGCGGGGCCATCGACGGCGATGATCATTGCGAGGTGTCTTTCCGAAGCGCCTTGGCCAGGCCGATGAGGGCGATCATGGCCCAGACAATTTCAAGCGCCATCGACGCCAGATTGAAATGGATGGTGAGCGATCCGATGAGCAGCAGCGCGCCCACGAGGTTCAATAGGTTAAAGAGCGTGAAGTTCAGCGACTGCGCGATATTGCTGTAGGCATATGCGCCGACCATCAGCCCACTGCCGATGAGGCCGATGATATTGGCGAGGTCGAAGATCATGGAATCGCGCCGAGCGACTGGAGCAGGCCGGTGAATCCCGGAAAGCTGGTCGCGACGGGGCGCATGTCGTCGATCGTCACGCCCTTTTGGGAGATGAGGCCGGCCACCGCGAAACTCATCGCAATGCGGTGGTCGAGCTTGGTCGAGATCGGCCCGCCGCCGGTGAGGCGCGCGCCGCCGCTGCCCTCGATGACGATGCCGTCCTCCAGTTCCTCGACGGTGACGCCGATGGCGCGCAGGCCCGCCGCCATGGTGGCGATCCGGTCGGATTCCTTGACGCGCAGTTCCTCAAGGCCTCGGAAGGTGCTGCGGCCCTCCGCGAAGGCTGCGGCGATGAAGGCGACGGGATATTCGTCGATCATGGAGGGAGCACGCGCGGGGTCGGGTTCGACGCCCTTGAGCGCCGACGCGGTGATGACGAGATCGCCAACCGGTTCGCCGCCAACTTCGCGCGGGTTTTCAATGGCGATGTCGCCGCCCATTTCGCGCAGCAGGTCGATCAGGCCGGCGCGGGTCGCGTTGAGGCCGACATTGGCGATGGTGATGCGGGAGCCGGGAACCAGCAGTGCGGCCACCATGGGGAAGGCGGCGGAGGAGGGATCGCCGGGAACCGTGATCGACTGCGGGCGGAGTTCGGCTTCGCCCATGAGGGTGATGATGCGGGTCCCGTCCGCTTCAATCTCTACCTCCAGCTCCGCACCGAAGCCCTTGAGCATGCGTTCGCTGTGATCGCGGGTCGGGATCGGTTCGACAATGCGCGTTACGCCGGGCGCGTTCAGGCCGGCGAGCAGCACCGCCGACTTGACCTGGGCCGACGCGACGGGAAGGCGGTAGTCGAGCGGCACGGCCGGACAAGCGCCGCGCATGGTCAGCGGCAGGCGATCGCCGGGGCTGGTCATGAAGCTCGCGCCCATGCGGGACAGCGGCTCTGTAACGCGGGCCATGGGGCGCTTGCTGAGCGACGCGTCGCCGATGAACGTCGCAGTGATCGCATGGCTGGCGACCAGGCCCATGAGCAGACGGGTCGAAGTCCCGCTATTGCCCATATCGAGCGCCGTCTGTGGTTGCAGCAGCCCGCCCACGCCTACGCCATGGATATGCCAGACGCCGTCGTCGTCCCGCTTGATGTCCGCGCCCATGGCCCGCATCGCGGCGGCCGTGGCGAGCACGTCCTCCCCCTCCAGCAGGCCTTCCACCCGGCTTTCCCCGACCGCGAGGGCGGAGAGCATGAGCGAGCGGTGCGAGATGCTTTTGTCGCCCGGAACCGTCACACTGCCGGAAAGCGGCGGGGCGCTGGCGAAGGTCATCGGGCGGGGCTGGTCGGCAGAAGTGGTCACGGGCAAATCCGTTGCAGAGACTGAAAAATCGCGCCCGGCTTTTGACAGCGCGGTTCCGCTATGGCAAGGCGCGCGTCGCTTCGCGGGCGACATCGTCGTGCCGCGTGATTTCTATTTTGAGCACTCGCAAGAAGGATAAGGCCGGACATGGTCAAGGCTGAATGGGGCACGAAGCGTACCTGCCCGAAATGCGCCACGCGCTTCTATGACCTGGGCAAGGATGACCCGGTGACCTGCATCAACTGCAACACCGCCTGGGACCCGGAGCCAGTGTTGAAGTCGAAGCAGCCGCTTCCTTATGAGGAAGCGCCCAAGAAGGTCGTCGAAACCGCCGATGGCGAACTGGAGACGGCGGACGATGATCTGGACCTCGATCTGGACGTCGACGACGATGGCGATTCGCCGGATAACGACGTTGATCTGGGTGGCGACGACGACCTGGGCGTCGATGCGGCTGGCGATGATGGCGACGACATCGAAAGCTAAGTGAATTTTGCACTTGCCAATGGGAACGCCGCCTTTTAGAGGCAGCGCTCCCAAGGCGACGCTGCCCAGGCGTCGCTGCCGAAGATGGCAAACGGGGCCTTAGCTCAGCTGGGAGAGCGCCTGCATGGCATGCAGGAGGTCAGCGGTTCGATCCCGCTAGGCTCCACCATCTTTCCTTAAATGAATGTCCGGCTACCCCGTCCTTGATAGGCGGTTGATGGATATTTCCGATGGCGCAGCCCCGTTGCGCCGGTTGGGGCCTTAGCTCAGCTGGGAGAGCGCCTGCATGGCATGCAGGAGGTCAGCGGTTCGATCCCGCTAGGCTCCACCAAAATTCCTACCGATGATGAGCTTTCGGGCCGGACCCGACATAGCCCGGCTGAGGCGCTGCAGAATAGCGAGAATGAGCCGGCTGGTTTCGGCCATTTTCGTCATTCCAGCGAAAGCTGGAATCTCAGGAGGAGGCGCGCGACATGGCCTGAGACCCCAGCGTTCGCTGGGGTGACGGTTGATTGAGACGTCCAGCAGCCACCTATATCAGGCCGCCAACAAGGTTGTTTCGCGCTCCCACCTCTATAAGGTTTCGCCAGGGCGACATCGAACAACTGCCTGGAAAGGAAATGAGGATGCGACGGATAGCCTGCCTGCTGGCTTTGTGCGCTGCGTCGATTGCCTCAATGGGGGCAGCCAAGCCTGCCGATATCTGCAAGGGCGCGCCGTCGCCCGAAGAGCCCTGGACGAGTTGGAGGCAGAGCGGCAACGCTATCGCTGGCGGGGAAAGCGGTTCGGCGGCGCGATTGATCCTGGGGAAGCCGGTTGTCGCCACCCTGCGTCCGGTGTCCCAGGTCCAGTTCGCAATGAAGCCGGCGAAGGTTCAGCCGAAAAGCCATGGGGGCCTGTTCACACTCGCGCTCAAGGACTCCGCGCGTGTTGGCGTCGCCCTGTCAGCCCCCGCATGGGTCGACGTCGTGACCGATCGAAACATGCACGCATCGGTCGAGCATGGTCATGGTTCGGAATGCTCGGGCATTCGCAAGATCGTCTGGTTCGATCTACCGCCGGGTGTGCACCTCATCCAGATTTCCGGCGCGTCCACGCGTGAAATCCGCATCATGGCGGCGGACGCGAACGCCAATCGGCTGGCACCGCATGTTCGCGACGAGGATTAGCGGCCAGCGTCAGTGTGGTCGTGTGCGGTACAGGATGATCGGCATCATGGTCATCACGGGCTCATCCTCCTGATTGAGCAGCGTGATCCGCGTCTTCACGACGCCCATTTCCGGGCGGCTGCGCGACGCCTTTTTCTCCAGCACTTCGGACGTGCCGCGCAACGTGTCGCCGGGTCGCACGGGTTGCAGCCAGCGTAGTTCATCAATGCCGATCGCGCCCAGGCTGGCTTCCTGCCGCCCCGGTATGCGCTGCATTTCGGCGACGAACATTTTCATGAAGAGGGCGGTGGTGTGCCAGCCGCTGGCCGACAGGCTGCCGAAATGGGTCGCTGCCGCCGCCTCGTCGGAAAGATGGAAGGGCTGGGCGTCATATTCCGACGCGAAGGCGACCATCTCCTCCCGGCTCACCGTCAATGGGCCGAAACCCACCGTATCGCCGATCGCTATATCCTCGAAATAGACGATCTCGCTCATCACCGACCTTTGTTCGCCCGACAGTGCCCTCGTTGTAAAAGGGGTTAACGTTAACGTCAACGTCGAAACAGGCGGCCTCAGGCGATCCAGTCGCGCAGCGTCCGCCAGCTTTCCGCCTTCTTCTCGCGCGAGAGCATGGCATAGGCGCCGCTGGAGGAGGGGAGGTCGATCAGGGTGAGTTCAGGCCGTGCGCCGATCTGCCTGCGCCCGTGCAGCGCGGCGGTCTTTCCGTTGAAGGCGACCGCCTCCAGCGCGGGCAGGCGCGCAACGAATGTGGAAAGGTCGCGCAGTTCCGCGCCCCGGATCGAGCTGTCGAGGCTGCCGTTCCGATCGGCGCTTTCGATCACGTCCCACAGTCCGACGCCACGGGCCCGAAGCCGTTTCAGCCGCAACGCATAGGGTTGCCCCCGCAGATCCTCGCCCAGCACATCGCCGATCAGCGTCCAGAAGGCGTTGCCGCGATGGGCGTAATATTCGCCCTGCCGGATCGAAGCGTCGCCGGGGAGGCTGCCGAGGATCAGCAGGCGTGTGCGTTCATCCACGCTGGGCGGAAAGGCGAGTTTGCGCTGTCTCATAGCGATCCGTGCTCCTGCGCAGGCAGGAGCCCAGTCCCGCCGTCTGAACTGGGCTCCTGCCTGCGCAGGAGCACGGCGGGTTCGTCACGCGCGGGTTTTATCAGACATTGAACCGGAACAGCATGATGTCGCCATCCTGCGTCACATATTCCTTGCCTTCGGAGCGCCACTTGCCCGCTTCCTTGGCCCCGGCTTCGCCGTTGAACTGGACATAGTCGCCATAGGCCATGGTCTCGGCGCGGATGAAGCCCTTTTCAAAGTCGGTATGGATTGCGCCCGCCGCCTGCGGAGCCTTCGATCCCTTGGCGACGGTCCAGGCGCGAGCCTCCTTTGGCCCGACGGTGAAGAAGGTGATGAGGCCGAGCAGTTCGTAGCCCGCCCGGATGATCCGCGCGAGACCCGCTTCCTCAAGGCCCAGCGCCTCCAGATATTCCGCGCGTTCCTCGATCGGCATGGTGATGAGTTCCGCCTCGATCGCGGCGGACACGATCACGGCCTTGGCGCCCTCTGCCGCGGCCTTCTCAAACACGCGCACGCTATGGGCATTGCCTTCCGCCGCGACGTCTTCCTCGACATTGCAGACATAGAGGACGGGCTTGGCGGTCAGCAGTTGCGCCTGGCGGAAGATGCGGTCTTCCTCCTCGTCGGCGGGCTTCGTCAGCCGTGCGGGCTTGCCGTCGCGCAGCAGGTCGAGCGCCTTACCCAGCACGGACGCGGCTGCCTTGGCCTCCTTGTCGCCCTGCGCCGCCTTCTTGGCGAAAGCAGGGACCCGCTTCTCCAGGCTCTCAAGGTCCGCCAGCATCAGCTCGGTCTCGACCGTCTCGGCGTCGGCGATGGGATCGACCTTACCCTCGACATGGGTGATGTCGTCATCCTCGAAGCAGCGCAGCACATGGACGATCGCGTCCACCTCGCGGATGTTGGCGAGGAACTGGTTGCCGAGGCCCTCGCCCTTGGACGCGCCGCGCACCAGCCCGGCAATGTCCACGAACGCCAGTTGCGTTTCGATGATCTTGGCCGATCCGCCGATTTTGGCGATCGTTTGGAGCCGCTCGTCGGGCACCGCGACCTGTCCGACATTGGGCTCGATCGTGCAGAAGGGATAATTCGCCGCCTGCGCCGCCTGCGTTTCAGTCAGCGCGTTGAACAGGGTGGACTTGCCCACATTGGGAAGCCCGACGATACCGCAACGAAAACCCATGGAACTGCCTTCATGTCTTCAGATGATGGCCGGGCCGATAGCGGTTTCGGCGGGCATTGGCCAGCCTTGCGTCAGTGGCGGAAGAACAGGGTGATCGACGCCACATGATTGACGCGTGTGTCTCCCCCGCGCTGGTTGACGATCTGGTTGAGATAGCCGACCTCCATTGTGGAGGCGCCCGGCAACCCCAGTTCCGCGCCGACGAAGCTACGCAACTGGTCGAAGCCGGCCCTCGCGCCCCAGTCGGTATCGTTGAGCGCCGCGAAACCTTCCGCATAGACGAGCGCGTTGACGGCGTCGCTGTCGGCCTTGAGCGGCTTTTCGTAGCGCAGCATCTCGCGCAGGCGCCAGCCCATGTCGTCGCCGTTCGAGCGCCAGCGCTGCTCCAGCCGCGTGCGCGACGACAGTTCGCCGCCCCATGGCTTGCCGATGGTCCAGTTGATCTGCTGGAAGCTGCGCTCCTCATTGACGTCCTTGCCGTTTTCCACGGGAACGACGACATGGGCGAAGCCCTGAAAGACGGTGACGCTGGGCGAAAGCCGCCATCCCAGCGCGCCGCGCAGGATCATCTGGTCCAGCCGGGATGCGCCATCGCCGATGCGGGGCTGGATTTCGGCGAAATATACGAGCTTGCCAGAGACCGACCCCATGGCGGTCAGGTTCACCCATAGATGTTCGTCTTCGGTGGTGCGGGCCTGCGCTACGCCTCCACAGGAGATCAGGCAGGCGCAGAAGGCGAGCAGGGAGACAAAACGGGGCATTATTATCCTTAAGGCATAAGCTGAAACCCTGCGGCGCAGGGGAGGGCAATCATTTTAGACGCCCGTCATTCCACTACTGTTACGGGAATGTGAAATTTTGTCTGCTTCAGGTGATGACGCTGGGCTGGTCCATCCCCGTGAAGCCCGCAATATCCGCCAGTTCCTGCGCCGCGCGGACTAGCGGCGCCAGCGCATCGCCCGTCTCCATCCCCAGTTCGCCGTCCGTCCCGACATAGCGCTCGATATAGACGCGCAGCGTTGCGCCCTCGGTGCCGGTTCCGGACAGGCGGAACACGATGCGCGACCCGTCGTCGAACAATATGCGCAGGCCCTGGTTGTGGCTGACCGACTGGTCGGTGGGGTCGGTATAGGCGAAATCGTCGGCGCTCTTCACCGTGCCGCCGCTGTTCACCGCGCCGGGCAGGTGGGCGAGCTTATCCCGCAGCGCCGCCATCAGCGCATCGGCGCGGTCGTTGGCGATCGCCTCATAATCATGCCGCGCATAATAGTTGCGGCCATAGGTCGCCCAATGTTCGGCCATGATCTGCGCCACGCTCTGCCGCCGCGCCGCCAGGATGTTGAGCCACAGCAGCACCGCCCAGATGCCGTCCTTTTCGCGCACATGGTCGGAGCCGGTGCCGGCGCTTTCCTCGCCGCAGATGGTGGCCATGCCGGCGTCCAGCAGGTTGCCGAAGAATTTCCAGCCCGTCGGCGTTTCGTAGAGGGGGACGCCGAGCTTCTCCGCCACCCGGTCCGCCGCGCCGCTGGTCGGCATGGACCGCGCAATGCCCTTGAGCCCCTTGGCATAGCCGGGCGCGAGATGCGCATTGGCCGCCAGCACGGCGAGCGAATCCGACGGCGTCACATAGCAATGCCGCCCGATGATCAGGTTGCGGTCGCCATCCCCGTCCGAAGCCGCGCCGAAGTCGGGCGCATCCGCCGCCATCATGCGGTCATATAGTTCCTTTGCATGGACCAGATTGGGGTCGGGATGGTGATGGCCGAAGTCGGGCAGGGGCGCGCCGTTGCGCACCGTGCCTTTCGGCGCGCCCAGCCGCTTTTCGAAAATCTCGACCGCATAGGGGCCGGTGACGGCGCTCATCGAATCGAAGGAGAGGGTGAAGCCCTGCTCGATCATGTTCGCGATGGCGGGAAAGTCGAACAGGCTCTCCATCAACTCGGCATAGGCGGACACCGGGTCGACCACCTCTACCGTCATGCCGCCGATCCGGCTCGTTCCGAGAGCGTCGATATCCACGTCCCCGGCATCCAGGATGCGATAGCTGTCGATTTCCAGCGTCCGGGCATGGATGGCGTCGGTCACTTTTTCCGGGGCCGGGCCGCCATTGCCGACATTATATTTGATGCCGAAATCCTCGTCCGGTCCGCCCGGATTGTGGCTGGCCGACAGCACCAGGCCGCCAAAGGCTCCGGATGATCGGATGAGGTGCGACGCGGCGGGCGTCGACAATATGCCGCCTTGCCCCACCAGCACCCGGCCAAAGCCGTTGGCCGCCGCCATCTTCAGCACGATTTGGATGACTTCGCGGTTCAGGTAACGTCCGTCGCCGCCCACCACCAGGGTCTGGCCCGCAAAGCCTTCCAGACTGTCGAACACCGACTGAACGAAATTTTCCGCATAATGGGGCTGCTGGAAAATCCGTACCTTCTTGCGCAGGCCCGACGTGCCCGGCTTCTGGTCCAGGAATGGCTTGGTCGCGACGGTCTGCATCATCCGGGCCCCTTTAGAGTGTTTCGCTCTCTATGGCCCGGCGATGCTGCGCTCGGCAATCCACCATGTGTGTTTCAGCGCGATGACGGGGCGAACGAGCGCGCATCAATCCGCCAGCCGCAGCGCCACTTCGTTCATGAAGCGCGCATCGTCGCCTTTCGCGAGCCACTCGGCTTCGGCCCCGATCGCGCCCAGCATGTCAGACAGCGCGTCCATCTCGCTCTTGTGATAATTGCCTAGCACATAGCCATGGACCCGGTCCTTGTGCCCGGGATGGCCGATGCCGATCCGCACGCGGCGGAAGTCCGCGCCGATATGCGCGTCGGTCGATCGCAGGCCGTTATGCCCGGCATTGCCGCCGCCGCGCTTCACCTTCACCTTCATCGGCGCAAGGTCCAGCTCATCATGAAAGACGGTCACGTCATCCGGGGTCAGCTTGTAGAAGCGCATCGCCTCGCCCACCGAACGGCCGCTTTCGTTCATGAAGGTGGCGGGTTTTATGAGGATGATCTTTTCAGGGCCGATCCGCCCTTCCTGAACCCAGCCCTGAAACTGCTTCTTCGGCGGGGAGAAGCGATGGAGATCCGCGATCACGTCGGCCACCATGAAGCCGACATTGTGCCGGTGCATCGCATATTGGACGCCCGGATTGCCTAGCCCCACCCAGATCTGCATCGCGCATCGCTCCCCAAAATCAAAAACCTCCGTTCGTCCTGAGTAGCCACTGAGCTTGTCGAAGTGGCGTATCGAAGGACAGCTTGCGCGACCATACTTCGATACGGGTCTTCGACTTCGCTCAGCCCCTACTCAGCACGAACGGAGGCTGATGAATTGTCCTCCAGCTGAGAGCGCTTTAGGCGCCTTCGGCCGGGGTTTCCTTGTCGCCTTCGGCGCTCTTCAGAGCCGACGGAGCGACGATCGTCGCGACGGTGAAGTCCTGCTCGTCATGGGCGGCCTTCGCGCCCTTGGGCAGCTTCACGCCGCTGATGTGGATCGATTCGCCGACGTCAAAGCCGGTGAGGTCGATCACGACGTCGTCGGGGATCTCAGCCGCATCGACGATCAACTCGATCTCATGCGCGACGATGTTCAGCACGCCGCCCTTCTTGAGGCCGGGCGAGGCGTCTTCATTGGCGAAGCGCACAGGCACGTTGACGTGGACGGTGGCATGTTCCGAAACGCGCAGGAAGTCGGCGTGCAGCGGACGATCGGTCACGGGATGGAAGGCGACGTCCTTCGCCAGGGTGCGAACCTGTGCGCCGCCGACTTCGACCATGACGACCGAATTGAAGAAGTGGCCAGTGCCGAGCAGCTTGTTGAGGAGTTTTTCCTCGACGTGGATCGACTGCGGTTCTTCATTATTACCATAGATGACGGCGGGTACGCGGCCCTCACGGCGGAGAGCGCGGGAGGCTCCCTTGCCTGCCCGATCGCGTGCCTCGGCCGACAGCGTAAGCTGCTCGCTCATTGCGTGTCTCCAAAAGCAGATTTCATAAACTTCCCGCAACGCCTCCAGGGATGACCATCACGGGAAGGCGGCGCTTTAGCAGAAAAGCGCGGCAAGGCAAGGGTGGGGGCGCTATTGCACCCGCGTGACCGTGTAACCGCGACCTTGCAGCAACTGGATCAGATTGTCGCGGCCCGTCAGATGCCCCGTTCCGACCGCGATGAAGGGCCGTCCTTTCAGGCGACCGATCGCGTGGGTCCAATCCCGGTTGCGCGCGATCAGAACCGCCTGTTCAACCACCGGGTCGGGTTGTTCGCCCGCCTGATCTTCGCGAGCGATCGCGGTCATATCGCCTTTCAGCCAGGCATTGAGGATACGGTCATACAGCGCCTGGATGTTCGCGGCCTCATGCACCGTCTGCTCCAGCAGCCGCTGTTGCGACGCTGGAGGCAGCGTGTCGAAGGCGCCGAACTGCCGCGCGACCGTCTCCAGACCGCCGATCGGCTTTCCCGCCTCCCTGAACGTCTCGATCAGCACGGGCTCGACGCCGTCGTCGGGGCTGACCTGCAACGGATGTTGCGCCGCCGCCGACAGCAGCATGGCCGCCGCCCAGCTTTCATAGCCGGACAGCAATTGCGCGCTCGTCCCGCCTTCATCGACGATCTCCTGCAACTGCGCCCGTTCGCCTGGCGGCAGGCGCGCTTCAAGCGGCGGCAAGCCGGGACTGCGCCCCATTTTTTCGAACAGCGCCATCGTCCGTGCGCGATCCTGTATCTCGGCGGATTCTAGCACCAGCCGATCGGCCTTATCCAACGCTTGCCGGATCACGTCTGTCTGCCATGCGACATTGCCGGGCAGCACATGGATCGTGCCGAACAACCAGCCGTTCAGCCCGTGGCCTTCGACCCGCCACAATGCCGGACCGCCATCGGCTGGAGGCGCGGGCGGTTCTTTTCCGCAGGCCGTGACCAGCAGCAGCGCGCACAGACCCAGCCATCGCCCGATCCAGCGCGCCACGGTTATTCAGCCACCCGGGCCGAAGCGACGCCCAGCGCCTTCAACTGGTCCTGCACGCTGCCCTTGCCCGCCAGATGACCCGCGCCCACGGCGATGAACACCGCGCCGGGTCTGGCCAGCCGCTCCTTGATCCACCGCGCCCAGTTGGCGTTACGCTGGATCAGCAGCACCTGCGCCAGTTCAGGGGTCGCCTCCAGGGATTCGTTCATTTCGGCGGCCAGCTTGTCCGGGTCGCCCTCCCGCCAATGGCGGATCAGGCGGGCGAACTCGCTGTCCATGTCGGGCAGCCCTTCGATGGTCGCGTTCAGGAACTTCACCTGATGCTCCATCGGTAGGCTGGCGAAATAACCAAGCTGCTGCTCAACCGTCTCCAGCGCCCCGATTTTCTTGCCCGAAGCCTTGGCCGCCGCCGTCAACGTCTTTTCTGCGCCCAGATCGGCCTTGTAGCCCAGTTTCTCCAGCGGCTGCACCGACAGCGCCATGCCTGCCATCCATGGGTTGAACGCTTCGAACATCTGCCAGGACAGGCCATTGGAAGTCATCGCCGCCTGATATTTCGGCCGCGTATCCGCACTCAGCCGATCGGAGAGCTTCACCCCGTCGCGGGCCAGTGCGATGTGCGCCATGGCCGCGGCGACGGCCTGCGGGTCTTCGGGCTCGACAATCTCCATCACCAGTTCGTCGGACCGATCGAAGGCGCGCTTCACGCCGCCCTTGAACCACTCGGTTCCGGGCTTCAGCACATGGACGGTGCCGAACAGATAGATGTTCGTATCCTCATCCTTCACCTGCCACAGGGCGGGGGAGGTATAGGCGGCCTGCGCCACGGGCGTTCGAGCGTCGGCTGGACGCTCCTGCGCGCAGCCGCTGAGCAGCAGGAAACCGGCGAGCAGCAGGCGCGAGAGGGATGATTTCATATCAGACGTGGTTCCATTCCAGATATCTGGTCCCATCCATGCGGGGCGAGGGCCTTCGGGGCAAGGAGATTAAGCCCTTCCAACCCCTCTTTTCCTTGACCCAACGGCCCGCCTGCGCCAAGGGCCGCCGCAAACAATATATGCATCCAAGGGACCATCGGTGGCGACAGGTAAAGTGCTATCCTTTCAGGACCTGATCCTGACCCTGCACGCTTATTGGGGGAAGCAGGGCTGCGTGATCCTGCAACCCTATGACATGGAAGTGGGTGCGGGCACCTTCCACCCCGCCACCACGCTGCGCAGTCTGGGTCCGGACGCCTGGAACGCCGCCTATGTGCAGCCCAGCCGCCGCCCTACCGACGGCCGCTATGGCGAGAACCCCAACCGCCTCCAGCATTATTACCAATATCAGGTCATCATGAAGCCGTCCCCGGCGAACCTGCAGGAACTGTATCTGGGTTCGCTGGTGGAGATCGGCATCGACCCGCTGGTCCACGACATCCGCTTCGTCGAGGATGACTGGGAAAGTCCGACGCTGGGAGCGTGGGGCCTTGGCTGGGAAGTGTGGTGCGACGGCATGGAAGTCACGCAGTTCACTTATTTCCAGCAGATGGGCGGATTCGACTGCAAGCCGGTCGCGGGCGAGCTGACCTACGGCCTCGAACGGCTCGCCATGTATATTCAGGGCGTCGACAGCGTTTACGACCTGAAGTTCAACGACGCGGGCGTGACCTATGGCGACGTATTCCTCGCCAATGAGCAGCAGATGTCGAAATGGAATTTCGAGATCGCCGACACGGAAAAGCTGTTCCGCTGGTTCAAGGACGCTGAGGCCGAGTGCAAGGCGTCGCTGGAAGCGGGCGTGCCGCTCGCGGCCTATGACCAGGCGATCAAGGCGTCCCATGTCTTCAACCTGTTGCAGGCGCGCGGCGTGATCTCCGTGCAGGAGCGCGCCAGCTATATCGGCCGCGTGCGCGACCTCGCCAAGGGCAGCTGCGAAAAGTGGATGGAAGTGAACGGGTGGGCGGCGTGACCGGGCAGGGAGCCACAACCCGTGCTCCTGCGAAGGCAGGAGCCCAGAGCCCCACGCACTGCGCCTTGAACCCTGGGCTCCTGCCTTCGCAGGAGCACGTTGAAAGAATTTTCGCATGACCGACTTCCTCCTCGAACTGCGCTGCGAGGAAATCCCGGCGCGCATGCAGCTTAAAGCGTCGGAAGACCTCGCCCGCCTCTTCGCCGAGGAACTGGCGAAGTCCGGCCTGAAGGCGGAGAGCATCGACAGCTTCGTCACGCCGCGCCGTCTCGCGCTGATCGCGCGCAACCTGCCGTTGGAGACCGCCGCTATCAGCGAGGAGTTCAAGGGCCCCCGCACATCGGCCCCGGCGCAGGCGCTGGAAGGCTTCCTCCGCAAGACCGGCCTTACCCAGGATCAGCTCGAAGATCGCGACGGCGTGTGGTTCGCCGTGGTCGAAAAGCCCGGCCGCGCCACGTCGCAAGTGCTTGCCGAAGCCGTCCCCGCCGTCGTTCGCGCTTTCCCCTGGCCCAAGTCCATGCGCTGGGGCGCGGCGTCGCAAACCACGGAGAGCCTGCGCTGGGTCCGCCCGTTGCAAGGCATCGTCGCGATCCTCGGCGAAGATCTGGTCGACATTGACATCGAAGGGACGCGATCGAGCTACGCCACCCTTGGCCACCGCTTCCACCACCCCGGCGAGATCACCATCGGCGGCGCGCACGACTATGTCGAAAAGCTGCGCGCCTGCCATGTCATCGTCAGTCATCAGGAACGCCAGTCGATCATCGAGGCGAAGGCCAATGAAGCCGCCGCCGCGCACGGCTACACCGTGATCGAGGACAAGGGCCTTGTCGCGGAGAATGCGGGCCTCACCGAATGGCCCGTCCCGCTGCTCGGCAATTTCGACCCGGCTTTCCTTGAGGTCCCGCCTGAAGTCATTCAGCTAACCCTACGGGTAAACCAGAAATATTTCGTCCTGCGCGATACGAGTGGCAAGTTGGCCCCGGCCTTCATCTGCACCGCCAATATCGAGGCGAAGGATGGCGGCGCGGCGATCATCGCCGGCAACCGCAAGGTCCTGGCCGCGCGCCTGTCGGACGCCCGCTTCTTTTGGGAGCAGGACCGCAAGACCAGCCTCGCGGACCACGCGAAGAAGCTGGAGCGCATCACCTTCCATGAGAAGCTCGGCACGGTTGCCGACAAGGTGGTGCGTGTAGCGAAGTTGGCCCGCTGGCTGGTAGAGCAAAATATCGTCATCCCCGCGAAGGCGGGGGCCCATCTCCCAACCTCGCGCCCGGATGCAACGCCGGAGATGGGTTCCCGCCTCCGCGGGAATGACGAAGAGAAAGAGGTGCTGGCCGCTCTGGCCGAACAAGCCGCGCGCCTCGCCAAGGCCGATCTCGTCACCGAAATGGTCGGCGAGTTCCCGGAACTACAGGGGATTATGGGCGGCTACTATGCCCGCGCCGAAGGATTACCCGATGCGGTAGCCGACGCGATCCGTGACCATTATAAGCCGGTGGGGCAGGGCGACGATGTGCCGACTGCACCGGTCACGGTGGCGGTGTCGTTGGCGGACAAGTTGGATACGCTATGTGAGTTTTACGGGATTGGCGAAAAGCCAACTGGGTCAAAAGATCCATATGCCCTTCGCCGAGCAGCGCTGGGAGTCATCCAGATTGTCGTCGGTAATAATATCAGTCTACCGCTCCTTGACCTAATCATGTTCATAAGTCGTCGCATTGAATCCGGACATTACGATTATATTTTCATGTTCGAGGCAGATTTTCGACCGGCTTTTGAACGCGGTGATTTTAGCGATATTGAGGCGATTAATTCAGAGCTATTGCGCGGCAATGGGCTGTCTCTTATAGACTTCTTTGCCGACCGCCTCAAAGTCCAGCAAAAGGAAGCCGGCGTCCGCCACGACCTGATCGACGCGGTGTTCGCGCTGGGTGGCGAGGACGACCTCGTCCGCCTGCTCGCCCGCGTGAAGGCGCTCCAGTCCTTCATCTCGACCGAAGACGGCGCGAACCTGCTCGCTGGTTACAAGCGCGCCGCCAACATCCTGAAAAAGGAAGGCTTCGAAGCTCCGAGTGCTCCTGCGAAGGCAGGAGCCCAGGGTGACGAAGCGCAATCTGGCCCTGGACTCCTGCCTTCGCAGGAGCACGGCGTTGGCAA
>DASVOF010000099.1:0-16385 GCA_036383495.1 Sphingobium sp. | reverse complement strand
ATCGGCATGGGCGGGGCTCAGCGACAGGGGAAAGCGCGTCTCGATCGAGACGGCGCCGCCCAGCGTCGATTTCAGCAGGTCCGCCATGTTCCGCACGAGTTCGACGCAATCCACGCTGCCCAGTCGCAGTTCCTGCTTGCGCGCGAAGGCCAGCATACGCTGCGTCAGCGTCGCTCCGCGCTCGGCCGCGGTCATGGCGTTGTCGATATAGCAAGATATGTCCGCCCCGCTGCCCAGCTTCTGTTTGGCGAGGTCGAGGCTGCCGACGATCACCGCCAGCAGATTGTTGAAATCATGCGCGACGCCCCCCGTTAGCTTGCCGATCGCGTCCATTTTCTGTGACTGGAAGATCGCCTCCCGCGCTTCCTCCAGCGCCTGTTGCGTCGCGCGCCTTTCGGTCAGGTCTCGCGTGATCTTGGCGAAGCCGATCAGTACGCCTTGCGGGGTGCGGATCGCGTCGATCACGACGCTCGCCCAGAATCGCGACCCGTCCTTGCGGATGCGCCATCCTTCCGCCTCGAACCGGCCCTCGCGTTCGGCGGTTTCCAGCGCGATCGCGGGAATGCCGGCGGCCTGGTCCTCGGGAGTGTAGAATCGGGAAAAATGGCAGCCCAGGATTTCCTCGGCTTCATAGCCCTTGAACCGTCGCGCGCCTGCATTCCAACTGACGATGACGCCATTGGTCGACAGCATGTAGATCGCATAATCCGTGACGCTCTGGACAAGAAGCTCAAAGCGGTTTCCAGCATCCTCCGGCGCCGCTTTGTCCATAATATCCCCGTTAAAATATTCTATCTTTTCGAAAAGTTGAAAACACGCGGTTTGGGCGATCGTTCCGGGTTCCCAAGCCGCCCTGAGCAGTTTCCTTCATCCCCTTAAAAACTATCTCTAATTTTCGGGGCGGCCTGAGGATCGTGAGGATGAGCGCGGTCATCACATTCCCGCCCGCGATACGCAGGCGCCTGACTTAAGCTGAGGGAATCTGGAGCGGGTGAGGGGAATCGAACCCCCGTCGTCAGCTTGGGAAGCTGCTGCTCTACCATTGAGCTACACCCGCTTGGATGTGCCGGGGATTAGCGGCTGTTCCGGATCGCGTCAACGACGTCGGCAGTCTCACCCCACCTGCCGTTTGGCGAGCTTGCGGGCGAGGGTGCGGCGGTGCATGCCCAGCCGCCTCGCCGCCTCCGATATGTTGAAGTCGCTGTCCTTCAGCACCTCATGAATATGTTCCCATTCCAATGTCTTGATCGACGTAGGCCGGGGCGCAAGCGGAGTGGACGGGTCGCCGGACGACCGGGCGAAGGCGGCTTCGATATCGTCGGTGTTGGACGGCTTGGCGAGATAGTTGGATGCGCCCAGCTTGATCGCCTCCACCGCCGTTGCGATGCTGGCGAAGCCGGTCAGCACGACGATGATCATCTTCGGGTCATGGGCATGCAGGGTCTGCACACACACCAGGCCTGACTCCGGCCCGAGCTTCAGGTCGACGACCGCATAAACGGGATCGTGATCCTCCAGCAGAGCGACCAACGCGGCATGGCTGCTCGCCGTCAGGACCTGATAGCCGCGCCGCTCGAACGACCGTTTCAATGTCCGGGCGAAGGGCTCGTCATCCTCGACCAGCACCAGCAGCCGCTCATCGCTCATCGCTCCGTCTCCTCCAGCGCCACCGTGCCCAGCGGCAGACGCAGCAGGATCAGCGCGCCGCCGTCCGCGCCATTACTCGCGCTGACGCTGCCGCCCAGCTTGCGCACGACATTGACGACCAGGAACAGGCCCAGACCATGGCCTTCCTTCCCCTTGCTCGACCGGTAGGGCTTGCCGAAGTCATCCAGCATCTCTTCTGAAAAGCCTCTGCCATTATCCCGCACCGCGATGTTGAGCGAATGGCTGTCGCGTCCGACGACCAGGTCGACATAGGTCGCTCCCGCTTCGCGCGCATTGTCGAGCAGGTTGCCGATCGCCTGCCGGATCACCGGGTCGGCGATGATGCGCGGATAGTCATGCGGCCCGAAGTCGCAGCGCAGCGGCATGCCCGGATTGGCCGCACGCCAGTCCGCTGCGATGCCGTCTATGAAGTCGCGCACATTGGTGACTTGCGGCGCTTCTCCTCGCGCTTCGCCGGCGGACAGGAGGATGCCGGTGACGATCGCCTTGCACCGTTGCACCGCCGCCTGCATTTCCGTCACTTCCTCGACCAGCGCGGCATGATCCGTGATCTCGGGCATGTGTCGCCAGTCGCCCAGCACGACGGCCAGTTGCGACAGTGGCGTGCCCAGTTCATGCGCGGCCCCCGACGCCAGCAGCCCCATGCGTACGATATGCTCTTCCTCCGCAGCCTGCTGCCGCAGCCGCGCCAGATAGGCTTCGCGCGCCTGAAGGTTGCGGTTGACCCGTCCCATGAACAGCACCAGCAGCACCGCGATCATCATCAGGCAGATCCATGTCCCGACAATGTGCAGGTCGAACAGGCGGCCCTCAAGCGCGGCGCTAAGCCTTAGCGGCTGATAGACGAAGGACAGCGTCGCCGCGCACAGCGCCGACATGATGACGATGCCCCAGATGCTCCACCGGTCGAGCAGCACCGCCCCCAACGCCACCTGCAACAGATAGAGCGACAGGAAAGGATTGGTCGCCCCGCCGCTAAGGTAAAGCTGCACCGTCAGCAGTAGCACGTCGAACAGCAGCGCGACGAACAGTTCCGCATGGGCGACATCGGTGCGACGGCGCAGCGCGGCGAAGGTGACGATATTCACCGCCGCCGCCACGCTCGCGACCAGCAGCATCGCGGCGACGGGCAGGCTGATCTTCATCGCCCAATGCACGAACAGGATCGTCGCGACCTGTCCCGCGATGGCGATCCAGCGTAGTTGCACCAGCAGCGCCATATTCTTACGGCCCGCGGCGTCCGCCGGCCATTGGCTGGGCAGCCACCGCGCGCTGATGGGCGGATGTGGCTTCATGCCCGGCGCTCTTTCCATTCGTGACGCATCAGCAACATGTATGCGCCTGCGACCATCGCCGCCAGCACGAACCAGATTATCGCGTAGGAGAGGTGGCTGTTCGGGAACTTGACGACCGTCAGCCCGCCGATTGGCAGCGCGTCGGGGGAGGGGCTCGCCTCCGCATCGACGAAATAGTTAGCGAGCGGGGAGGGCAGTTTCCGCGCTACTCCGATCGCCCTCACATCGCGTGAATACCAGCGGTTCGCGCTCGGATTATTGGAACGCAGGAAGCCCCCATGCGGCTCGGTCAGCCGAAGTAGGCCGGTGATGCGCACGGTTCCGGATGGCGTCATGTAGCTTGTTTTCGCCTCGGCCGGGACGAAGCCCCTGTTGATGAGCAGTGTAAAACCTTGGTTGGTCACCAGCGGCGTCATCACCCAATATCCCGCCCCACGCACCGTCACGGCCTGCACCAGCGTCGCCCGATCATGCAGGAAGCGCCCGCTTGTCGTCACTCGCAGATAGGCGTCATCTGATCCCGCTTGCTTGGGCGCAGGCGCTGGCCTCGCATGGATGCGCGTCTCCACCTTGTGGATCAGGTCGCGCTTCCACGCCAGCCGATCGACCTGCCAGACGCCCAGGCTCACAAGCCCCGCCACTGCAAGGGCCGCGGCGATCGACAGGCCGATGAGGAATCCCGCCGATCGCCGCCGTCCCGTCACGGCATCTGGCTCATGTCATGCGCGGGCATCATATTGTGATTGAGGTGATACATGACCCACGTCGAGCCCGAGAGGGTGATGACCACCAGCACCATCGTGAAGATCAGCGCCATCATCGTCCACCCGCCTTCCGACCGCGTATTCATGTGCAGGAAGTAGACCATGTGCACCACGATCTGCACCACCGCAAAGGCCATGATGACGATCGCGGTCGTCTGCGGATTGGCGAAGAAGCCCGTCATCACCAGCCAGAAGGGGATGGCCGTCAGGATCGCCGAGAGGCCGAACCCGATCATGTAGCTGCCCATCGTCCCATGAGCGTGGGCGATGTCGTGTTCGTGCGCGCTCATCGCAGCATCCCCATGAGATAGACGAAGGTGAAGACGCCGATCCACACGACGTCAAGGAAGTGCCAGAACATCGAAAGGCAGAACAGCCGCCGCTGGTTGGCGGGGATCAGGCCTTTCTTCGCGACCTGCACCATCAGCGTCACCAGCCAGATCGTGCCGAAGGTGACGTGCAGCCCGTGCGTGCCGACCAGCGTGAAGAAGGCCGACAGGAATCCGGACCGCATCGGCGTCGCGCCCTCATGGATGAGGTGCGCGAACTCGAACAGTTCGATGGACAGGAAGGCGATGCCGAACAGCCCTGTCACCGCAAGCCAGCCCTGCGTCGCGCCGACCTTGTTCTTTTCCATGGCCAGCATGGCGAAACCGTAAGTGATGGACGAAAACAGCAGCATCGCCGTGTTCACAGCCACCAGCGGCAGGTCGAACAGATCCTTGGGCGCGGGCCCCGCCGCATAGCTGCCGCCCAGCACCGCATAGGTCGCGAACAGGCAGGCGAAGATGAGGCAGTCGCTCATCAGGTAAAGCCAGAAGCCCAGCATGGTGCTGGAGCCTTCCGGATGATGCGGCTCTTCGGCCAAATGGAAGAGCGGGTTGCCGTCGCCGTCGATGAAGGCGGGGTTGCCAAAAACGGTCTTTGGGGTGCGTGCGCTCGCCATGATGGTTCAGCCCTGCATCGCGAGGCTGCGGGTGCGCTCGCCCTCGGTGCGCTCGACCACATCGCGGGGGATGTGGAAGTCGCGCTTGTAGTTGAAGGTGTGGCCGATCGCGACGGCGAGGATGCCGATGAAGCTGAGGCCCGCGAGCCACCACATATACCAGATCATGCCGACCGCGAAGGCGATGGAGATGCCCGCAAGGATGACGCCGGTTCCGGTGTTGCTCGGCATGTGGATCGGCTGGTAGCCCGAGAGGGGGCGCTGATAACCGCGCTTCTTCATGTCCGCCCAGGCGTCGCCATCATGGATGACCGGCGTGAAGGCGAAATTATAGTCCGGCGGCGGCGAGCTGGTCGCCCATTCCAGCGTGCGGCCGTCCCATGGGTCGCCAGTGGTGTCGCGCAGCGCTTCGCGATTCTTGATGCTGACGGCGAACTGGATGAACATACAGACGATGCCCGCCGCGATCATGACAGCGCCCAAGGCGGCAATCTGGAACCATATCTGCAAACTCGGATCGTCGAACACCCGCATCCGCCGCGTCACGCCCATCAGGCCCAGCACATAGAGTGGCATGAATGCCACCCAGAACCCCACGACCCACAGCCAGAAGCTGCGTACGCCCCAGGTTCGGTCCAGCTTGAAGCCGAACGCCTTTGGCCACCAATAGTTGATCGCCGCGAACAGCCCGAACAGCACGCCGCCGATGATGACATTGTGGAAATGCGCGATCAGGAACAGCGAGTTGTGCAGCACGAAGTCCGCAGGCGGCACCGCCAGCAGGACGCCGGTCATCCCGCCGACCGTGAAGGTCAGCATGAACGCGACCGTCCACATCATCGGCAGCTCGAAACGGATGCGCCCGCGATACATGGTGAACAGCCAGTTGAAGAGCTTCGCGCCCGTCGGGATCGAAATCACCATCGTCGTGATGCCGAAGAAGCTGTTGACGCTGGCCCCCGACCCCATGGTGAAGAAATGGTGCAGCCAGACGAGGTAGGAGAGGATCGCGATGACCACCGTCGCATAGACCATCGACGAATAGCCGAAGAGCCGCTTGGACGAGAAGGTGGACGTCACCTCGCTGAACACCCCGAATAGCGGCAGGATCAGGATATAAACCTCCGGATGGCCCCAGATCCAGATGAGGTTCACATACATCATCGGATTGCCGCCCATGTCGTTCGTGAAGAAGGCCGTGCCGACATAGCGGTCGAGGCTCAGCAGCGCGAGCACGGCGGTCAGCACCGGAAAGGCCGCGACGATCAACACGTTGGACAGCAGCGAGGTCCACACGAAGATCGGCAGCTTCATCATCGACATGCCCGGCGCGCGCATCTTCACGATGGTCGCGATCAGGTTGATGCCCGATAATGTCGTGCCGACGCCCGCGACCTGAAGGCCCCAGATATAATAATCGACGCCGACCCCTGGACTATAGGCGATGCCCGACAGGGGCGGATAGGCGAGCCATCCCGTCCGCGCGAACTCGCCCACGAACAGCGACATCATCACGATCACCGCGCCCGCCGTGGTCATCCAGAAACTGAAATTGTTGAGGAAGGGGAAGCTCACGTCCCGCGCGCCGATCTGGAGCGGAACGATATAGTTCATGATCCCGGTAATCATGGGCATCGCCACGAAGAAGATCATGATGACGCCGTGCGCCGTGAATATCTGGTCGTAATGATGCGCGTTCAGATAGCCTTCCGACCCGTTGAACGCCATCGCCTGCTGCAACCGCATCATGACCGCATCGGCAAAGCCGCGCACGAACATGATAAGGCCCAGGATCATATACATGATGCCGATGCGCTTGTGATCGACGGTGGTGAACCAGTCGCGCCACAGCATCCCCCAGAGCCGGTATTTCGTCACCAGCCCAAAAACGCCCAGGCCGCCGATCACGACAGCCGCGAACGTGGCCATCACGATCGGTTCATGGATCGGGATCGCGCTCCAGTCGAGCCGACCGAAGATCAGCTTCCAGATGCCGCTATTTTCGGATGCGGGGTGAGGGGACATGGGGGTCAGCGCCTTGAAACAAGAATTTTAGGGCTACGTGCTCCTGCGAAGGCAGGAGTCCAGTTCGAACGGTGGGCCTGGGCTCCTGCCTTCGCAGGAGCACGTCGCGCTTTGTCAGGGAGCTGAGATTCAATGCCCATGATGCCCCGCATGCCCATCGGCATCCTTCTGCCCCAGAGCTTCATTCCCCTGCGCGGCGGGTGTCCGCTCGGCAGCAGGCGTCATCCCCGCAGGCTGCGCGATCTCGCCGCGCTTGCCCGGCGGCAGCGGATGGAATCCGCCCACATCAATCGTCCCGTCATGCCGCAGCCCAGCCACGTCACGCGCAGATTCCTTGCCCCCGCCGCCCATCATGTCGGTCATCATGACCTCGTCCATGCAACGTTTGCCCGGCTGCACGCACATGTTGAGCGCGGCATGGAACAGCTTCGGCTCGACCCCGGCGAAATACATCGGCGGCGCCTTCTCGCTCGGCTGTTCCAGCTTCACATAGGTGGCCCGGTCGAGCGTCTTGCCGCTCGCCTTCACTTTCGCGACCCACTGGTCGAACCCGGCCCGATCCATCGCATGGAAGCGAAAGCGCATGTTGGAAAAGCCCGCGCCCGAATAATTGGCGGAAAAGCCTTCGAAACTGCCCGGCTTGTTGGCGACGGCGTGCAGCATCGTCTGCATCCCCGGCATCGCGTAAATCTGTCCGGCGAGCGCGGGCACGAAGAAGCTGTTCATGATGGTGGACGACGTGATCTTGAATTCGATAGGCTGATCCACTGGCGCGGCCATCTCATTCACCGTAGCGATGCCCAGTTCCGGGTAAATGAACAGCCATTTCCAATCCATCGCCACCACCTCGACCTGAAGCCGTTTGGCGTTGGGTTCGACCTTCCGCTCCCCGTCCAGCCGCTCGATAGGGCGATAGGGATCGAGCAAATGCGTGCTGCTCCACGTAACCGCGCCCAGGGCGATGATGATCAGCAGCGGCGCGGACCAGATCAGCAGTTCAAGGCTGGTCGAATGATCCCAGTCGGGATCATAATCCTTTGCCTTCGCCTTTTCCCGATAGCGCCACGCGAACCATATCGTCGTCGCCATCACCGGCAGGATGATGAGCAGCATGAGGGCGGTGGACACCAGGATCAGGTCGCGCTGCTGCATCGCCACGTCCCCCGAAGGCGACATGACCACCCAGTTGCACGCCCCCAGCGGCGCAACCAGCAGCGGTGCCAGAAAGCGCGGAAATCCGGGCGGAAAAGCGATTCGACGTGCGGTCATGGGTTCCGCATAGGCGGGGGCCTCCCGGATCGACATTGGACCTTTTGTCCTATCCCCGTGCAGGTGCATGATGGGGCATGGCCATATTGACCACCGGGACGATTCGCGTGGCGCAACGAAGTGTATCGTTGATCGTTCCCCGCGAGATGAAGGCCAGCGACACTCCATGACGTCCGCGACGACCACGCCATCCTCCACGCCGCTGGAGCAAGACGCCCGCGCTGTAACCGCGCGTGATCACCGCGTCGCACCGGGCGAAATCGCCATCGGCGTCATCATCGGCCGCACGTCGGAATTTTTCGACTTCTTCGTCTACGCCATCGCGTCCTGCATCGTCTTTCCCGCGCATGTGTTCCCGTTCCTCAGTCCGCTCAGCGGCACGCTCTGGTCCTTCGCGATCTTTGCGCTCGCCTTCATCACGCGACCGATCGGCTCCTTCATCTTCATGGCCATCGACCGCGCCTATGGTCGGGGCGTGAAGCTCACCATCGCGCTGTTTCTGCTGGGCGGATCGACGGCGTTCATCGCCTTCCTGCCGGGATATGAGACCATCGGCATCTGGTCCGCCGTGCTGCTGGCGGCTTTCCGGGCGGGGCAGGGGATCGCGCTGGGCGGGACATGGGATGGGCTCGCCTCGCTCCTCTCGCTCAACGCCCCCAGCGAAAAGCGCGGCTGGTATGCGATGATGCCCCAACTCGGCGCGCCGTTGGCGCTGCTGGTGGCGAGCGGCCTGTTCGCCTATTTCCTGACGCTGCTGTCGCATCAGGACTTCATCGAATGGGGCTGGCGCTATCCCTTCTTCGTGGCTTTCGCGATCAATGTGGTGGCGCTCTTCGCCCGTCTCCGCATCGTTGTAACCCATGAGTTCGGGCGCCTGTTCGAAGCGCGCGAATTGCAACCATCGCCCGTTCTGGACACGGTGCGAAGTGAGGGCCGCAACATCGTCATCGGCGCTTTCGCCCCGCTCGCCAGCTTCGCGCTGTTCCATATGGTGACGGTATTCCCGCTCTCCTGGATCGCCCTTTATACGGACCAGCCGCTGGAACGATTCCTCATTATCGAGGCGATAGGGGCCTGCGTCGGCATCCTCGCCATCATCGTGTCGGGCTTCGTCGCGGACATGGTCGGCCGTCGTGCGTTGCTGGGCTGGTCGGCGCTCGGTATCGGCATCTTCTCCATCGCTGCGCCTTTGCTGCTCAGCGGTGGCGAACTGGCGGAAATCGCCTTCATGATCCTGGGCTTCATCCTGCTGGGGCTCAGCTTCGGCCAGTCCTCCGGCGTGGTCGCCTCCAACTTCTCGACCGCGACCCGTTACACCGGCTCGGCGCTGACCTCCGATCTCGCCTGGCTGGTCGGCGCGGGATTCGCGCCGCTGGTGGCGCTGGCGCTCTCCGTCACCTTTGGGCTGGCGGCGTCGGGCGTCTATCTGCTGTCGGGCGCAATCGTCACGGGGCTGGCGCTTTTCATCAACAAGGAACTGGCGGGCAAGGATCGTTAGGTGGAGCGCCGCATCCGCTTCAGCGCCCTGCGATCGAACCAGCCGGTCAGCCCCTGCCGGGGCATGAAACGCGCCATCCAATCCGGATAAAGCGCGTCCAGCCGCCGCGGCAGCCCGTCGGGTCCTTCGCGCGCCATGATGTCCGACACGATCCGGTTCTGGAAGTGGCGCACCGAATAGTTGATCATCCGCCGATACTGCATCCGCCATGTGGCCGGGGCCAGCATCCGCACCGGCTCGCAGATGAAGCCTGCGCTCTCGCAGGCAATCACCCGCTCGCGCAGCCACGCGGCGTCGGTCTGCAAATCCGTATGCGCCCACGCCGCGACCAGCCCGTCGTCGCCGATCAGATCTTCGGGCAGCCGCAGCCCCCGCGCTCTGACCCTCGCCACGAAATTCCCGGAAAGCGCATAAAGATCGCCGAAAAGCCCGCCATCCTCGCTCAATAGCTGCCTGTAATGCGTGGCCATCCGCCCGTTGAGCGGCATTCCCGCCGCCGCATTGGCGTCGGGATGATTGGCCAACGCCTGCGCAAGCGCGTCAATCGACCCTCTGGCGATCTCTGCATCGCCATCCATGAAGACGACCGCATGCTCGTCCCCGGCGAGCCATTCATGGATGAAGCGGTTCCAGGTCCGCGACTTGCCGCCCTCGGCTATGTCATGGACCACCACATTCGTCCGCCCCGCTGCAACCGCCCGCGCGCGCGCGGCGGTGCCGTCGGTCGATCCGTTCACCAGCACATGATAGATCGTATCCGCCCGATCCAGCGGCAGCGAGGCGAGGCAAGCGCCGATCCGCCGCTCTTCCTGATGTGCGAAAATGGCGACCGCGACGGGCACGGCTAGCGGAAATCCCAGCCCTGCTGCCCATGCTGCACGGCGTCCAGGCCCTCGGCTTCCTCCTGCGCGCTCCCCCGCATCGGCAGTACGATCGACAGTAGCAGCGCAAGGATAGCCGATCCGACCACTGCCCACAGGCCCACGATCACGATGCCGATCAGTTGACTCAGCATGGCGCCAGTCAGGCTAATGCCAGCGTCAAACCCGACCCCGCCGAGCGCCGGATGCACAAAAATCGGCAGCAGCAACAGGCCCGTTAGGCCGCCGAGGCCATGGATCACGAAAACGTCCGCCGCATCGTCGATGCGCCGCCCGACAAGCGCCTTGCCAGCCCGGCAGACGATCGCCCCGGCCAGGCCGATCAGCATCGCGCCTCCCGTGCCGACCAGCGCCGCCGATGCGGATATCGCCACCAACCCCGTCAGAGCCCCTGATAGCGCCCCCGTCGGCTTCACCCGCCCGCTGGCGAGCCGGTCGACCAACATCCAGCCGATCGCCCCCGCGCAAGCGGCAAAATGTGTATTCAGGATCGCGCTCGCCGCGTCATCGGTCGCGCCCAGCGCCCATCCTCCGACGATCCCGGCCCAACCGACCCACATCAGCGCGCCGCCCGCCAGGCTCAGCACCGGCGCATGTCCCGGATCGGTCGCTACCCGCCGGCGCCCCAATATCACTGCCAGCACCAATGCCGAAAAGCCTGCGCTCACATGGATCACCAGCCCGCCAGCAAAGTCCATGACGCCCAACTGCGCCAGCCATCCGCCGCCCCAGACCCAATGCGCGACCGGTGCATAGACGATCAGAAGCCACAGCGGCGCAAAACAGGCGATCCATCCGATCCGCGCCCGCTCCGCCACCGCGCCGGGTAACAGACCAGCGGCTAGCATCGCCAGACTCATCTGGAACAGCACGAATGCGGACTCCGGCACCGTCAGCCCTTCGCGCAACGATCCAAGCCCGCCTAGCAACAGATTTGCTCCGCCGCCCAGCCAGCCATTCCCCGGCGCATAGGCCAGGCTATATCCCGCGATTGCCCAGGCCAGCGATACGCCCGCCGCCACGGCGACGCCCTGTGTCACCACCGCCAGCGCGCTCCGCACATTGACCATCCCCGCATGCCGCAGCGCCAGCCCCGGCAGCGCGGCCAGCAGCACCAGCAGCGCGCAGACCATCATCCATCCTGTATCGCCGCTGTCCGCCACTGCGACCTGCGCACTGGCTGGCTGCGGCGCGGCTACGAAGAGTAAAAGCAAAAGCAGGCGAGCGAGCATGGGCGCATCCGGCAATGAATATCGCCACCGTCCTATCGCGGGTGAGGTAAACACTTCGATAAGCAAGCCCGCGCCTGCACGATCCCTAATAAGCCTCTCCACCACAGGAAATCCGCCCCGTTCCCCGGTTCTCTACCTGACAGGCGGCCTTGCCCACCACCGTCACATCGCCGGACCCGGACGCCGTGACCTTCGCCGTCACCTCTACCGTCAGCGCGACGTTGCCTGGCCCATCATTGCTGACGACCGCCTGCCGCGCGCGCAATCCTTCCGCCATGACCGCGCCCGGCCCATTCACCCGCACGTTCGCAATACCCGCGCGTCCTGCGAGCGTTGCCCGGCCAGCGCCTGCGACGCTCAGGTTCAACTGGTCTACGTCCACCGCCGCCACGCTGACATCGCCATTGCCGCCCAGCACGATATCGCCGCGCAGCCCTTTCATCCGACTCACCGAAACCGATCCGCCGCCGGTCAGCACCACGCGCCCTATCGCCCCGGTCGACAGCCGCAAAGTAGCGCGGCCACCCGATTTCTCGCCCGGTCGCGCGCGCTCCATCGTCACGGCCATCAGCCTGCCCGACACATCGACCTTCAAACGATCCAGCAGCGCCTGATCGCCCTCCGCTCGCGCTGATGCTCCGGCGCCTGTCGTGACGATTACCTCCACCGGCGCATCCACCCGGATCGCATCGAAGCTGGTGACGGTGAATCCGCGCGTCGCCGCTTCCGCGGGCGCCGCCATTGCGACCGCCGCCATTCCCGCCAGCATGGTTCGCCATCCACCCATCATCATCCGCCTACGAAAAGTTCCTGCATCCAAAGTGATAGTGGCCCTCCGGCGCACCGCAAGACTCCAGCTTGCTCGCCGCACCGGATCGGGCAAGATCATGTCCTTAACCGATGGGAGATTATTACAGATGCGCATGCGGTTGCCGATGCTCTTGTCGCTCGCCCTCCTCGGCACATCGGCGCAAGGCGCTTCTGAGGACGACAGGGCAGGGCGGTGGTGGTCGCATGTCGAGGCGCTGGCGAGCGATGCGAATGAAGGCCGGGCCACAGGCTCCCCCGGCCATGAGCGCGCCGTCGCCTATGTCATCGAGCAGTTTCGGGCGCTGGATCTTCGTCCCGCCGGAACGGACGGCTACCGCCAGCCCGTGGCCCTTGTCGAACAGGCTATCCTGGCCCGAGACAGCAGCGCAACTCTGATCGGTCCACAAGGCGGCCAACCGCTCGTCATCCCCGACGATCTCATCATCTCCGGCGGCGGCGGGCCGGCGCCTCAAGCGGTCGATGCGCCGCTGGTATTCGCCGGCTATGGCCTCCATCTGCCCGAGGCGGGGGTGGACGATTATGCTGGCATTGACCTCAAGGGGAAGATCGTGGTCGTCATTTCGGGCGGCCCGGCGAGCGTGTCGGGCGCGCTCAAATCCCACGCCCGCTCGGAACGCGCCGGCTGGCTCGCGGCGCGGGGAGCCGTCGGGCTCATCCAGTTGGTGACGCCCAAACAGGTGGAAATTCCCTGGGGCCGCCGGGTCGCGCTGGCCAGCCAGCCCGCGATGTTCCTCAAGGACCCGATGTTGCGGGATAGCAGCAGGCCCTTCCTCACAGCCCAACTGGACCCCGCCAAGTCCGCTTTGCTTTTCGCCGGATCAGGCCGCGACTTCGCCGCCATAGCGGCCGCCGCCGATGCCGCCGCGCCTGTTCCGGCCTTCGCGCTCGCGCAGCGCCTCCGGGCGAAGCTCGTCGCGCGCCGCATGGACATTCGCTCTCCCAATGTCATCGCCATGCTCCCCGGCGGGGACGTGCGCCTGAAGCGCGAATATGTCGTCCTCTCCGCCCATCTCGACGGCTATGGCGTCGGCGCGCCGGTGAGGGGCGACGCGATCTACAACGGCGCGCTCGACAACGCATCCGGCGTGGCCAGCCTCATCGAAATCGCCCGCACCCTGCGGGCCGGCAAGAAACGTCCCGCACGATCCATCCTCTTCGCCGTCGTGACTGCCGAGGAAAAGGGCCTGCTCGGCTCCCATTATTTCGCCCGGCGGCCGACGGTTCCGGCAAATTCGCTGGTCGCCAATCTCAATTTCGACATGGCGCTGCCGATCTTCCCGCTGAAGAGCGTCACCCCGATCGGCTACGACCAGAGCAGCCTGGGGCGGGATGCAGCCGCCGTCAGCGACCAGATGAACCTGCCCATCACGCCCGACCCGTTTCCCGACCGCAACGTCTTCATCCGATCCGACCAATATAGCTTCATTCGCGAAGGCGTCCCGGCGCTGTTCTTCAAATATGGGTTCAAGGCCGGCACGGCGGAAGCGGAGGTGGAAAAGGCATGGCGCGCCAACATCTACCATTCGCCGTTCGACGACGCGAAGCAGCCGGTCATGCCTGCCGAAGCGGTTAGGCTGAACGATTATGTGACCGCCGTCACCCTGCGCATCGCCAATGCGCGAGAGCGCCCCAGATGGAACAGGGGGAGTCTCTTCCGCCGCTTCGCCAAATGACCCGCGTCACGCCTCATTGGCCGCCGGAACCTTGATCGACCGCGCAGGCGGGCCTACACCCCGGCCATGAGCTATGCCCCTTATCCGGCGCTTCGTCTGCGCCGCACCCGCGCCGCCGCGTGGAGCCGCGCGATGCACGCCGAAAACCGCCTGCATCCCAGCGACCTCATCTGGCCGCTATTCGTGACCGAAGGGCAGGGGATGGAGGAACCCATCGCCTCATTGCCCGGCGTGTCCCGCTGGTCGGTGGACGGCATTGTCGCCCGTGCGAAGGAGGCGCGCGACGCCGGCATTCCCTGCCTCGCGCTGTTTCCCAATACGCAAGCAGAGCGCCGCAGCGACGACGGAGCCGAAGCGCTCAATCCCGACAATCTCATGTGCCGCGCCATCCGCGCCATCAAGGATGCGGTGCCCGACATCGGCGTCCTAACCGACGTCGCGCTCGACCCCTACACCGCGCACGGGCAGGACGGGCTGCTCGACGAAGCGGGCTATGTCGTCAACGACGCCACGATCGACGTGCTGATCGGCCAGTCGCTCAATCAGGCGGCCGCCGGAGCCGATATTATCGCGCCCAGCGACATGATGGACGGCCGCGTCGGCGCGATCCGTGAGGCGCTGGAGGAGGAAGGCCACGCCAATGTCCAGATCATGGCTTATGCCGCCAAATATGCGAGCGCCTTCTACGGCCCCTTCCGTGATGCGGTGGGTTCCAGCGGGCTGCTGAAGGGCGACAAGAAAAGCTATCAGATGGACCCCGCCAATAGCGAGGAAGCGTTGCGCGAAGTCGCGCTCGACATCGCAGAGGGCGCGGACAGCGTGATGGTGAAGCCGGGCTTGCCCTACCTCGACATCATCGCGCGGGTGAAGGACAGGTTCGAAGTGCCCGTCTTCGCCTATCAGGTGTCGGGCGAATATGCGATGATAGAGGCCGCCGCCGCCGTGGGAGCGGGGGATCGCGACGCGCTCGTCATGGAAACGTTGCTGGCGTTCAAGCGGGCGGGCTGTTCGGGCGTCCTCACCTATCACGCGCTCCATGCTGCGCGGCTGCTTGGAGCCTGACGCCATGACCGATCATCCCGGCGCGACGATCCTGCCCTTCAACGGCAAGAGTCCCGTCATCCACCCCAGCGCCTTCATCGCGCCCGGCTGCCGCATCATCGGCGACGTGGAGATCGGGCCGGACGCCAGCATCTGGTATAATTGCGTGATCCGGGCCGACGTGAACCACATCCGCATCGGCGCGCGCACGAACATCCAGGACGGCAGCGTCATCCATTGCGACAGTCCCGCCGACGGCAGCGATGGCCGCCCCGCCGAAGGCTGGCCCACCATCATCGGCGATGATGTGCTGATCGGGCATATGGCGATGATCCACGGCTGCGTCCTGAAGGACCGCGCCTTCGTCGGCATGGGCGCCCTCATCCTGAGCGGCTGCACGATTGAAAGCGACGCCATGCTCGCCGCCGGGGCGCTGCTCTCGCCCGGCAGGACGGTGCCGCATCGCCAGCTATGGACTGGCCGTCCCGCCAAACATGTCCGCGACCTCACCGATGAGGCGTTGATCGACATGCGCGAAGGCGTGGATCATTATGTCCACAATGCGAAGGCGCACAAAGGGGCGATCAAGGCGGCGGGTTAGGGCGTCGCCAGTTGCCCCTTTAGCGCGTCGATCCGGTCATTCTGCGAATCGACCGTCGCCAGCACCGACGCGCGCGCCGCGTCGATCTGCTCCGTTCCGCCATGCGCCTTGCCATCCGCGATGGCGTTGCTGCGCTCCACATAGAGCACGTCCAGGCTGGCGAGCGCCGACACGCTGTCGTTGCGCGCGCTTTCCAGCGAACTGATCGCCTGCTGCGCCACCACCCACGCCTCGCTCGAAATCGCAGCACCGGATGCCGCGCGCGCCGCGCGATCCGCCGCTGGCCAGGCCTTGTCGAACGCCGCGCTACCGCCTTGCGCCTGAGCGGACAGCCGATCGACCTGCGCCTGCAACGCCGGGTCGGCCTCTACCGGAGTGGGAACCGCCGCCGCTTCGCCCATCGGCGCATTTTCGATCGACCGCTTGGCGAGCGAGGGATAGCCCGTCAGCGTCCCCGCGCAGCCGGTGAGAAAAAGGGCGATGGAGGGCAGCAGCCGGCGCAGGATCATGAATTTGCATCTAGGACGCCGACCGCCCTCGCGCAATGGCGTCAGCGCGCGAGCGCCGCCGCCTCGCGCGCCAATGCCTCGATCTTCGCGGGATCGACCGGCCCCTTGGGGACAACCCAGCTGCCGCCAACGCATTTGATGAAGGGTTCGGC
>DASVOF010000098.1:0-5357 GCA_036383495.1 Sphingobium sp. | reverse complement strand
GGCGTGACGCTGAATTTTGAGGGCGACGAGCCGGTGGAAATCTTGCTGGAGAGGGCGGGGCGCATGCCGCTTCCGCCCTATATCGCCAGCAAGCGCTCCACGGACGCGCGCGACCGCAGCGACTATCAAACCATGTTCGCCCGGGAGGATGGGGCGGTGGCCGCGCCCACGGCGGCCCTGCACTTCACGCCGGAACTGATGGCCGCGCTGGGCAAGGCAGGGATCGGCGCCGAAACGCTCACCCTGCATGTCGGGGCCGGCACATTCCTGCCCGTGAAGGCCGACGATACCCAAGACCATCGCATGCACGCCGAATGGGGTCGGATAGATCAGGCGACAGCGGATCGGCTGAACGCCGTCAGGGCAGCCGGTGGCCGCATCATCGCCGTCGGGACGACCAGCCTCCGTCTGCTGGAAAGCGCCTGTGGCGAAGACGGCTTGATCCGCCCTTTCGCGGATGAGACCCGCATCTTCATCACGCCGGGCTATCGCTTCCGCGCTGTCGACGGGCTGATGACCAATTTTCACCTGCCCAAATCGACCCTGTTCATGCTGGTCAGCGCCTTGATGGGCACGGAAAAAATGCAATCAGCCTATGCCCATGCCATCCAGGAAGGCTATCGCTTCTACAGCTATGGGGACTCGAGCCTGCTGCTGCCGGGGGGATGATCCCAGCCGTGTTGGGTCAGGCGAATAGGTCGTCAAGGAAATCCGCCATGGAGCGGAAGCTGCGGCGATCGGCATCCGGGCTGTAGGCCAAGCCCGTTTCCGGCATCTGCGCGTCATGGTCGGTGAAGGCGTGGCCGGTGTGGCCATAGGCGTGAACCTGCCAGTCGCAGCCGGCTTCGGTCAGTTCCCGGGCAAGTGCGACGGTCGCATCGGGTGAGGAGAGAGGGTCGTTCCAGCCGTGGCAGATCAGCAGCTTCGCCCCGATAGCTGCATTGGGGAAGGGCGGGGCGTCATAGACGCCGTGGAAGCTCACTGCGCCCGCAATATCCGCACCGCTGCGAGCGAGGTCGAGCACGCATTTGCCGCCGAAGCAGAAGCCGATGGCGGCGGTGCGCGTCTCATCCGTTTCGTCCAGTGACTTGAGCACGGAATGCGCGTTTTTCGCCCGGTCCCGCAGCAGCGCGCGGTCAGCGTTGAGTTGGGTCATGTAGCGGCCGAAATCGGCATCGGCGCGGGTGGTGCGCTTGCCCTGGCCGAACATGTCCGCGACCAGCACGGCGTAGCCCAGGGCGGCGACTTTTTCGGCATAGGCGAAGTCGGCTTCCTTCGCGCCAAGGACGTTGGGGAAGAGGAGGACGCCAGGCCGTGGGGCGCCTGCCGCGTTGTCGAACACGGCCATGCTCTCGAACAGGCCGCCGGGGCCTTCATATATGGTGACGCGGCGGATGATGGTCATGGGGCGCGGCCTTTTTTGGCGGGGGGTGAGGCGGATGGTCGTGAGGGGTTCGCCATTTACATGAAGCTGTAGGGATCGACATCCACCGCCACGCGGGTGCCGGATTTCCATGTGAGGTCGCCCAGCCATTCGCGGATCGCGGCCTGCACGTCGATCTGGCGGGTGGCGTGGATCAGTAGGCGGTGGCGGTGGCGGCCGCGCAGCACCGACAGGGGCGCGGGGGCGGGGCCGTAAACGCGCATGCCGTCGATCAGGGGTGCGGATTTGCCGATGAGGCGGGCGACCTGCGCGGCTTCGTCGGCATCCTCGCTGGAGACGATGATCGCGGCGAAGCGGCCGAAGGGCGGGGCGTTGGCGCGGCGGCGGTTTTCGGTCTCGACATCGTAGAAGCGTTCGGAATCGCCCGCGATGAGGGCCTGGATAACCTCCGCCTCGGGCATGCGGGTCTGGATGAAGACGCGGCCTGGCTTCTGGCCGCGACCGGCGCGGCCCGCTACCTGCACGATCTGCTGGAAGGTGCGTTCGGCGGCGCGCAGGTCTCCGCCTTCAAGGCCCAGGTCCGCGTCGATCACGCCGACCAGCGTCAGGTTGGGGAAATGATAGCCCTTGGTGACCAACTGGGTGCCGACGATGATGTCGACCGCGCCTGCTTCCACCGACTTCACGAATTCTGCGACTTTCGCCGGAGACCAGAGTGTGTCGGAGGTGACGATGGCGATGCGCGCCTGCGGCCAGAGCGCCTTCACCTCGTCGGCGATGCGCTCGACGCCGGGGCCGCAGGCGACGAGGCTGTCCTCCTCCTTGCACTCCGGGCAGAAGCGGGGGGAGGGGACTACATGGCCGCAATGATGGCAGGCGAGACGCTTGGTCAGGCGATGCTCGACCATCCAGGCGGTGCAATTGGGGCATTTGAAACGGTAGCCGCAATGGCGGCACAGCGTCAGCGGCGCATAGCCCCGGCGGTTGAGGAAAAGGAGGCTTTGTTCGCCCTTTTCCATCGTTTCGTCGATGGCGCGGACCAGCGGGGGGGCGATCCAGCGGCCGCGCTCGGGCGGATCGGTAAGGAGGTTGACGCCCTCGATCCCCGGCATTTCCGCGCCGCCGAAGCGGGAGGGGAGCTTGATTTCGGTGTAGCGGCCAAGGTCCACCTGATGCCGGGTTTCGATCGCGGGCGTGGCGGAGGCGAGTATGACGGGGAATTTCTCGATAAGGCCGCGCATCACCGCCACGTCGCGGGCGTGGTAGTGGACGCCGTCCTCCTGCTTGAAGCTGGGTTCATGGGCTTCGTCGACGACGATGAGGCCGAGATTGGGATAGGGCAGGAAAAGGGCTGAGCGTGCGCCGACGACGACGGCCGCTTCGCCCGAGGCGATAGCGCGCCACGCCCTGCGCCGTTCGGACTGGCGCAGGCCGCTGTGCCAGTTGACCGGGATCGTGCCGAAACGCTTTTCGAAGCGTTCGAGAAAGGGTTCGGTGAGCGCGATTTCGGGGAGGAGGACGAGGACCTGCCGCTTTTCGCGGATGGCGGCGGCGATGGCTTCGAAATAGACCTCCGTCTTGCCGGAGCCGGTGACGCCGTCGAGGAGGAAGGGGGCGAACTCGCGCAGGTGGACGGATTCGACGAACTGGGCGGCAGCGGTGGCCTGGCCGTCGGAGAGGGCGGGCGGGGCGTGATCCGGGTCGGGCGTGGGAAAAGGAGTGTCGACGCTGACTTCGACGGCTTCGAAGGCTCCCGCCTTGACCAGCCCCCGGATCACGGCGTCACTCACCCCGCCGATCAGGGCCAGTTCGCGGATCAGGCCCTGACGATCGCCGATCCGCTCCATCGCCTGCGCGCGTTGATCGGTCATGCGGTCGGGAAGGTTGCCGGTGGCGCGATATTCTATGACGGTGCGCGCACCCTCCAGCGCGGCCGTGGAGGCGAGCGTCATGCGCAGCACGGCAGCGATGGGGGCGAGATAATAGTCCGCCGTCCATTCGATCAGGCGGCGCAGCGTCTCGGGGACCGGGGGCGCGTCGACCAGCCCGGCGATGTTGCGCAGGCGGTTGTCGCCGACGGTCTCGACATCGGGGAAGCTGTCCTCGTCCCACACGACGCCGATGATCTGGCGGGGCCCAAGCGGCGCGACGACGATGCTGCCGGGCTGGACGCTCATGCCGTGGGGCACGCGATAGTCGAGCGGCCCCAGGGCGGCGTTCAACAGGATGATACGGGCGCGCGAACTCATTGTCTTACGTCCCTATCGCGCGCAGCGGGGGAGGCAAGGCGGGTGCGTCAGATTTTCCAGCTTAAGGTCAGCCAGGGGATATGCGCGACCGCGTCCGGGCGCCCGTCTCTGAAGGTTTGCTGGCGCATATAGAGCAGCTGCGCGTCCACCGCCTTGCTGATCGGATGGCGCAGGCCGATCTGGTTGCGCATGACGGCCAGGCCGGTCTTGTCGCTGGGCCGGGCGCGATTCAGGTGGAACATGAGTTCGGTCGCGGCGATCAGCGTCCATTTCTTCGCGGCGTCGAGTGGCAGGGACGCCTGCACCCGCTGGCGCAGCCGCCAGCTTGCGCGGTCGGCGGTATCGAAGAAGCGCTGCTCGATCCGCGTGCGGGCGACCCAGACGCCCTTGGAAAAGGTCGCCTGTTGGAACAGGCGCATTTCCTGTTCGGGCTCCGAATGGAAATAGGCGATGCCGCCGCCGATCTGCACGCCAGGAGCGATGCGGTGGTCGAGCAGGACGCGCACGGTCTGCTGTTCGCCGTTGGAGCTGTCCCGGCGGAAGCGTTGGCTGGTGTCGAGGCTGATCGTGTCGGCGTCGCTGGCTTTGATCACCAGCGATTCGGTGAGCCAGCCTTGGGTTTCGTTGGTCGCGGCGGCGGCGGGCGCGAGCGAGGTCGCGGCGAAGAGGAGCGCGCCCGATATGTGGCGTGGGCGCAAGAGGCGGATCATGACTGGGTCCTTTGGAAAGGCGCCGTCGTCATAATGTCGCAAAGGGGAAAGGCAAAGGCTTTGCCGCAGCAATGTTAGCCAATCGGCGCACCAGCCGCTAAAGGGGTGGCGATTCGAACATCCCGCTCCGGAGCATCCTCATGAAGTTCTTCGTCGACACCGCCGACACCAATGAAATCCGTGACCTCGCCGCCACGGGTCTGCTGGACGGGGTCACCACCAACCCTTCGCTGATCCACAAGTCGGGCCGCAAGTTCCTGGAAGTGGTGGAGGAAATCTGCGGGCTGGTCGAAGGGCCGGTGTCGGCCGAGGTCGTCGCGCTCGACCATGAGACGATGATGAAGGAAGCGGCTGTCCTTCGGAAGATCGCGGACAATGTCTGCATCAAGGTGCCGTTGACCATCGACGGGCTCAAGACCTGCAAGGCGCTGACGAGCGAGGGCGTGATGGTGAACGTGACGCTGTGCTTCTCGGCCAATCAGGCGCTGCTGGCGGCGAAGGCGGGCGCGAGCTTCATCTCACCCTTCGTCGGACGGCATGACGATAATGGCCTGGACGGCATGAAGCTGATCGAGGACATTCGCCTGATCTACGACAATTACCAGTTCGATACCGAAATCCTGGTCGCGAGCGTGCGTCACCCGATCCATGTGCTGGAAAGCGCGAAGATCGGCGCGGACGTGATGACCGCGCCGCCGTCGGTCATCAAAGCGCTGTTCAATCATGTGCTGACGGATAAGGGCATTGCCGGCTTCCTGGCCGATTGGGAGAAGACGGGGCAGTCGGTCCTTTGATCGGCTGACTTCTCCGTTCGCTCGATACGAATGGAGAAGAGTTGTCGCAACCTCTCGCCCGGCGCATCATTCTCTTCCCGTAAAGGAGAGAGGCGATGTTTGTCGCGGTCTATTGGTGGCGGGTCCATCCCGGCAAGGAAGAACAGTTCCGCAAGGCGTGGCGGCGCGGAACCGACCTGATCCGCGAGAAATATGGCAGCTACGGGTCGCGGCTGCACCG
>DASVOF010000097.1:0-25155 GCA_036383495.1 Sphingobium sp. | reverse complement strand
GCTGTCAGGCCACGCGACGCTCCAGCACCGCGCCGATCATCTTGCGCCACACCGCCACGTCGCCCGCCTGCGCCATCTGCGCATCGGGCTCGCGCAAGGTGCTCAGGATCGCATAGGCGTCCTCGACATGGTCCTGCCAGGCAGCGTCCACGGCGCTCGCCGCGTGCGGATCGCTACCCTCGCCGTTCAGGCTCAACTGGCGTCCGGCCAGCACGCGGGCAATGCGTTCGATCGCGGGAGTGGCGGAAGTCGGCATAGAACAAAGCTCCTCTACCCTAAGGAGGGGAACCGCCCGGCCGTCCGCCGATCCGGTCGCCCTCGGTCTCGATCATATCATCATTATCGCGCCCGTCTATCGGTCCTCCTCATCCTCTTCCTTATAGCCCGATGACGGCACCGGATCGCCATGATCGCCCGGCGCGGTCACGGCCGGCGGGTCGGACGCATCCATGGAATCCTTGAGGCCCTCGTCCAGCTTCTCTTCCGCCGTCACGGCATAGTCCTGCGCATCGGTGGGCCGCTTGTCCCCGGCCTCTTCCCGGCTGTGGGGGCGAATGTCGGTCTTCTCGCTCATCTCTCTCTCCTCACGTGGCATTTGGATCGTCCGCGCCTCCCCGGTTCAACGGCCAGCGACGATCGCCAGTTCCGCCTTCTCCCTCGAGGGAGAAGGATACGCAGCCTTGGCGACGAAGGAGCCTAGGCGGAGTTGGATGAGGGGGAGCGGGCCTACGGCCCGCGCGATCCGGTGGATCGCATCCCCCTCACCCAGCTACGACTAAAGCGGCAAGCCGCCAAGTCTGCACAGCCCTCTCCCTCAAGGGAGAGGGATCAGACCCAAACCAGCCCTCCCCACATCGACCAACAGGCGGCCTCCTTCGACCGGCGGGGGCGACAGCGCCGCTGCATTGCCCTAGAAACAGTCCGATGATCAGCCATCCCGAAGACGGCGAGCCCGGCGTGCCGCCGACGCTCGCGCTCTATTCCATCCTCGGCTTCTGGTTCTTCTATGCGGTGCTGGTGACGCTGCGCGCCTCGGTCATGGGCTTCGAAGCGCAGGGGGCCATGGCCGTCCGCCGCGCCGTGGTGACGGCGATCGGCATCGTCGTCACCTGGGTCCTCTATCTCTGCCTGCGCCGGTTCGATTCCCGGCGGCTCGCCATCCGCATCGTCGCCGCCTTCTCGCTCGCCGCGCCCTTCGCATTGGCGACGTCGGCGGCCAATTTCTACGCATTCAACATCTACGATCCCGCCGCCGTCGTCCCCGACGCCGACTATAAGGAAGAAGCAAAGCAACATAATTTCGCCCTGACGCAGATTGTCGAAGACGCGATCAGCCGCTATTTCTTCCTCTCGGCCTGGGCGGGCCTCTATCTCGCTTTGTCCTACGCCAGCGAAGCGCACCGCGTCGAACGCCGCGCCGCCCGCCTCGAACGCGCCGCGCAGCAGGCCGAACTACGCTCGCTCCGCTATCAGGTGAACCCGCATTTCCTGTTCAACACATTGAACAGCCTCTCCTCGCTGGTCATGAAGGACCGCCGGGACGAAGCGGAACGGATGATCCTCTCCCTCTCCAACTTCTACCGCACCAGCCTGGCCGGCGATCCGCTGGAGGATGTCCTGCTGGAGGAGGAGGTCGATCTCCAGAAACTCTATCTCGATATCGAAACGGTCCGCTTCCCCGATCGCCTGACCACGCGCATCGACGTGCCCCCGGCGTTGCTCAACGCCTGCGTCCCCGGCCTGATCCTTCAACCGCTGGTGGAAAACGCCATCAAATACGGCGTCTCACGCACGTCCAGCCCCGTCACCATCGCCATTGCCGCGCATGAGGAAGGCGGCATGCTCCACCTCATCGTCACCGACGATGGCGACCAGCCGCCCAGCGCCGCCGATGCGGGCAACGGCATCGGCCTCGCCAATGTCCGCGACCGGCTGACCGCGCGCTTCGGCGACCGGGGACGGATCGACTATGGCCCGCGCGACGGTGGCGGTTTCGCCGTCCATCTCAGCATGCCCTTGATCCTCAAGGAGCCCATACCATGACGGCCATTCGGACCCTGATCGTCGACGATGAACCGCTCGCGGTCGAACGGTTGCAGATGCTCTGCGCGCGCGAACCGCGCATCGCGCTGGCCGGGACCGCCAGCGACGGCGAAGCGGCGCTGCGCCTGATCGAAGGGCTTGCCCCCGACCTCGTCCTGCTCGACATCGCCATGCCGCTGCTCGACGGCCTGGGCGTCGCGCGCGCCACCAGCCGGATGGGGCTACGCCCCGCCATCATCTTCGTCACCGCGTTCGAAGGCTTCGCGGTCGAAGCCTTCGACCTGGCCGCCGTGGACTATCTGCTCAAGCCCGTGGCGCATGATCGCCTAGGCCGCGCGATCGACAGGGTCGAACGCGCCCTGCACAACCGCGAAGCCGCACCCCCCGCCACCAGCGGCGCGCCGGAACCCGAATGGGCCGAGGAATTCTGGGTCCCCCACCGTTCCGAACTGATCCGCATCGGCGCCGGCCAGATCGACCGGATCGAAGCCGAGCGCGACTATATGCGCCTCCACATCGGCGCGCACAGCTATCTGCTGCACCAGACGATCAGCTCGCTCGAAAGCCGGCTCGATCCGCAGCATTTCATGCGGCTCCACCGTTCCCACATCGTCCGCCGCGACCATATCGCCCGCCTGCGTCACGACGGCAGCGGCGTCTGGTTCGCCTGCCTCGCCAACGACGCGGAAATCCGCATCGGCCGCACTTATCTCGCCAATGCGCGAGCGATGACGGGGCGGTGAGTTTGCCTCTCAATGAAACCGTCACCCCAGCGAAAGCTGGGGTGACGGGTGATGGCCGCCTTTAGTGCGCCGCACCCATCGGCTGGTCGACGCTCTTTACGGCATAAACTTCGCCGCCCTCGCCATTCGCCCTGGCGATGGCCGCTTCGATCGGCGCACGGACATGCGCCATGGCGACAGTCTGACATTTGGCCGCTTCGTTGCGTGTGGACGCCGGGCATACCTTGGCGGCGGCGCGCTTGATCCGGGCGTTCAACCGGCGCTGGTCGGCTTTCTTCGACAGGTCGAGATCGTGATAGCGCACCTCGGTCGAATGGCCGTTCGATTCAAACTCTGTGGCGCTCGCAGCGCCTGCGATGGCGACAACAGCCAATGCGGCAAGAAATTTCATCGGGGTTCTGGCGGCGATCATGACAACATCTCCTCAACTATATGCTTGTGCGACCCGCCCCGTGAAGGCTCCGGGATTATGGCTCTTGTTCGCCTTCTTCCGTCCCGTTTACGCCCCCGCCAGCTATCTGGCCCCAGCGCTTCGACAGGCGCCGATCCGCATCGCCCAACGACGCGCGGCTCGATGAACGGGCTCACCAGGCCGACCAATGACATCTGTCGAGCGGAGAAAACCTTGTTTACGTAGCGTAAGATAATGGGCCGCCGGAGCAGAACGAAAAACGCCCCCGGCGCAAGGGAAGGCCGAGGGCGTATCCGGGATGCTGTCGGGCTTCCGGGATTTCATGCTGTCACGGGTGAAGACGCGACCGGGAGGGCCGACCCGTCATTCCGCTCACCGCCACTATAGGGGAACGGGCTTGAAACCCGTCACCCATTCGATGACCCGCCGCTCAACCGCGCCGGGCGGCGTCGCGCCGCGACGAACCGCCGACTGACGCCCACGAACGACATGGACCGGGTGCTTGCGGCCACCGCGCCGCGCGCCCATATCCGCGGACAAATCTTGCCCATCAAGAACAAATCTGGAACAACACGCCCCATGAGTCTCACCACGATTTCCGTGCGCGGCGCGCGCGAGCACAATCTCAAGGGCGTCGATGTCGACCTCCCCCGCGACAGCCTGATCGTCATCACCGGCCTGTCCGGCTCGGGCAAGTCGTCCCTCGCCTTCGACACCATCTATGCCGAGGGGCAGCGCCGCTATGTGGAGTCCCTCTCCGCCTATGCGCGCCAGTTCCTGGAGATGATGCAGAAGCCCGATGTCGAACATATCGACGGCCTGTCCCCCGCCATCTCGATCGAGCAGAAGACGACCAGCCGCAACCCGCGCTCCACCGTGGCGACCGTCACCGAGATCTACGACTATATGCGCCTGCTCTGGGCGCGCGTCGGCGTCCCCTACTCCCCCGCGACCGGCGAACCGATCAGCGCCCAGACCGTCAGCCAGATGGTCGACCGCGTGCTGCAACTGCCCGAAGGCACGCGCTTCTACCTCCTCGCCCCCGTGGTCCGCGGTCGCAAGGGCGAATATCGCAAGGAACTGGCCGAGTGGCAAAAGGCGGGCTACACCCGCGTCCGCATCGACGGCGAGATATATCTGATCGAGGACGCCCCCGCCCTCGACAAGAAATACAAGCATGACATCGAAGTCGTCGTCGACCGCCTCGCCGTGGCGCAGGACATGTCCACCCGCCTCGCCGACAGCTTCGAACAGGCGCTGAAGCTGGCGGATGGCCTGGCTTATGTGGACCTGGCGGACACTACGGTCGCCGAAGCCCTCCCCTCCCCTTTAGGGGAGGGGCCGGGGGTGGGGCCTCTCGCGGGGGCACAGCCCCACCCCAACCCCTCCCCTAAAGGGGAGGGGCTTAAGGGCGCAACCCTCCCCGCCAACCGCATCGTCTTCTCCGAAAAATTCGCCTGCCCCGTCTCTGGCTTCACCATCCCCGAGATCGAGCCCCGCCTCTTCTCCTTCAACGCCCCGCAAGGCGCCTGCCCCGCCTGCGATGGCCTCGGCGAACGGCAGGAGTTCGACCCCGAACTGGTCGTCCCCAACGAACATCTGACGCTCAAAAAGGGCGCCATCGTCCCCTGGGCCAAGTCCAACCCGCCCAGCCCCTATTATATGCAGGTCCTCGGCTCCCTCGCGAAGGAGTTCGGCTTCACCCTCGAAACCCCGTGGCAGGACCTCCCCGCAGAGGTGAAGATCATCATCCTCCACGGCACCGCCGGCAAGCCCGTCACCCTGCGCTTCGTCGACGGCAAAAAATCCTATGAAGTCAAAAAGCCCTTCGAGGGCGTCATCGGCAACCTCAACCGCCGCCTCATGCAGACCGAATCCGCCTGGATGCGCGAGGAACTGAGCAAATATCAGACCGCCATGCCGTGCGAGACCTGCCACGGCGCCCGCCTCAAGCCCGAAGCCCGCGCCGTCAAGATCGCGGGCGAGGACATTTCCATGTCCACCCGCCGCTCCGTGGTCGACGCGCTCGCCTTCTTTCAGTCGCTCCCCGCCCACCTCACCGACCAGCAAAACCAGATCGCCAAGGCCATCCTCAAGGAAATCGTCGAGCGCATCGGCTTCCTCAACAATGTCGGCCTCGATTATCTGAACCTCGACCGCACCAGCGGCACCTTGTCGGGCGGCGAGTCCCAGCGTATCCGCCTCGCCTCCCAGATCGGCAGCGGCCTGTCGGGCGTCCTCTACGTCCTCGACGAGCCCAGCATCGGCCTGCACCAGCGCGACAATGACCGCCTGCTCATTACGCTGAAACGCCTGCGCGACCTCGGCAACACCGTCATCGTCGTGGAGCATGACGAGGATGCGATCCGCACCGCCGACTATATCGTCGACATGGGGCCGGGCGCAGGCGTCCACGGCGGCCAGATCGTCGCGCAAGGCTCCCTCAACGAACTGCTCGCCCACCGCGACAGCCTCACCGCCGATTACCTCAACGGAACCCGCCGCATCGAAGTCCCCGCCAAACGCCGCAAGGGGACGGGCAAGAAACTCACCGTCCACAACGCACGCGCCAACAATCTGCAAAATGTCACCGCCAGCATCCCCCTAGGCACCTTCACCTGCATCACCGGCGTCTCCGGCTCGGGCAAGTCCAGCTTCACCATCGACACCCTCTACGCCGCCAGCGCCCGCGCCCTCAACGGCGCGCGCATCGTCGCGGGGCCGCATGACAAGGTCACGGGCCTCGAACATTGCGACAAGGTGATCGACATCGACCAGTCGCCCATCGGCCGCACCCCGCGCTCCAACCCGGCGACCTATACCGGCGCCTTCACCAACATCCGCGACTGGTTCGCGGGCCTCCCCGAAGCCCAGGCGCGCGGCTACAAGCCCGGCCGCTTCTCCTTCAACGTCAAGGGCGGCCGCTGCGAAGCCTGCACCGGCGACGGCCTCCTCAAGATCGAGATGCACTTCCTCCCCGACGTCTATGTGACCTGCGACGTCTGCCACGGCGCGCGCTACAATCGCGAAACGCTGGAGGTGAAGTTCAAGGGCCACTCCATCGCCGACGTGCTCGACATGATGGTCGAGGACGCGGTGGAATTCTTCAAGGCCGTCCCCCCCATCCGCGACAAGATGGCCATGCTCGCCGAAGTGGGCCTGGGCTATGTGAAGGTCGGCCAGCAAGCCACCACCCTGTCGGGCGGCGAAGCCCAGCGCGTAAAACTCGCAAAGGAACTCTCCCGCCGCGCCACCGGCAACACCCTCTACATATTGGACGAACCCACCACCGGCCTCCACTTCGAAGACGTCCGCAAACTCCTCGAAGTCCTCCACGCCCTGGTCGACCAAGGCAACAGCGTGGTCGTGATCGAACATAATCTCGACGTCATCAAGACGGCGGATTGGATCATCGACATGGGCCCCGAAGGCGGCGTCAAAGGCGGCGAAGTGGTGGCGGAAGGCACGCCGGAGAAGGTCGCGAAGAACGCCCGGAGCTTCACCGGGCGCTATCTCGCGCCGTTGTTGGGGTTGGAGGCTGTGGCGGCGGAGTAGCGACGAGACGCAAGAATGCGAATGGATCATTCCGAAATGAATCGCACCCTCATTCCGCCATTGACCGGTTCAGGAAGGCAACTCATACAGTTAGCACGTTCCGCGCGGGGGCTCGCGCGGTATGTAAGCAGGGGGAATCATATGAAATATCTGATGTTCGTCGCTGCCTTGTTCGCGGCCAGCACGACGGCGCAAGCTCGCCAGCGCACGGTGATCGAAGATCTGCCGAAAGAGATCGTGGACAATAACCACGTGGCCTCGGTCGAAATCGTCATAGCCGACACGGCCAGGCAGAAATTCGAAAAGCTGGAAGCCAAGGCGGCGGAAAAGCGGGCGGAAACCAAACTCGCCGCTTACGATCCCACGACAGCCTCGCCCCATCCGGCGCAGGAAGAATATGCGACCTTGCCGTTCGAAGTCATGTTCCCGCTCGTGATGCAGGATGTCACCCACAATTGGGGCCTGACCGAAGGCAAGGGCGTTCCGCTCAAACTGCGCATCACCGTGGAAGGCATCAAGACGGCGAATGCCGCGATGGCCATATTGATCAGCAGCTCATCGGATGAGCTTGCAGGCAAGGTCGATATCTTCAACGCGGCAGGGGATCAGAGCATCGGTTCCTTCTACGTCCATGTCGTCAACTCGCATGGCGGCTGGGGCGGCATGCTCATGCGCGGCAGCGGCGTTCGGGAAAAGCTGGCTCAGGAATTCGCGCTGGAAAGCGCCCGCATCCTTACCGGCAGCACCAAGAAGGATTGGAAAAAGCGGGTGAAGGCACGCGAGAAAGCCGGTCAGACCTCCATCGCCAGCGCTACAGCGAACTGACGCAGGATGAAGCCTTGGCTCTCCATGGCGGTAGCGGGCGTGACGCTCGCTACCGCTTCACCGTCGTCCAGCCGTGTCGTAGACTATAATCTCGACAAGGCGGCGATCGAAAGCGCTGCGCAGGATCAGGGCATTCAGGGCCCCTTCTCCGATCTGCCCGACGCAGCGGCCTACCCCTTCACCCTGGAAAATGCGGCGGCGGCCGATCACATGGTGAAGATCGTCAGCATCTACTGCCAGGCTTACAAAATGGACAATCCCATCTCTGCGCTGATGCAGCACTTGTTGCCATCCACGCCGGCTGGCGTTTCAGGTCCGGCATTGCGAGTGACAAAGGGATCAACCCTGTTGCGATGCCTGGGCTCGGGTGAGTTCAAAAACATCTGCAAGAACGAGGTGAAGCTTTCAGCGGAGCTCCGCTTCCAGCTTGCTGATGGAACACCCGTCACACGCCCCATTTCGGTAAATGTGGAGCGTGAAGGGCGCGTAGGCGGCTTTTGCGGAAATATGGCCCGTTACACGGCCATCGTCAGTCGCGAAGCGGGTATAGAACTCCTGAACAAGGCGAGCGCCGCTTATCGGGAAGCACATGAGTAAATGACCTGGCGATGACCCTCTATCGCCCCGAATTCACCTCTGCGCTCGAAATATTCGCCCATATCAGCGACGCCATGGTGGAACGCAACCTCTCGCGCCCTATCCTCGTCGGCGGTGCAGCAGTCGAAATCTACTCCCTGAGCACCATCAACACCGGCGATTTCGACATTGTAACTGGCTCGCAAACCAGCTTCGAGCAAGTTCTTGCCGAGCATGGCTTCATCCGTCCCTCAGGCCCGGGCATGGCGACACGGGGCTGGATTCATCCCGATCTGAAACTCGGCTTCGAAGTCGTCTCCTCCACCCTTCTCGACGGCCAGGCCGATCGAGAGCGCGTTCGCTCCATACGCGTTGGCGACAGCGGCATAATCGAAGTGATCGCGACCGAAGACATCATCGCCGACCGCATGGGCCAATATGCGTCGGGCACCGCGCAGGACATGCTGGATCAGGCCCGCACCCTCTTAGCTCTGTCCGAAGACCTCGACTTGGACTATATGGAAAGACGCATCCGCTACGAAACCGCAGGCGATTATGGCGTCGAAGACCTCCAGCCCTGAACCGATCACGCTCGAAGAACTCGGGCGCCAGATCGCCCGCCGCCGCGCCGAACTCGGCATCACCGACGCCGACATGCCTCGCAACAGCGGCGCCCGCCGCACCGCCAGCAAGAAGGCGCTGCTCAAAGCCATCAAGGACGCCGGCGGCAACTGGTAAACCGCTTGCGACCATTTGTTCCCATTTTGTTCTGTCCTACAACCCCTCTCCTGTTATAACCTCCCGGCAAACCCTCCCATAAAAAGGAGCTTTGCCCATGTCCTACCACTTCTCCTCCCTCCCCACGCCCGCGCAGCAGATCCGCGTCGACGGCTGGACTCCGCAGCGCCAGCGCATCTTCCTCGAAACCCTCGCCGCCACCGGCGTCATCCGCGCCGCCTGCGAAGCCGCCCACATCTCCACCCGATCGGCCTATGCCTTACGTATCCGCCGCGACGGCGCGGCCTTTCGCCTCGGTTGGGACGCGGCCATCCTCATCGCCCGCGCGCGCCTCGCCGATGATCTGCTCGCCCGCGCCCTCACCGGCAGCGAGGAAGTGATCCGCAAGGACCCGGAAGCCCACGAAATCACCCGCCACCGCCACGACAACCGTCTCGCCATGTCGATGCTCGCGCGGCTGGATCGCATGGCCGACATCCCGCCGGAAGGCACCGACGCCGCGCTCGCCCGCGTCGTCGCGCAAGATTTCGCCGCCTATCTCGACCTCATCTGCCCGGAAGATGAAGCGGCGGCGGACGCGGATCGCCCCAGCCTGGCCCACGCAACAGACGAGGCCGCGCTGATCGACGCCGCCATATCCGACGCCCCAGCCGCCATCGAAGCGACCGCTACCGCCCTGTCGCCGGGCGCGTCCGCCGCCTTGTTCGTCGCCGCGCGCATGGCGCTGAGCGAGGGCGGCAAGGCCCAGCGCGCACCCCTCGATGAACGGTGTGAACTTCGCCCCATTCCCGTCGATCTGGCGACCCTTCCGCCCGACGAAGCCGCCGCCCGGCTGCGCGGCATATGGTGGGACGAGGACAGGCAAACCTGGCGCACCGACTATCCCGCGCCGCCCGGCTTCAACGGCGATGAAAGCGACGACACATACGACATCGACGTCTATGAGCGCGACCTGACGCGCCAGGAACAAGACGCGTTCGCCACGCGGGATGCGGCCCAGCGCCGCCCCTATGAGGATGCCGCCGCCCGCGCCCGCGACGTCTTTTTCGGCTTTGCGGCGCTGGAGGGATCGGGATGAGCGCTCCCCCAAACCGGGCCGCGCCGCCCCCGCCCTTGCAATTGCGCCCCCAAACGCCCATATGCCGGCCTGCTACAGTCGCAAATCGACGGTCTTCGGCGCTTTGCGGCACCAAACTCCTTCTTTCCCTGCCCCTCTAGCGATCGGTCCGTCCACGCTGGACGCGCCGCATGAAGGAGAAAATCTCATGGCTATCACCGGAACCGTCAAATTCTTCAACGCCGACAAGGGCTATGGCTTCATCGCCCCCGACGACGGCAGCCCGGACGCGTTCGTCCACATCACCGCCGTTGAGCGCGCTGGCCTCGCCACGCTGCGCGAAAAGGACCGCGTCTCCTATGATCTGGAGCAGGACCGTCGCGGCAAGATGGCTGCCGTGAACATCCAGCCCGCCGAATAAGCGGCTGGCGCGGTTTCCCGGCGACCGGGAAATCGCCACAGGCTAAAGTGAACCGACCGGACGCCGCCTCCGCAGCGCCCGGTCGGCCTCTCGCACAAAGGAGCGTGCCATGGCCAATCCCGATTTCCGCGCCCTCGCCACGCAGGCCCGGACCGAAGCCGACGCCGCCATCCTCGACAATGTCCGCGACCGCTGCCTGCGTTCGGAAGCCGCCTTCCTCGCCATGGCGTCGCGCCAGGACCTGGCCGACCGCAACCGCGCCCGCCGCGAAGCCGCCGCTGCTGTCGCCGCCGCCGAAACCGCGCACGACGCCTGACAATCTGGGCATGCGACCGCTTGCTTATGCAGCTCGCGGCGTCCAGCCCCCCGCCCGCCTCATCCCGTCGCCTCCCCATTTTGCGCACGGAACCCAAAGCGCGGCCGCCCGTTACCCCTCCAACTTCCGACCCCTATCACCCCACGGAACAAGGAGCCCCACCCCATGATCCGCACCCTCGTTTTCGGCGCAATCGCCGGTTATGTTGGCAAGAAGCTCTATGACGAAGGCAAGCTGACCGAGTTCAAGGACGATCTCGTCTCCCGCTACCATCAGGTCAGGGACGATATCTCCACCCGCGCGGCCCAGGGCGGCAGCACCGTCAGCGAAGCCGGCTCGCCCCCGATCACGGCCACCGCGCCGCGCCCCACCGCGACGAGCGCGCCCAGCGTCAACTGACGCTGGCGTCTCACTCCGGCGGCGGCCCTCTCGCCGCCGGCTCGCCGCCCGCCCCGGTCCGCGCTTCCCCCCTTGGCGCGGCGCCGTGACGGGCGGCTTATTTCTGCCGGGTCTGGCCCTCCCAATCCGTTCCGCTCACGCAACTTCCCTGCACCCGGCGGGTTATCTCGACAGGAAATCACGACAGGAGAGATAGAATGCGAACGCCCCTCATCGCCGCCGCGCTGCTGGCGCTGCCGCTCGCGGCCTGCACATCGGATCGTTATGGCGACCGTTATGGCGACCGCTACGGCTACGACCGCCCAAGTCGCGCAGGCTCCTATTCAGGTCGCGTGATCGGCCAGAATGACTATGTCTATCGCGACGCCGACGGCCGCTATTATTGCAAGCGCGATGACGGCTCGACCGGCACCATAGTCGGCGCGATCGCGGGAGGCGTGTTGGGCAACATCATCGCGCCCGGCGGTTCCAAGACGCTCGGCACCATATTGGGCGCAGGCGGCGGCGCGCTGGCCGGCCGCGCGATCGACAAGAATGACGTCCGCTGCGAATGACAACAAAAAGGGCGCGGCCAGAAACCCGGCCGCGCCCCTTTCTTATCGCTTGAATGCGCTCAGAGCTTGCTGGTCAGTTCCGGCACGAGCTTGAACAGGTCGCCCACCAGGCCGAAGTCCGCGACCTGGAAGATCGGGGCGTCCTCGTCCTTGTTGATCGCGACGATGGTCTTGCTGTCCTTCATGCCGGCAAGGTGCTGGATCGCACCCGAAATGCCGACCGCGATGTAGACTTCGGGAGCCACGATCTTGCCGGTCTGGCCGACCTGATAATCGTTGGGCACATAGCCCGCGTCCACCGCCGCGCGGCTCGCGCCCACGGCTGCGCCCAGCTTGTCCGCCAGCGGGAAGATCACTTCCTCAAAGGTCGGACCGTCCTTCAGCGCGCGGCCACCCGACACGATCACTTTGGCCGAAGTCAGTTCCGGACGCTCCTGCTTGGCGATCTCGGCGCCGACGAAGCTCGAAAGCCCCTTGTCGCCAGTCGAGGAAACGGCTTCCACCGCACCCGAACCGCCCTCGCGCGCCACCTTTTCAAAGGCGGTGCCGCGAACGGTAATGACCTTCTTGGCGTCCTTCGACTTCACGGTCGCGATCGCGTTGCCCGCATAAATCGGGCGGGTGAAGGTGTCTTCGCTTTCAACCGACAGGATGTCGCTGATCTGCATGACATCCAGCAGAGCGGCGACACGCGGCGCGATATTCTTGCCGTTGCTGGTGGCGGGAACCACGAACGCATCGTGGCTGGCCATCAGTGCGACGACCAGCGGCGCGACGTTCTCAGCGAGAGCATGACCAAAGGCCGCGTCGTCCGCGACATGGACCTTGCCCACGCCTGCGATCTTGGCGGCATCGGCGGCCACGCCGTCAACGCCCTGACCGGCGACCAGCAGATGGACCTCGCCCAGCTTTGCAGCGGCGGCGACGGCGGAAAGGGTCGCGTCCTTGACGGCGCCGCCCTCATGTTCAACCCAGACAAGCGCTTTCGTCATGCTGCAACTCCTAGAGCCTTGAGCTTCGCGACCAGTTCATCGACATCGGCGACCTTGACGCCAGCCGAACGCTTGGCCGGTTCGCTGACCTTCAGCGTCTCCAGACGCGGTGCGATATCGACGCCGTAATCGGCAGGCGTCTTGTTCGCGAGCGGCTTCGACTTCGCCTTCATGATGTTGGGCAGCGAAGCATAGCGCGGCTCGTTAAGGCGCAGGTCGGTGGTGACGATCGCGGGCAGGTTCAGCTTCACCGTCTCCAGGCCGCCGTCGACTTCGCGAGTCACGTCGACCTTGTCGCCCGACACTTCCACCTTCGACGCGAACGTGCCCTGCGGCAGGTTCAGCAGCGCGGCGAGCATCTGGCCGGTCTGGTTGCTGTCGTCGTCGATCGCCTGCTTGCCCAGGATGATGAGGCCGGCGGCTTCCTCTTCCTGCACCTTGGCGAGCAGCTTGGCGACGGCCAGCGGCTCGACTTCATCGTCGGTCTGGATCAGGATCGCGCGGTCCGCGCCCATGGCGAGCGCCGTGCGCAGCGTTTCCTGCGCCTTGGCCGGACCGATCGAGGCCACGACCACCTCGGTGGCCACGCCCTTTTCCTTCAGGCGGATGGCTTCCTCGACCGCGATCTCGTCAAACGGGTTCATGCTCATCTTGACGTTGGCCAGGTCCACGCCCGTCCCGTCGGCCTTCACGCGCGGCTTCACATTATAGTCAATGACCCGCTTCACGGGCACAAGGATCTTCATCGCAACATCCTCCTGTTACACGCCATCGCCCGCAAATGCGGACAAGGACGCAGGCGGCCTCTGTCAGACCGCCTGCGTCCCATGGTGTTCGTTCAAGTGGCTTGGTGGCTCAGGCCGCCTTCCTCACTTCCGCCACGATCTTCTTGGCCGCGTCACCCAGGTCGTCCGCGGGGACGATCGCCAGGCCCGACGTGGCCAGTATTTCCTTGCCCTGCTGGACGTTCGTGCCTTCCAGGCGAACCACCAGCGGAACCGACAGGTTCACGTCCTTGGCGGCGGCGACGATGCCCTCGGCAATGATGTCGCACTTCATGATGCCACCGAAGATGTTGACGAGGATGCCCTTCACCGCCGGGTCCTTCAGGATGATCTTGAAGGCCGCCGTCACCTTCTCCTTGGAAGCGCCGCCACCGACGTCCAGGAAGTTGGCGGGGAATTCGCCGTTCAGCTTGATGATGTCCATCGTCGCCATGGCCAGGCCCGCGCCGTTCACCATGCAGCCGATATTACCGTCGAGCTTGATGTAGGCGAGGTCATATTCCGAAGCCTCGACCTCGGCCGGATCTTCCTCGGTCAGGTCGCGCAGCTGCGCGATGTCCTTGTGGCGGAACAGCGAGTTGCCGTCGAAACCGACCTTGGCGTCCAGCACCAGCAGATTACCCTGCTCGGTCAGCGCCAGCGGGTTGACCTCGATCTGCTCGGCGTCGGTGTCGAGGAACGCGGCGTAGAGCGACGAGGCCACTTTCGACGCCTGCTTTGCGAGATCGCCGGTCAGGCCCAGCGCGGCGGCGACCGAACGGCCGTGATGCGGCTGGAAGCCGGTCGCGGGATCGACCGAGAAGCTGTGGATCTTTTCAGGGGTCGAATGCGCGACCTCTTCAATGTCCATGCCGCCTTCGGTCGACACGACGAAGGCGATCTTGCTGGTGGCGCGATCGACCAGCAGCGCCAGGTAGAATTCCTTGGCGATGTCGGCGCCGTCGGTGATGTAGAGGCGGTTGACCTGCTTGCCCGCTTCGCCGGTCTGGATGGTGACCAGCGTGTTGCCGAGCATGTCGGTGGAGTGGGCCTTCACCTCGTCCAGGTTGAAGGCGAGGCGGACGCCGCCCTTCGCTTCGGGAGCCAGTTCCTTGAACTTGCCCTTGCCACGGCCACCGGCGTGGATCTGCGACTTCACGACATAAAGCGGTCCGGGGAGCTTCTTGGCGGCCTCGACGGCTTCCTCGACCGAGAAGGCGGCGTAACCGGCGGCGATCGGCGCACCGTATTTCGCCAGCAGTTCCTTCGCCTGATATTCGTGAATGTTCATGGGGCCCGCCCGTCCTTTCGCGTGAAAAGCTGTTGGCCGGGCTAAAGCACACACGGGCGAAGGACGCCAGACTCATTCCGCAAAGTCACTTTGCAAAATTGCAAAACTTCAGAAGCATTAGCGACGCGGTTATTGCGAAATCACGCTCAGAAAGCACAGACAATGGCCGCCTTGCTCGTCACCGTGAAGATCTCCGGATCCTCCAGCGCCCGGACCTTGTAGAGGAAGCGATCGATCGTCATGTCTTCGATGCGGGACTTGCGGAGCGACGCCAGCGACTGGATGCGCCGCAATTGGATCAGGCTGAGCCGATCGACCATGCGTTCGGCCATGCAGGCGGCCATGCGCGGGGAGACCCCCGCCTCGATCAGCCCCGCGCGCACCCGCGATTCGGGCGAGACGGTGGCGCAGGAGGACAGGAGCAGGGCGGCGGGCAGCGCGACGGCGGCGAGGCGAAGGGATATGGTCGTCATCCGCGCTTCATGACAAGCAATAGCTGAACAGACAAGAAACGGATCACAATCAGGAGAGAATAAGAATGGACAGGATTTTTACGGCTTTCGCGCATCGCATCGCAAGCTGGTCGGGGCAGCCCTTCGCCTTCATTCTGGCGATGGCGGTCATCCTCGGCTGGGTCTGCACCGGGCCGGTCTTCCATTATTCGGACACCTGGCAGCTCATCATCAACACCGGCACGACCATCGTCACCTTCCTCATGGTCTTCCTGATCCAGAACGCGCAGAACCGCGACGGGTCAGCCATCCAGGCGAAGCTGGACGAGTTGATCCGCGCGGTGCAGGGCGCGCGCAACAACTTCATCGGCATCGAGCATCTGACCGAAACCGATCTGGAGCGCATCAAGGCCGTGCTGGAGAAAGAAACCGGCGGCGACGAAAGCCACCGCCAGTCGATCGAGAGGCTTATCCAGCGGCGATGAGGGATGGTCCGGCGTCAGTGCGCCATGTTGACCAGCCGCGTATTTTCGCGGCGATAGGCGTCGATCTGGTCTGTGTAGCCGCGCGCCAAATCCTCATAAGCCGCCCTACCCTTCTGCGACCGGCTCATCTGGGCCCGCAGCAGGGACATCTGCTGCCTGTGCAGAAGGTAATTGACGTCCATCGTTCCGGTCATTCACGCCCTCCTACCTTATCGCTCAAAGAGACTGGTGGGGTGCCGCGACTCTTGGCGAGTCGTCTTTCCGGCGGAGGGACCATAGCACCGGCCTGCAAGTGAAGCGATTCAGTCCAGCGCAGCGGCGGTGCGATCCGACGGAAAAGGCGAACGGCCGCCCAGGCGCAGCACAAGATAGCCTGCCGTAGCGGAAAGCAGCGATCCGGCGAGGATTCCGATCTTCGCCTCCTCGATCAGAACAGGCGAAGCGGGGAAAGCCAGCGCGCCCAGGAACAGGCTCATGGTGAAGCCGACGCCGCAAAGCAGCGCCATGCCGTAAAGCTGCGCCCAACTCACCCCTGTCGGCCGCTTCGCCAAACCCAGCCGGTTCGCAACCCATATCCCGCCGAAGATCCCGCCCTGCTTGCCAAGGAAAAGCGCGACCGCGATTCCCAGCGGCAAGGGAGAGAGGAGCGCGCCCAGCGCCGCGCGGTCGATCGTGAGCCCGGCATTGGCGAATCCGAACAACGGCACGATCAGATAGGCGCTCCACGGATGCACCGCATGTTCCAGGCGATGGAGCGGGCTGTCCTGCGCATCCGGCGCGGCCGGCGTGCGCCGCACCGGCACGGTCATGGCCGCCAGCACGCCCGCGACCGTGGCGTGAACGCCCGACAGCAGCGTGAAATACCATAAGGCCGCAAAGCCCAGCAGATAGGGCGCCAGCGCTCTCACCCCCAGGCGGTTGAGCCCCACCATCGCCAGCAGCACCGCCCCCGCGCCCGCCAGCGCCGCAAGGTCGACGCCATGGCTGTAGACCAGCGCGATGATCGCCACCGCGCCCATGTCGTCGACGATCGCGATCGCCGTCAGCAGCAGCTTGAGCGATGCGGGCGCGCGCGGCCCCAGCAGCGCCAGCACCCCGATGGCGAAGGCGATGTCGGTCGCCGCCGGCACCGCCCAGCCGCTCGCCAGTTCCGGCCTGCCCGCAACGATCGCCAGATAGACGAGCGCGGGCGCAACCATGCCGGTCGCCGCCGCCACGAAGGGCAGCCGCCGCCGCTCCCATGTCGACAGCCCACCGTCCACAATCTCGCGCTTGATCTCCAACCCTACCAGCAGGAAGAACAGCGCCATCAGCCCGTCATTGATCCACAGATGGACGGTCATGGGCCCCAGCGCCGGGCTCAGTTGCGGCCCGACCACCGCATGGGTCAATGCATGATAGAAATGGCCGCCGCCCGGCAGGTTCGCGAGCAGCAACGCCAAAACGGCCGCCGCCATCAACAATAGCGCGCCGCCCGCCTCGCCAGTCACGAAATCACGCAGCGCGGAGCGCGGGCGTCTGTTCATCGGGCCGCTTCCTCCTGAAACCGACCCAGCCATAAGTGAAATCGCGGGCTCGTCAAAATGGTTCGCACCGCACCGCACAAAAATTCGCGCTAACCGGTTGGAATATGGACCGTTCAATGCCATGAACTCGTCCCAGGTTTCAGGGGGCCTATCATATGGGGGAAGCGCTGGCCGCTGTTCTGGCGACCATTTATCATGAGGTTTTGCTTTTCGCCGTGGTCGGCTTGGCCATCGGCGGCCTCGATGATTTCCTCGTGGACATTCTATATCTGTGCCGACGCTGGTGGCGTAACCTGACCATCTATTCCCGCCATGCGCGGATGACCACCGCCACCTTGCCGCGTTCGGCGCAGCCCGGACGGATCGCCATCTTCATTCCCGCCTGGCGCGAGGCGGACGTGATCGCCCCCATGCTCCGCAATGCGCTGGATCAGTGGAAAGAGGGCGATTATCGCATCTTCGTCGGCGTCTATCCCAACGATCACGCCACGCTGGCAGCCGTCGCTCCGGTCGCACAGGGCGAGGAACGGCTGATCGTCGGCGTCAACGATCGCGACGGTCCCACGACCAAGGCGGATTGCCTGAACGTCCTCTGGCGGGCCATGCTGCGCGAAGAAATCCGCACCGGCGTCCGTTTCAAAGCGATCGCCCTGCACGATGCCGAAGATGTCGTGCATGCCGATGAAATCCGGCTGTTCGACCTGATGATCGACCGGTTCCAGCTGGTGCAGCTGCCCGTCCTGCCGTTGCCGGGGCAAGGTGGCTGGTGGGCGCGCGCCATCGCCAACCATTATTGCGACGAGTTCGCCGAAAGCCACGGCAAATATCTCACCATCCGCGAAGCGCTGGGCGCGTCCGTACCCTCAGCCGGCGTCGCCTGCGCGTTCGAGCGCGGCGCGCTCGACCGGCTGGTCGATCCGGGCAAGGGCGGCCCCTTCGACCCCGCCTCGCTGACGGAGGATTATGAAGCCGGCCTGCACGTCGCCAATATGGGCGGCCGGGGCGTGTTCGTGCGGATGCGCGACCGGAACGGCGATCTCGTCGCCACGCGCGAATATTTTCCCGACAGCCTGGACGCCGCCGTCCGGCAGAAGGCGCGCTGGATGGTCGGCATATCACTCGCTGGATGGGACCGCATGGGTTGGCAGGGCGGCCTGACCGAATGGTGGATGCGCATCCGCGACCGCCGCGCCGCGCTGGCCGCGCTCATCCTGTTCGCCGCCTATCTCGCTTTCCTGCTCTGGGGCGTGCTCCTGCTTGCCTCCTCTTTCGACCTCGCGCGCCCGATCGGCCCCTCCCCCCTGATCGAGTTCCTCCTGTGGACGAACTTCGCTTTCATGACATGGCGCATGGCCATGCGCGCCGTCTTCGTGGGCCGCAGCTATGGCTGGCTGCATGGACTGGGCGCCGTTCCGCGCACCATCCTGGCCAATTTCATAGCCATGCTGGCCGCCCGGCGCGCCGTCTTCCGTTATCTGGACTCCCTGTTCGGCAAGCCGCTGGTCTGGGACAAGACCCAGCACCGTTTCCCCCAGCTTTAAGGTTCGCATGAGCACGACCGCCAGCGGACGGCCTGTCCGTTTCTTCGTCCTGTTGATGGGCGGCTGGATCATCATTCGGCTCGCCAGCGCCGCCGGCGATATGCTCGCCCCGACCGGCCCTCGCGCGCCGCGACCGGTCACGCTGGCGCATCACGCGCAACCGGCGATAGCGATCCTGCCCGCCGCTGCGGCGGTCGCCAGTTATCGCTTGGCCCCACCCCTCCCATCGCATGGCCCGGCCTCACGGCTTCTCGCACCCGCCGTCAAATCTCCCCGGCGGCTGGTTTCAACCGGCGAACCGGGCGCAATGAACGCCCCAACCTTCACCCCGCACGACGAAAGCAACTCGCCGCCCCGGCCCATTGCGACGCCGGCAACGCCCTTGGCGGTTCCACTCGCGCCTCCCGACCATCCCCTACCGGATCGCTGGCGAGGCGGCGCATGGCTCCTATGGCGCGAGGGCGGCGCTACTCCTGCCGATGCCGTCGCCGCTGGCCGCCTTGGCGGATCGCAGGCGGGGCTCCGGCTCGATTTTGACCTGACGCCTCGCGCGTCCGGCCGCACCGTCGCCTATGGCCGCGTCAGCACCGCCATGAACCGCCCCGCTTCGCCGGAGGCCGCCCTCGGCCTTTCCTGGCAGCCCACCCGGAACCTTCCCGTCAGCATCGCGGCCGAACGGCGCATTTCACTCGGCAAGGGCGCGCGCGACGCCAACGCCCTGCTCGTCGTTGGCGGCTTTGGCCCCGCGCCGGTCGTCGCGAACCTCGAAGCCGAAGCCTATGCGCAGGCGGGGATGGTGGGCTTCCGTCGCCAGGACCTGTTCGCCGACGGCGAATTCTCGCTGATGACGCCGCTCGCCCATTCCCCTCTCCGCCTCGGCGCCGGCATTTCGGGGGGCGCTCAGCCGGGCGTCGAGAGGCTCGACATCGGCCCCGAACTACAGCTGCGCCTGCCCCTCCCGCGCATCGCCGCCCGGCTCAGCGTCGAATGGCGCGAACGGATCGCGGGCCGCGCGGCGCCAGCCTCAGGCCTCGCCATCACCCTGGGCGCGGATTTTTGATGCGAACGACCCGCGCCGCCTTTATCTCGCCGCGCAATGCGCTTAACCCCATGACTCCATGGATCTCTACCTGCCCATCGCCAATCTGTCGGTGAACGCGCTGGTGATCGTCGCCCTTGGCGGCGTCGTCGGCCTGCTGTCGGGCATGTTCGGGGTCGGCGGCGGCTTCCTGACGACGCCGCTCCTCATTTTCTACGGCATACCGCCGACCGTGGCCGCCGCCTCCGCCGCGAGCCAGGTCACGGGGGCCAGCGTTTCGGGCGTCTTCACCCACATGGCGCGCGGCTCGGTCGATTTCCGCATGGGGGGCGTGCTGATCGGCGGCGGCGTCATCGGCGCGGGGATCGGCGTTCTCCTCTTCCGCCTGCTCCAGTCCATCGGCCAGATCGATACGGTGATCGGCATCCTCTACGTGCTGATGCTGGGCGGCATCGGCACGTTGATGGCCAAAGAATCGATCCAGGCGCTGGTCGCGTTGAAGACCGGGCGGCGCGCGCCCGCCCGCAAGCGGCGTCATCATCCGCTGGTCGCCGCACTGCCGATGCGCTGGCGCTTCTATCGCTCGGGCCTCTACATCTCGCCGCTCGCGCCGCTGCTGCTCGGCATGGCGACCGGCATCCTCACCATGCTGCTGGGCGTGGGCGGCGGCTTCATTCTGGTTCCGGCGATGCTCTATTTGCTCGGCATGGCGACCCAGTCGGTGGTCGGCACCTCGCTGTTCCAGATCCTGTTCGTCACCATGGCGACCACCATGATGCACGCCATGACCACCAAGGCGGTCGACCTCGTCCTCGCGCTGCTGCTGCTGATCGGCAGCGTCACCGGCGCGCAAATCGGCACCCGCATCTCGATGACGGTGCGCCCGGAATATCTGCGCATCCTGCTGGCGGTCATCGTCCTGCTCGTCGCCGGGCGCATGGCGCTGGGCCTCGGCTTCCGCCCCGACGAAGTCTATACGGTCGAGGTGCGATGAAGCGCCTGGCCTTCCTCACCCCCGCCCTTCTCCTGCTGACGGCCGCCAACGCGCCGATGCTCGTCCCCGACGTTTCGCAGCGCGAGGTGGATATCCGCTACAGCTTCACCGGGGCCGACCTCCTCCTCTTCGGCGCGATCGTCTATCCCGACGGCCGCCGTCCGAAAAAGCCCGCCGACGTCGTGGTCGTGCTCAAGGGCCCCGACCAATCCATCACCATGCGCGAAAAGCAGAAGATCGCCGGCATATGGATCAACGCCGACAGCGCCCGCTTCCGCTCCGCGCCCACCTTCTACGCGCTCGCCTCCTCCCGCCCGATCCACAAGGTCGTCGACCAACGCACCGCCGCCATCTACGAAATGGGCGTGGACAAGCTCCAGCTTTCGCCCTCTTCGCTCAACGACAGCGCGGTGCTGGACCGTTTCCAGGCGGGCCTTATCGACCTGCGCGAGCGCGCGGACCTCTATGTCGAGCGACCCGGCACGGTGGAGATCACCGATGGCGTCCTCTACCGCGCACGCCTTCCGCTGCCGGCGCGCGTGATCGTGGGCGACTATACGGCGGAAACCTTCCTGGTGCAGGATGGCCGCGTCGTCGCCGCCGCCGTGCGCGACATCACCATCCGCAAATCCGGCTTCGAACGCTTCATGGCCGTCGCCGCCGAACAATGGCCCTTCCTCTACGGCCTCACCGCCATAGCCCTCGCCGTCGGCATGGGCTGGACCGCCGGCGCCATCGCCCGCCGCTTCTGACGCCTCAAGGGAGCAAGTCGAGGACGCCTTGCCCTCTTTCCCGCCCTCGCTTAAAGGGTCCGTTCATGCCCGATATCACCGTTCCATCCGCCTCGTCCGACCTCAAGGGGCGGGCGTTGTTCCCGCATCGGCATCTGCTGTCCATAGCGGACCTCAAGCCCTGGGAAATCCGCTTCCTGCTCGATGAGGCCGCGCATTGGGCCAAGACCAATCGCGACAACGCCCGCAAGCATGACGACCGGCTGCGCGGCATGACCCAGATCAACGCCTTTTTCGAGAACTCGACGCGCACGCTCCTGTCCTTCGAGATCGCGGGAAAGCGGCTGGGCGCGGATGTCGTCAACATGCATGCAGGCCAGTCCAGCGTGAAGAAGGGCGAAACGCTGATCGACACCGCCATGACGCTGAACGCGATGGCGGCGGACGTGATCGTCATTCGCCACGCCAGTTCCGGGGCGGTGGCCCTTATCGCCGACCAGGTGGACTGTCCCGTGCTCAATGCGGGCGACGGCTGGCATCAGCATCCGACGCAGGCCCTGCTGGATGCGCTGACGATCCGGCGGCGCAAAGGCGGTTTTGAAGGTTTGATCGTCGCGATCTGCGGCGATGTGCTGCACAGCCGGGTGGCGCGATCGAACATGCTCTGCCTCGCCGCGCTCGGGGCACAGGTGCGCGCGGTCGCGCCGCCGACGCTCATGCCGCCCGAAGTCGAGATGCTGGGCGCCACCCCTTTCCACCGCATGGATGAGGGGCTGGACGGCGCGGACGTCGTGATGATGCTCCGGCTCCAGAATGAGCGGATGGACGGGGCCTTCATCCCGTCGCCGCGCGAATATCATATGCTGTATGGCCTGACGCCGGAACGGCTCGCCATCGCCAAGCCTGACGCGCTGGTGATGCATCCGGGACCGATGAACCGGGGCATCGAGATATCCAGCGTCGTGGCCGATCACCCGGAACGCTCGGCGATCACCGAACAGGTGGAAATGGGGGTCGCCATTCGCATGGCCTGCCTGGATGTCCTGACTCGCGGCGCTCGTGGCGTGGAGGGATGGGCATGATGCGCCATTCCCACCCCCTTCCCGTCATTCCCGCGAAGGCGGGAACCCATCTCCTGCCCCATCCCCAGACGCAAGGCCCGGGGATGGATTCCCGCCTTCGCGGGAATGACGAAATTCGGGATAATTCGAAATGACGAAACTCGCCATCATCAACGGAAAGCTGGCCGATCCGGCGGGTTCGTCGCTCGCCGGGGGCGTCATCCTGATCGAAGGCGACCGGATCGCAGCGACGGGCGATGTCGCCGTGCCGAGCGACGCTGAAAAGATCGATGCCGCTGGCCTGGTCGTCGCACCGGGCCTCATCGATCTGGGCGTCTTTGCGACGGACAAGCCCGCCTTTCATTTCGGCGGGATCACGCGCGCGGCCTTGATGCCCGACCAATCCTCACCCCTGGATGACGCCGGCCTGATCCGGCAAGCGACGCGGGCCGGAAAGCCCGATTTCTGGGTGCATCCGATAGCGGCGGCGACGCGCGGGTTGAAAGGCGCGGAACTGGCCGAGATCGGCATGATGCAGGCGGCCGGCGCCAAGGCGGTCGGCACAGGGCGTCAGTGGATAGCCGATTCCGGCGTGATGATGCGCGTGCTGGCCTATGCTTCCGGCCTGGGGCTAACCGTCATCACCCATGCCGAAGATAGCGGGCTGACGAGCAAGGCGGTCGCGACCAGTGGCGAAACGGCGACGCGTCTTGGCCTGCCCCACGCGCCCGCCTGCGCCGAAGCCATGGCGATCGCGCGCGACATCATGCTGGCGCGGGCGACCGGCGCGGCGCTCCACTTCCGGCTGGTGACCACCAAGGCGGGGTTCGACCTCATCCGCGCAGCCAAGGCGGAAGGGTTGAAGGTGAGTTGCGGGATCAGCCCGGCCTATCTGTTCCTCGCCGATAACGCCGTGACGAATTTCCGGACATTCGCGCGCCTTTCGCCCCCCCTCCGTTCCGAGGATGACCGCAAGGCGTCGATCGCGGCGGTGGCCGACGGGACGGTCGATGTGATCACGTCCAGCCACGATCCACGTGGAGCCGAAGACAAGCGGCTGCCCTTCGCCGACGCATCCCCCGGCATGGCGGGGGCGGAGACGCTGCTGGCCCTGTCCCTCAACCTGGTGCGGGACGGGCATGTGTCGCTCAATCGCCTTATGACTTTGCTCAGCGCCAATCCGGCGAAGATCCTGGGCGTCAACGCGGGGAGCTTCGCGCCGGGGAGCGCGGCCGACCTGATCTTCATCGATCCGGACGCCCCGTGGATCGTCGATTCTGAAAAAATGGCGGCGCAGGCGGGCAACACGCCCTTCGACCGCATGCCGGTGCAAGGGCGCGCCAGGCGGATCATGAAGGGCGGCGTATTCCTCTAAAGTTTCCCGCTTGCCCTCCCCGGCAGGCCACGCTAAAGCGCCCTCCTTCGCCGGTACAGGAGTGTAGCTCAGCTGGTAGAGCGTCGGTCTCCAAAACCGAATGCCGGGGGTTCGAGTCCCTCCACTCCTGCCAAGCGCTGCTCCGCAAACCTTGATTTTCCAAGGATTCACGGATAAGCGCGCAAGCGAAGATGGGTCGCGGAGCCAGCGGCCGCACCCCGGGACGCCTTGCATGGCGGGGTCCGGAGGGCGGACTGTTGCTTCGCGCTTTGGTGTTTGGTTCGAAGGTTTTGAGGCAGTGATGGCGAAGGTTTCTCCGGGCGAATTCGTCAATCAGGTGAAGACCGAAGCGTCGAAGATCGTGTGGCCCACGGGTCGCGAGACGGCGATGACCGCCGTCATGGTCGCGATCATGACGACGCTGCTCGGCCTCTTCTTCTTTGGCATCGACACCTTCTTTGGCGCCATCGTGCAATGGCTGCTCGCCTTTGCCGCTGGTCAGGCCTGACGGTCTAAACGGGAGTTTGAAACGGTAACATGGCGCGCTGGTACATCATCCACGCCTATTCGGGCTTCGAAAGCAAGGTCAAGGAATCGATCCTGTCCGAAGCCGAGCGCATGGGCCTCTCCCAGTTGGTCGAACAGGTGGAAGTTCCCACCGAGACCGTGACCGAGGTCAAGCGCGGCAAGAAGGTGCAGGTCGAGCGCAAGTTCATGCCCGGCTACGTCCTCGCCAAGCTGGCGATGAACGACGACATCTACCACCTCGTCAAGAACACGCCGAAGGTGACGGGCTTCCTGGGTTCGATGGGCAAGCCGCAGGCGATCAGCGAAGCCGAAGCCGCGCGCATCCTGAACAGCAAGGAAGAGGCCGCGGCCCGTCCGAAGCAGGAAATCCGCGTCGATTACGAAATCGGCGACCAGGTCAAGGTGCTCGACGGTCCCTTCGCCAGCTTCAACGGGCTGGTCGAGGAACTCGATTTCGAAAAGGCGCGCGTCAAGGTGTCGGTGTCGATCTTCGGTCGCGCCACCCCGGTCGAACTCGACTTCGAACAGGTCGAACGCTTCAAATAATATCGCGGCGCGCCTTTTGGCGCGCGCGGGGAATCCAGCGAACGGAACAAGCGTATGAGCCTCACTCCCGAAGAGATGCAGGCCCGTCTTGATCGCGTGCGCGAAATTCAGGCGAGCTTTTCGCCGGAAAAGGTCGTTCGCGGCGTTGCCAGCCTGTTCGATCTCGTCCCGGCGGACGAGCCCGACGAATT